>QKJL01000021.1 GCA_003250835.1 Alphaproteobacteria bacterium
ATTGTTACATCATGTTCAATTTGAGTTGTTGGTACATTTTCTGTTGTGCAATAGAAATTATATTCTCCGTTTCCATGATGTTTTACAGATGATGTGATTGAATTAATTGTATTTGACGTAGAGATAATTTTATGTTCTACGTTTGTGTTTTCATGTACTTTAATTTCAGAGTTAATGTTTTGTAATCCTTTTGCATTTTCATCGTTGATAATGCTTTCCATAATTTGGATTGTTTCACAGTTTTTTTCAATTTCAATAAATACACGTGGGAAGATAATATTATTTGTTTCTTCTGTATTCATGTAAATGATATGTAGTGGTATATTTGTTTTCTTTGTACATTTAATAAACACAGGTGTATTGATGTATGCAGTGTTTAATGTTGAAAGGATTGAATAATTTTCTTTTGTGATCGATCCTATTTTATTTGAGCAACTTTCTGTTTTAAAAATCGTTTCATCAAACATTGATAAGTCGGCATTATATTGTCCATTTAAGAATACGAATGTATTTGTTTTTTCTTCAATCGTATTTAATTTTTCAATGTTTGGTAATTTTATTGAAGGTGTTTCAATTTTTGAATTTAAAAATTCTGTTTCAAAAAAATTAGGTTTATTTGAAAGACATAATTTACGATATTCTTCAACAGCGTTTCTTTTTAATTTTGTGATTTCAGGACAATTTTCCTTTGTGCTAATTAAGTTATAATTTTCGATTAATGGGATGTTATTTTCATCTATAATGTTTAGTTTTGTAGTCATTATTAAAAAATCCTTTCAAATTCATTTAAATTGTTTTATAACTCTTATCATTAAAATATAAAGGAGTCAATTGATGGGATTTAATTGCGGTATTGTGGGTTTACCTAATGTGGGAAAATCGACACTTTTTAATGCTTTGACACAAACTGCGGCTGCGGAAGCGGCTAATTATCCGTTTTGTACTATTGAACCAAACGTGGGACGTGTGGCTGTGCCAGATGATCGTTTGTTGAAATTAGCACAGTTAGCAGGATCAAAAGAAATTATTCCAACACAATTAGAATTTGTGGATATTGCTGGATTAGTAAAAGGCGCTTCTAAAGGTGAAGGTCTTGGGAATCAGTTTTTAGGTCATATCCGTGAAGTGGATGCAATTTGTCATTTATTGCGTTGTTTTGAAGATGGTGACATTACGCATACATTGGAAACAATTGATCCTTTGCGTGATAAAGAAGTAATTGATACAGAACTTGTATTGGCTGATATGGAAAGTTTGGCGAAACAAGTTAAGAATTTAGAAAAGAAAGCAAAAGGACAAGATAAACAGGCAAAGGCTTTATTTGATCTTGGGTCACGTGTTCTTTCTCATTTAGAAAGTGGATATCCTGTTCGTACTTTTAATTTAACAGATGATGAAAAAGTACAAATGAAATCTTTTGGTTTATTAACTGGAAAACCTGTTCTTTATATTTGTAACGTTGATGAAGCTTCTGCTGTGAATGGAAATGCTCTTTCAGATAAAGTGAAAGAAGTTGCCGAAGCCGAAGGGAATCAGGTTGTGGTTATTTCTGCTGAGATTGAAAAAGAAATTGCTTTGTTGGAAAATATGGATGAACGTAAAGAATTTTTGGAATCACTTGGATTAGAAGATACTGGATTGGCTCGTGTGATCCAAGCAGGATATCGTCTTCTTAACTTGATCACCTACTTTACTATTGGGCCAAAAGAAGCACATGCTTGGACAATTGTTAATGGCACAAAAGGACCAAAAGCAGCAGGTGTTATTCATTCTGATTTTGAAAAAGGATTTATCCGTGCTGAGACAATTGGGTATCAAGATTATATTGATTGTGGTACTGAACAAGAAGCAAAAGCTAAAGGGAAAATGCGTACAGAAGGAAAAGAATATGTTGTGCAAGATGGAGATATTCTTCACTTCCTCTTTAACTAAAATTTAATTATCTTTTAAATCCCCTTCCTTATTCGGTAGGGGATTTTTTTATGTCTTATATATTAGGAAAGTTTAATTTTACCTTGACTTTCTTCTGAGTGGAACTTAGGTTAAATAATGAACGTTTGTTAAACCTATTATTATAATTTCTATGGATCAAATTATTATTAAAAATCGTTTAGATGACTATGTCGTTAATCCTGATGCGTTAACCGTTATTGTGCCGGATGTTTTGCCGAAACGCTTTACTTTGCAGTATCATGAATTTTCACCAGCGTGTGTTATTCCGCCTGTTTGGTTTAATGAAACTGAACATGGGTACCTTGCTGATAATTTTGACTATCCCTCTCAGCGAGAGCAAACAGAGATGGTTATTGATACAAATAAAGGTTTATTTTTAGTAAAGGGAGTGGTGAACCGACATTTATTTTTGGCGGAGCATATTATTCCGTTGTCATGACGATTTTTAGAGTAGAAAAAGAAGAACCCACTATTAAATAGTGGGTTTTCTTTTATGCTTCTGATTTTAAAACAGCATCTTCCAGGAAGAATTGAATTGATTTTTTTCCTTGCCAGTTATTGATACGTACCTTTCCAAGTAAGTGGAATACTTCCCCAAGGTGATCATTTAACGTGCGTCCAATTGATGTGTCAGACATATTGAATGCAACAACGTTAATGCTTTTTCCATTTGATCCTTGGAAGAAACAACGGATGTGTCCTTTGCCAAAGTTTTGTGCTTTTGATAAACGTGCATTCATTAAGATGAATGTTGGTTCTTCGTTACACATTCCATATGGCATTAGTTGTTCTAATTGTTCTGCTAGACGAATGTTTACTGCCCCTGTGTCTATCACTGCGTCTACTGGTACTTGTTTTTGAATTCCTTTGTCACCCACTTGGCTTTTAATGTTTTCACGAATGAAACGTGCGAAGTCTTCTTTATTATCCACGTGACATGTGAAACCGGCTGCCATTGAGTGGCCACCACCTTCTTTTAAAATTCCTTTTTCTTTTGCATTAATGATGGCGCGTCCCAGATCGACACCTTCGACTGAACGACCTGATCCATTAATCCATCCATCTTCATCGATTGTTCCAATACAAACGGGAAGGTTATATTTTTCTTTGAGGCGTCCAGCGATAATTCCCATCACACCTGTGTGCCAATTTTTTTCTGCTAAGAAAATTAAATGTTTTTCATCATCGATAATTGGTTCCAATTGATCCAATGCTTCCATTAAAATTTCGTGTTCAATATCTTTGCGGGTGATATTAAAATTATTTAGTTTTTCTGCTAAAACTTCGGCCGATACGTCATCTTTTGCTAATAAGAGCTTTGCTCCTGTTTCTGCTTTTCCTACGCGGCCACCGGCATTAATGCGTGGTCCTAAGATATAACCTAAGTGGAAAGAATCTACTTTTGTTTTGATGCCGGATACATCGGCTAATTTTTTTAATCCGATATTGTTGCGTTGGTTGATGATTTGTAATCCTGTATGTACATATGCACGATTACTGTGGACCAATGGTACCACGTCACAAACTGTTCCAAGTGCTACAAGATCTAAATATTTCATCATGTTTGGTTCAGCAACATTTTGGTAAAATTTTGCTTCACGTAATTTTTTATTTAAACCTACGATGAATAAAAATACTACTCCAACTGCTGCATAATATGTATGAATTGTATCTTCGTCTAAACGTTTTGGGTCGATAACTGCTGCTGCTGGAGGTAATTTTGCTTCTGCTTCATGGTGATCGATTACGATTACATCTAGCCCAATACTTTTTGCATCTTCGAGTACATCAAAGGCTGTGATTCCACAATCAACTGTGATGACTAAGTTTACACCTTTTTCTTTGAACCCACGAAATACTTTTTTATTAGGGCCGTATCCATCGTCTTCACGATCTGGAATATAGAGTTCAATATTTTCAATTCCAATATCTGTTAAGAAAGAATAGAGTACAGATGATGATGTAATACCATCCACATCATAGTCCCCAAAGATTGCAATTTTTTCTTGATGTTTAATTGCTTCGATAATACGGTCTACACCTTTTTCCATATCTTTGAAATCGAAAGGATTTGGTAGAGAGCTTTTTAATTTTGGATTTAAAAAAGCATCTACTGTTTCTAATGTAATTCCACGGGCTGTCATGATACTGGCTAATATATCCGGCACGTTATAGCGTTCGATAATTTTTTCAGTGATCGCTGGGTCGCGTTTTTTTTCAATCCATTTACGTCCCAATAGTGATTTTTCAATGTTCATTTTCTCTCCTCCCTTTTTAATACGTTATGTATATTTCAACACGACGTGATAGAGGCGTATTGGCGTTTTTTGCATTGCTGTAAACCTTTTCTGTTGATGATCCAATTTCATATTTTATTTTCTTATATGAAATATTTTTTTGTTTTAACAATGCTTCAACTTCTTTGATACGTTTTAATGCAATATCATTTGTTTCACTGATTGGATAAGCAATGATTTTAATGTCTGCGTTAAATGTTTGTTGAAATTGAGCAATTGAATTAATTGCTTTTTTGTCGTCATTTTTCAAAGATGTTAGATTTTGTTTGAAATATATTGTCGACGCAAGAAATGTTGTCTGATTTGTATCAGAGCGTTGTTCTTGACAGTGTGTTGGCGTATCAATACTACAAATTTTATTTTCCGAGCTACATCCACTTACTATTGCCAACACTCCAGTTACTGTTAGGAGGTGTTTTATCATACTTTTTCTTCTTTTTTTATTTACTTTCATTTCCTAGAATAGGGGCATCGAAAAATAATTGCAATACATTTCAATAAAAAAAGTTATACCCCCTTGACCTTTGTTTGAAAAATCTATAAAAATAACAGTGAAGGAAAGATTTGAGGGGACCTATGAAACGTACACTTTCATTTTTAAGTTTATTGATGGTTTGTAATGGGAGTCATGCTTTTTTAAGTGATGATGCTTTTACACAACCTGTTTTTAAACCAGTTGTGTCTTTTCCAGAAGTGAAAGCGGCTGGGTTTATTTCTATGCGCCAAGAAGGTGCACTTCATACAAATGATGAAATGGTTATTCAAACTGCTCCTGTGATGACTGTTAAACATGAAAAACAAGATCATTTCCAAGTGGCAAGTGCTGGTACACCTGTTTTAAATTCAGATAGTTCAATTGTGCGTCAAGAAATCTTAATGCCACATAAACCAAATATTCAATATGCAGGACAAACTGCTTTTGTTGGTAAAACAAATATGGAACAAAAATCTTTACCTGTTGCGGATAAAGTTGAAGAAGTGGCTGTTGCTGATGTTGCACCACTTAATACAAAAGATCAATTTGTGTTGCCTTATAAAAAAGGTAAAACCACAGATACTCCGGTTGTTCAATCAAAGACTGCTGAGCAATTGGCAAAAGCTCCTGTTAATTTAAAACAAGAGTTTCGTAAAACTTATGTTTCTGAAAATAAATATTTGACTTCTTTTGAAGAATTTCCCTTACCTAAGTTAGGTTTGGATCAAGGATTTGGAGATGATCCAGATATGGATTTATTTAAAGGTCCTGCTTCTGCACCAGAAGCTCCGAAAGCTGCATCTGTTGCGAAAGCTCCTGTATTACCTCCTTTGCCAACATCTGATTCATCTGATGCATCTTCTGATGAATTTGCAGATGAATTGGCTGCGTTCTCTGAAGAAAGTTCAACAGAATCAGATCATGCAGATACACAAAATATTTCAGTCTTACAAATGAAGATTAGTTTTGATGAAGATGCTTCAGCCGTGTCATCAACTAATTTAGATTTGATTACTTCATTTGCACAAGTGTTACAAAATGATCCAACGAATGGTGTTGAAATTCGTATTAGTGATCAATCTATGCGTGAGCTTTCAAAGAAAAAAATTGCTGCACGTCGTTTAGCAATTATTTCACAAATCTTACGTGATCAAGGTTTAAAAGAAAATCAAATTAAACCTGTTTTATCAAAACGTGAATTTGATTCAGTTACATTACGTGTGATTAATTTGGATCAACATCAACGCTTAACTACTACTAAGACAGATTCTTTGGGTAAGGTGATTGAAGAACGTTCTCATAATATTATGGAATGGTAAATCTTTTCAAATCTCTTTTTGATTTATTTTTTCCACGTGTGTGCGTGTTATGTCGATCGACTGATCTTAGTTATTCTAAAATTTGTAAAGAATGTTATTCAAAAATAACGTTTATTGAGTCTCCTTATTGTTTACGTTGTGGGGTGAAATTACCTGCTGCTATTTTTCAAAAAAATGTCGTAAACCCCGTTATTTGTCCTTCATGCTCTGGAAAGAAGTTTCCTTTTAAGCGGATGCAATCTGTATTTATTTATGATGAAAATTCACGTGATTTATTGTTGCGTTTTAAGCATGCTGATCAATCTCATTTAGCGGATTTATTTGCAGAATGGATGGTGTTACATGCACATGAAATGCTTCGTGAAGTAGATTGTATTATTCCGGTTCCATTGCATCCTAAACGTTTGCGTCATCGTCAATATAATCAATCAGCTGAATTAGCGCGTCATTTATCTAAGCTTATTCAACTTCCTTTTTATTCATCTGTTTTATCGCGATGTATTTTTAAAGAGACACAAGGTTATAAAGGATTTCGTCAGCGTCGTTTAAATGTGCGTGGGGCTTTTGCTGTTCAGCGTTCTTATTTAATTGAGGGAAAACATGTTTTATTGGTAGATGATGTGATGGCGAGTGGATCAACTGTGATGGAATGTTCGCGTGAATTGAAACGATCAGGTGCTAAACGTGTTTATATATTAACGGTTGCGAGAACGTTATAAAAAAATCCCCTGAAGGGGATATTTTTATTTATTTTGTTTGTTCTTCTTTTTCGATTTGTTCTGTTATTTTTTCTTTAATGTCAGCTTCTAAGAATGATTTGATACGTTGTTCTTGTTCAATGCGTAAATCTTTTAGGTATGGCATTGTTACTCCGTATGTTGTTAAGAATAAAACAAGAAGCCCTGTAATAATTCCCCATTTTAACGGAAAGAATGGTGCTGTTAAATGACGTTCGATGAAGATACATTGTAATGTGCGACGGTTCATAATTTTATGAATTGCTTTTTCATATACGCGTTTAATAACAGTATTAATAATTCCAGGTTTTCCATTTGCAGTGAATGCAATCATAAATTTTGAAATGAAAGGAAAATCTTTTTCAAAATTTTTATCTAAGATTGAATTAATGTATTTCATTGATTGAAATACGCTGAAATTGTGTAATTTTTTAACCCATATTACACGTCCACCCAAAGGATGTTTTTTAAGTGTTTTTGTAAATTTGTTTGATGACAAAAATACAACACGTAATACAGGGATTTCTTGGAATAATGTTTCAATCTTATCCAAGTCTTCTGTGTTTAGATTTTCTGGGTGTTTAATAAAAAGGATCAGTTTTTTTCCTTTTTTAAGTAAACTTTTTAATGTTTCAGATAAATAATCAAGTTCAGTGATTTTAATATTTAAGGCTTTTGAAATTGCCGTAAAGAAATTTTGTGTTTCACTGAAGTTAAGTTTAAATACTTCTTCATGTCCTTTTAGGTGTGAGAATAGTTTATCAGCAATATATCCTTTTCCTGATAAATCTGATGCTTTGATTTGGAAAACACCTTCACGTTGACGCAGTAAATACAATAGTTCTTGAATTAATTGAATTCGGTGTGTCGGTACATATGATGTTTTAACGTTAATTTCTTTGTTCATTTTTATCCTTGCTTTATTTTTATTAGTAGTTTAAAAAATAGAGACACATTAAACAAGTAAAAAGTGAAAAAAAATGGCTAAAGAAGAATTAATTATGTTTCGCGGTAAGGTAACTGATAAATTACCAAACGCGATGTTTAAAATTGAACTTGAAAATGGACATCAAATTTTAGGTCACATGTCAGGTAAAATGCGCAAATTTAAAATTTGGGTAACAGTAGGCGACGATGTAGAAGTTGAAATGACACCTTATGATTTAACAAAAGGTCGTATCGTTCGTCGTGGCCCATTTAAACAAGACACACCTCCCGTTGGGGATTCTGAATAAATTTTTAGGGAGCTGATCCTCCCTTTCTTTCAGATCTGGCTTATTAGTCTAGATTTTTGAAACCTTTTCATTTATAATATAATACATTATTTTTTAAGATGGGTGAGATCCCGTCAGATTTTAGATTAGGAGTTTAATTATGGCAAAGACCGCAATTACACCAACACGCGAAGAAAATTTTTCAGAATGGTATCAACGTGTTATTCAAGCAGCTGATTTGGCAGAAAATGCCCCAACACGTGGGTGTATGACTATTAAGCCTTATGGGTATGCTATTTGGGAATTGATCCAAGCTCAATTTGATAAAGAAATTAAAAAACGTGGTGTGCAAAATGCTTATTTTCCAGCAATGATCCCATTATCATTTTTCCAAAAAGAAGCTGATCATGTGGATGGATTTGCGAAGGAATCTGCTGTTGTGACACATTATCGTTTGAAGACAACTGATGGTAAAATTCATGTTGATCCAGAAGCTGAATTAACAGAACCATATGTGTTGCGTCCAACATCAGAAACGATGATTGGGGATGCTATGTCACGTTGGGTTCAATCGTATCGTGATTTACCAATGAAATTAAATCAATGGGCAAATGTATTCCGTTGGGAAATGCGTACACGTATGTTCTTGCGTACTTCGGAATTCTTATGGCAAGAAGGACATTGTGCGTTTGCAACGCCACAAGATGCGCATGATAATGCGATGGAATTTTTGAATTTATATCATGATTTTGGTCGTGATGTTTTAGCTGTAGCATCTTTTATTGGTGAAAAAACACCGGAAGAACGTTTTCCAGGTGCCGATCATACATATGGTTTTGAAACAATGGCTCAAGATGGAAAAGCTTTACAATCTGGTACTTCTCATGATTTAGGTCAACACTTTTCAAAAACATTTAACATTACTTTCCAAAATGTGGAAGGGAAAGAAGAGAATGCTTATACGACATCATGGGGATTTTCTACGCGTTTGATGGGAGCTTTGATTGTGTCTCATTCAGATGATGATGGTTTGATTTTGCCTCCTATGGTGGCGCCACATCAAGTTGTGATTTTACCATTTTTACGAGGGGACGATCGTAAGGAAGAAATTGAAAATGCGTGTCGTGAATTAAATAATCAATTAATTGATTTAGGTATTCGTTCATTAGTTGATGATAGTGATGATCGTTCATCTGATAAGATGTGGAAATGGATCAAAAAAGGTGCGCCTATTCGTGTTGAAATTGGGGCACGTGAATTAGATGCTGGGACATTATCTTATGTGCGTCGTGATCTTGGAAAAGTTTCTAAGGAAGATTTATCTGTTGTTGATTTTGTTGCAAAGGTTCAATCTGTTTTGGATCAAATGCAAAAAGATATTTATGCAAAGCATGTTCAATTTACACAAGATCATACAGTAAAAGTTTCTACTTTGGCAGAAGCTGAAGCAAAATTAAAAGATGGTTTTGCTGGGTTTATTCAATTACCTGTAACAGAGACTGAAGGTGATGCTTTTGAAAAATTAAAAGAAGAGTATAAAGTATCTCGCCGTTGTATGCCGATGGATGCAGAGGGGGATGTTATTATTGCTAAGAGTTATTAATTTTTACATTCTTTTAAGTTAAGATGAATAATTATAAAAAAAACGGCCGATTGGCCGTTTTTTTTATTTTTGATTACCATTTATATCTGATACCTGCGTTTAGATAATTTGATCCGCCGGTAATTGAATTTACAGTTCCCCATGCGCCTGAACGGTGGTGGATACGGAATACTGTTTCAAAGTTTTGCCATGATGGTGCAGCCAATGTTAATTCACCACCTAAGTAAATTAATTCATGTGAGTCATGATTGCCTACACGGATTGTTTCTAATTCTGGGATATCAGATGCGTATGATGCCCCAATTCCAAAAGCAAGTGTTGTTTTGATTGTGTTGTTCCATGGGAATTCATAAAAACGAAGATTTAAGTTTGCTACGTATTCTATGAAATCTTGGTTACCGTAATGAGAAGCTACTTGGATTTCTCCTTCAACTAACATATTGCGTAAGATGTATAAGAATGTGTCATAGTCAGCTAATTTTGTTGAGTATGATGTTGCGATCATTTCATATGGTGCTCTTGATACTTGTCCACCCATAATTTGTGATAGGTTTTCATTTGTGCCTTGTCCATGTGTAATTGTGAACGCATTTTGTTTATGTTTCGCAGATTCTGGTTTTAATTCAAACCATGTTGCGTTTGCAGTTGTAGTTACTGAGAGTAGTGCAATTAGTAATAATTTTTTCATTTGAGATTATCCTTCCTTTTTTTAAAATTATGCTTTTGATCATAATTATTTTTTAACGAAAGACAATAAAAAATTCCGAATAAAATTCGGAACAAATTTAAGTGGAGCGAGTAGACGGGATCGAACCGACATAACCAGCTTGGAAGGCTGGGGCTTTACCATTAAGCTATACTCGCTTATCCAATGTAGAGGACATCTTACATTTACAAAAAATAAAATGCAATACTTTTTTTAAAATTATTTTCTATCATTCTATTTGGGAGGTTGAATTCTATTTTTCGCTGTGCTATATAAATTGACGTGAAGAATATCAAAGGAAGGATTTACCTATGCGTTTTTTAAAATCAATTTTATTTAGCCTTGTTTTGGGGCTTTCTGTTTTTAATACTGTTGAAGCAAGTGCTTTGACTACTATGAAGATCTTTTATTCTCCAACATGTCCGCATTGCCGTCATGCAAAAGAATTTATTAAAGATTATTTACAAGAAGAATATCCAGAAGTAGTGTTTGAAAAACATGATGTGTCTCAACGTCATGAAGCAAATTTGATGCAACATTATGCGTCAAAGCTTAATATTTTTGGAATGGGTGTACCAACAATTATCGTTGGGGATGATTATGTACAAGGATATCGTACCTCTGTGACTGATAATGAATATCGTCGTCTTTTAGATATGTATGTAAGTTCTGCTGAAAAAGAATATGCTGCAAAAATTCGTGCGGATCGTTTAGTTCAACATGAACATACAGATACGAAAGAACAACGTATTATTAAAGATGAAGTTGTGGATGCTGGTATCTTTGGTAAAGTAAATGTGTTGGAAAAAAGTTTAACAGGACTTTCAGTTGTACTTGGGTTGGTTGATGGATTTAATCCATGTGCAATGTGGGTACTTGTGTTTATGATTGGAATTATTTTAGAACTTAAATGTCGTAAGAAAATTTGGACAATTGTTGGGACTTTTGTGGTTGCATCAGGTATTCTTTATTTCTTATTTATGACTGTTTGGTTTAATGCATTTCGTGTGATGGGTCAAATTGGTTGGGTGCAACAATTAGTTGGAGTACTTGCTCTATATATGGGATACAAAAGTATTAAAGATTTTATTAAAGGCGATGTTGAATGTGAAATTGGTGATATGGAATCACGTAGCAAAACACGTACACGTATTCAACGTATTATTGATGCTCCAATGAATATTGCTTTGTTTATTTCAATTGTTGGATTGGCGTTTACTGTAAATGCTGTTGAATTTGCGTGTTCACTTGGTTTGCCAGCCGTGTATACAGCAGTGTTAGCACAAGCAGATCTTTCAGTATTTGCTTATTATGGCTATATTGCTCTTTATGTATTCTTTTATATGTTAGATGATTTAATTATCTTTAGTCTTGCAGCACTTGCAGTGGATAAATTTGTGGGTGATGGGTATGTGAAATATTGTAAATTGATTGGTGGGGTTATTTTAATTCTTCTTGCGGTTATGATGATCTTTTTCCCAGATGCACTTAGATAATTTTACATTATTTTTATTGAAAGCCTCTTCCATTTAGAAGGGGCTTTTTTTTGATGTTTTTAAAAAGCTTTACTTTTTTATATTTTTCATCTATATTTCGTGCACATATATTGAATGTTAATATTAATGCTTAATTTAAAGGAGCAAATTATGAATGAAGCAAAGTTATCTAAATTGATCGATTTATTAGCGGTTAAATTGGATGAACATCAATTAACAGAATTAAGATTTAAAGATTTACAAGTTTCACGTCAAGTGAACGTTTCTGCACCTGTTGGTGGAATGGTTATGCCAGCTGCTGGTGAAACAGTATGTGTTTCGCATTCTGCATCAACAAGTACAGCAGATGCTGAAAAATCACCTATGGTTGGTGTATTCTATTCTGCATCAGAACCTGGTGCTGAACCTTTTGTAAAAGTTGGTTCATCTGTGAAAGCAGGTGATACTATTTGTTTAATCGAAGCGATGAAAACATTTAACCCTGTGAAAGCTGTAAAATCTGGAACAGTTAAAGAAATTTTAGTAAAAGATGGTGATACGGTTGAATTTGGTACACCAATCATGATTATTGCTTAGTTTAACAATCTAAAGGATTCTCATAATGATTAAAAAAATTCTGATTGCTAATCGCGGTGAAATTGCGGTACGTATTATGCGTGCGGCTCGTGAACTTGGCATTAAGACTGTGGCTGTTTATTCGACTGCGGATAAAGATTCTATGCATGTGAAACATGCTGACGAAGCTGTTTGTATTGGACCAGCTCCATCACCTCAATCTTATTTAAATATGCGTGCATTGATGACAACTGCACTTTTAACTGGGGCTGATGCTATTCATCCTGGATATGGGTTCTTGTCTGAAAATGCTGATTTTGCGGAAATGGTTGAAGAACATGGATTGATTTGGATTGGTCCAAAATCTGAAACTATTCGTTTGATGGGTGATAAAGTTCGTGCAAAAGAAATTGCGATTAAAACTGGCATTCCTGTTGTACCTGGTTCAAAGGGTGCTGTTAATACTCTTGAAGAAGCAAAAGAAGTTGTAAAAGAAATTGGGTTGCCGATTGTGGTGAAAGCTGCATCTGGTGGTGGTGGTCGTGGTATCCGTTTGGTTGAAACAATGGATCAATTAGAAGAAGGATATAAAGCGGCTCGTTTAGAAGGTAAAACAGTGTTTGGTGATGATACAGTATTTATTGAACGCTATCTTCAAAATCCAAAACATATTGAGCTTCAAGTATTTGGCGATAATCATGGTAATGTTGTTGTGTTTGGGGAACGTGATTGTTCAACACAACGTAAAAAACAAAAAGTGATTGAGGAAGCTCCTGCGATTGCGTTGACACCAAAAGTACGTGAAGAAATTATTAATCGTATTCAAAAAGCTGTAACTGAAATTGGGTATGCAAATGCTGGAACAGTTGAATTTTTGTATGAAAATGAACAATTTTATTTCATGGAAATGAATACACGTCTTCAAGTGGAACATCCTGTAACTGAAATGGTTTATGATGTTGATTTGGTAAAAGAACAAATTCGTATAGCAAATGGTGAAAAGCTTGGTTATACACAAAAAGATGTGAAAGCAACAGGGCATGCGATTGAATGTCGTATTAATGCGGAAGATCCTGAAACATTTATTCCATCACCTGGAAAAATTAATGAATATGATGCGCCAGCTGGTCAAGGGGTTCGTGTGGATTCATTTTTGTATGATGGATATACAGTGCCGTCGTCATATGATAGTATGATTTCAAAATTGATCGTTCATGGAAAAGATCGTAATGATGCTATTAAAAAAGCACAAGATGCGTTGGCTAAATTCCAAATTAAAGGAATTAAAACAAACATCGAATTACATAAAAAGATCTTGGATCGTCCTGAATTTAAAGAAGGGACTAAGAATACTATTCACTGGCTTGAAAAGTTTCTAGGTTAATCTTTTAATTTAAATCACACAATTTTTACCCCCACCAAGTATTATTACACTCGGTGGGGTAAATTTTATGCACCTTAAATTAAAATCTTCATTTAAATATTATTTTCCTAACATATTGAAAATTAGAGATTAGGCGTTGACGCCGGTTTGGCATTGCGATAAGATAGTTGGACAACAAACCCATTATGAGATCGTTATTATGCTTACCACACGCCAGAAAGAATTGTTTGATTTTATTAAAAGTTATATTGATACACATTCAATATCACCCTCTTTTGATGAGATGAAAGAGGCGTTAGGACTTCGTTCTCGTTCGGGTGTTTTTCGTTTGTTAGATGAAATTGAGCAAAAAGGATTTATTCGTCGGTATCCATTAAAGTCGCGTGCCATTGAAATTAGTCCGAATATAGAAGCTTTTCGTATACATGAGTCTGCTGAAAAGTTTAACGATAGTGCGTTACGTCAAATTCCATTTTGTGGGAAGCTTTCGTTTGAACAAGATAGTTCAATACTAGATAATGTTCAAAAATATTTTCCAGTGGCAAAAGAATTTTTAGAAGATCATTCTTTTTATCGTGCGTTTCAAATTGATGGTAATTTTGCTGATCATATGAATTTACAGCATAATGATATTGTGATTATTGAAAAGGGTGGAGTGCCTGGGTATTCTGATATTGCTCTTTTTTTAACGTCAACACGCAGAATACAGTTGGATTTTTATTCTCCACATGATATAAGGAAGACAATTGGAACTTTAAAATTAATGTTGAGGCACTATGGAACTTATTAAAACATTTCAAGACAGTCCGTCATTGGCGGCACGTTTTTACTCTGTGCAAGCAGTTTATGCTCATTTGATGGGCGGTGATTATGATCGATCTAATTTTGATATTATAGAAGGATTGTCACCTGATCGTCGTTTACTTAAAAAAGTAAAAGAAGGGACTCTTGAATTTGAAGCTGATTTAACTGCGTTGGTTAAACATGTTTCAGAAACAGAAGAAACAGATTCATTTTTAACTGCATTACTTATGTGCGCTTTTTTTGAAAAAACACATATGGATAAACCAGTTGGTGTGTTGGTAAAAGAATATAAAACTATTGCTTCATTATTTTATGGTGATGGTAAAGGATCATTTATTCAGGCTGCTTTGAATAAATAGAAAACATATAGGGAGAGAGGATATGTTTCAATTAATTAAAACTGTATTACGTGGTGTGATTTATTTCATCGTATTTGGTTTAGCTGGATATGGTGGATATAAACTTTTTTATGATAATTTAGATGTATGTGTTCTTTTGGAAGCCAAACGTCGTATGGAATTAAAAAAGACAGATGGTTCAGCGGATAGTCAAACTGAAACCGTTTCAGAAGAGGTACCTGTTGAAGCTCCTGTTGTTTCTGAACCGCTTCAAGATGAAGCGATGCCTCCTGTTGAAGTGGAAACACCAATAGTAGAAGAACCTGTTATGGAAGAAATTTCTCCTGTTAATGAAGAAGCTCTTCCTGTTGAAGATGTTAATGTTACGCCGGCTGTTGAAGATGTTCCTTCAGAACCTATTGTTGTTGAACCTTCATTTGAACCAGAACAACCAACAGAATCATATACTGAAGAAGTTATTCATGAAGATCCAGTTGTGAATGATATTTTAATGGATATGAATGAAAATTCAGCAGAAGAGTTTCCTGCTGAATCTGAAATTGTTCCGTTAGTTGATCAACCTATTTCAGAAGATTCTTCCAACGTTTACGAACCAACGCAAGAAACGTTTGTTCCGATGGTTCAGGATGAGCCGTATCCTGATTTATCTCAAGAACCTGTTTCAATAGATGATAACGAATCAGAAGCTCTGGATTACCAGGATAGTCCTTTTGAATTTTAATTAGTTTGCTTTCAGCTTTTTTGAAATGATTATGTAAAATGAGGTTGTCCAATGCGATGACCTCTTTTTCTTCTTTATTTGATGTGAGTGCATCCCATTTTTCAAGTGCAGTTAATTGATCTTTGATTGTTTCAAGATATAATTTTTTCAAAACAGGTGTATTGAATTTATATTTTTCAATTAAGTTTTGACGTTTTTTACCGTCTAATAATTCAGATAATTTTTCAATACGTATTGGTGTTGCTTCGAATTTAACCGCATCAGTTAGGCGGGATTCTTTTTCTGATTTATTATTTGTTTGGTCTGCCCATGCTTCATATAATTCGGCTAATGCGATCGTTTGTTCACTTTTAAGCATCAGAGATGTACCTTGTTTTTTTACAAACTCAATTGCGCCTTTGAAGTCTTCGTTAATTAAAAGCGCATTATAATATTCTTTGATGAAGTGTTGATTTTTTGGAAATTTCAAAAAGGCTTCTTCTGTTTTGATAAAGTATTTACGTTTATCTTCTTTTGCGCATTCAATCATTGTTGTTAAGGCTGGGATTGCATATTCATTTGAGTCAATTAAGTGATCCAATAATTTTTCAGCTTCTTTTGTTTTACCTTGTTCTTTGAATGAAAGAGCTTTGATTAATGATAGCGCATCCGTATCATCAATAGTTGCTTTTTTTACAAATGATACATTTTTATCTGCTGCTCCTGTGAATAGATTTATTGCAGCTTTAAATAAAATTTTATATGTGTTATTTTCTTTTTTAATACTACGTTTCATTCCAATATCATGGAATAAAAATCGGGATGTACGGAAGGCTAATAAAATCACATAGATTACACCTGT
>QKJL01000035.1 GCA_003250835.1 Alphaproteobacteria bacterium
GTAAAAATATTGTGGTGGTTGCACCAACAGGTATCGCAGCCCTCAATATTGGCGGACAAACAATCCACAGCTTTTTTAAATTCAAACCAGCATTCATGGATCTTTCTACAATTAAAATGCGTAATCCGCGCCAACGAAAAGTCTATGAAAAAATAGACATCCTAATCATTGATGAAATTTCAATGGTACGCCCAGACTTATTCGATGGAATTGAATTATTCTTACGTAAAAACGGACCACGCAAAGGCTCTCCATTTGGTGGCGTTCAAATCTGTGTAGTTGGGGACATGAAACAACTCCCACCTATTGTAACAAATGACGACCAAGTATTTTATAATTTTTACGCAGGCAGAACATTTGACCATGCACAATGCTATAATGAAAAAAGATGGAAATATGTTGAATTTCAAAAACTATTCCGTCAACGCGATCAATCATTTATCGATATTCTAAATGGGATTCGTGATAAATCGATCTCACCTGAACAATTGGAAATACTCAATAAACGTAATACACCTGTACCACCAACAAAAGAAGGTGAAGAAACACCAATCACCCTCACCCCATATCGCAACACAGCAGACAGTATTAATCGAAACAATCTAAACGCATTAACAGAAACACCAGTAAAATACGAAGCACGTGTAACAGGTGATAAAGATACAATGATGAAAATGGCTAATTCTCTACCAGCAAATATAGAATTAGAAATCAAACCCGGTGCAATCGTCATGTTTGTAAAAAATGATCCTCAAGGACGATGGGTAAATGGAACAACTGGAATTGTAAGTGCATGCACCAAAGACAGTATCACCGTCAAAGTCCATGATAAATTCTATACTGTTGAACGTAACAGTTGGGATAAAATTCAATACGACTATGATGAAGAAGCAGATAAAATCACCGAACGAAGCCTCGGTTCATTTGCACAATTTCCACTCATTCTCAGCTGGGCGGTAACCATTCATAAAGCTCAAGGAAAAACATTGGATAAATGTATCTTAGACCTCGGACGAGGGATCTTTGAAAGTGGGCAATTATACGTAGCCTTATCACGCTGTAAAACATTAGAAGGTCTATACCTGACCCGCCCAATCGAAATGCGAGACATTATGAAATAAAAAAAGAGAGCAACTGCTCTCTTTTTTTATTAAAATGTGTAACGAACCGCAACAAATGCATTGGATGCATTTTCAAATTGCCCCCAGAATGTAGGCTGAGCTTCTGTCCCACTTGGTAATATTTGTGTTTCACCAAAGAAAATATTACCCCCTACTTCAAATTGTAAATTATCAGATTGTTTATAAGTCACTTTTGGACGAATATAACCATCTTTATCAGTCGGAGAATAATAGTTAAACAAAGACAAAATCAGATTTTGGTTCATTGCTAAATATGTCAAACGCAATGTCCACATTTCACGAACATGATCCTTAATATATCCTGTCGGATCAGAAGATAATTGATACCCTGTATAATGATCCATAATTTCAGTATAATATTGCACACCAACAGTAAAATTCTGAGCGGCTTCTTGCTCATATCCCAATAAAAAACGACTTTCTGAATTACGGATCAAAGGATCAGTCCCATGCGCATCATCTAAACTATCATAATAGCCAAATTCAGATGATAAAATACCGGGACCAAAAGGACTACGCATACTTAAACCATACACACGAAGTGCAGGATACATTGCTTTCCCAGCTACTATATCAAACCCTTCAGGCTCTTTCCAAAATCCATCAAAATAATAAGCTGCTAATTCAACAGAACCAACTGATTGATACAAACGAAGCGTAAATTCATCATCCGTTTGACGCATCGCATCAACCACAGTATTACTTTCAGATTGTGTCATTGCATCATAATAAGAAATACGACGTCCATCAATATAACGTGACGCATCATGACGAGGCATGTACACCAAATCTAAATTCGCAACAGAAGAAAATAAAGACATCTTAATCGCATCCGACGGAGCCTTTAAATACTCAACGTCTCGACCAATAAAAAAAGCATTCCAATCTTTTGGAAATAAATCATTAATAAACACCATATCACCAACACCCCAAGTTAAAACCTGACGCCCAATTTTTACATCCATAAAGTCAAACGGTGTAAAAGAAAAATTGGCTTCACGAAGGTCAATTGAACCTGTGCCAGTTTGAAAATTTTGATCCATATCACGATCAACATCATCATAAATAAAATCAGCCACTAAATTAGCAGATAATAAATCCCCTTCATAAGATACCCCTGTTTGAAGACGTACTTCCGCCAAAGATGTGTCACTTTGCAAATCTTGATCATACAATCGCGTACCAGCACGAACATCAAGAAAAGAATCAAATTCAAAATTATCCCAAACAGAATCTTCAAAAGAATCTGAAGAAAAAGAAGAGGATGAATCATCTAATCCCATTGGCAACGCTGGTACAGCTGCCATTGCATACGATGTCATAAAAAATGTAAATAAAAAGATAATATGTTTCATAATAACCTCCAATTAAAGAGTTTTATATTGATCCACTAAATGACGTAAATCACCATCACGCATCATACCAGGTTGATTAAAGACTTCTTCACCTTTATGCAATACCACAACAGTTGGAATTGAACGCACACCAAATTTAGCAGCAACTCGATTAGCATTTTCAACATTCACTTTTGCAAAGCCAATTTCTGGATACTCTGAAGACACTGCTTCAAAAACAGGTTTAAACATTTTACATGGACCACACCAATCAGCATAAAAATCCAAAATAACCAATTCATTACTTTTTACAATTTCATCAAAATTATCATTTGTCACATCATATAACATATTAAACTCCTTTATAATTAAACTATATTTAACCTATACTTGATAAATACTTTATTTAAGATATTGAGTTGGCGCTTTTTTCAAATAACGTTCTGTAAAGATATCATCTGGCAATCCAACATCATATGAAACATTTTCATATGTTAAGATTGTTTTTCCACCAATCACATCATCTTTCATTTCCGCCGCCACAACAGTCGGATAGCCTTTCACAGTTTCCACCTTTGTCGCAGTATATGTACGATATTCTTGTCCTTTAGAATCATAATAAACAGTACGAATAGGCAAGAAACTCAACTTATGAATCCAAGTCTTATACTTTGAAAACTCAACTGATTTTTGATCCTTTGGCTTACTTTCAACAACATAATACGTATCATCAGTATCAACCAAAGTATGAACATCAGCATTTGGATTACGCCCAGACACATCTTCATAATAAAAATGAGACCCCACAAAACTTGTACGTTGATCACCCGCTGAAATACGTTTCACCAAATCAAGCGATGGTAAATACATCCAACGATCATCATCACCCTTAACATATTTATACACCAAAAATGACATTTTTTTCACATCAGATGGACGTTCAAAATAAACGTAAAAACGTTGTGATTGATTCGCTGTATTTTTACGTAAAATAGTAAACTGACGTTCACGTTCACGATCCTGAGAATCAACAATCTTCATCTTCACTTTCGCACGACCATCATCACCTTTGTAATAAGATGCTTCATTCGCACGCTCAATAATTTTTTCCACACTCATAGCATTCGCAGCCCCAGCCCCAAACACCATAATTAATAAAGTTAAAAACATTTTTTTCATAATACTAACCTCTTAAATTTAAATTTCTTATACATACTCTACATAAGTATATTTTGCATAACAATCAATGCCACAATAACACCAATTGAAATCTTCGTAGCCTGTGTCAATTGACCATGATGATCTTTAAACAACCAATGTGACAACAATGTCATCATCGCAGGCAACACAACCAAAGTAACTGCCCCAGCCAAGAATAAAATCGACGCAATAAAAATACCAACTGTTTGATACGGTACTAACGGTGCAAATAACAATGGAACAAATCCAATCGACACCACAATTACATTACGGAAAATCGCACGTGCAGGTTCCCCAAACAAAGGCTGAACAGTTTCACGCCATGATGGGTAATTTTTACGCATCTCACGAGAACGAGCAAGAAAATGAATTGCATAATCAACAGCCAGCCCAAGAGATAATGAAGACAACACAGCAATTGGCATATCATATGCTTTACCAATAAATCCAATTAAACCATAAATCCCAGCAATTGTAATCGTCAACGGCAACATCGCTAACGCACCCCATAACGCAGAACGGAATAAAAGTGTCATCAATAACAAAACAACTAAGAAACTACCAATAAATGAAGCAGCCATTCCATTAACCATTTTATCCTGCCACACAGTATTGATATAAGTCATACCATACCACTTAGCATCCATCCCAAAAGAAGGATGAGTATCCAAATATTGATCAACAGCAGCAACCAACTTATTCATATCCGCATTATCACCGCTTTTAAGCTGCATCCATAAATTAGCCTTTGAATAATCAGGTGTCACAAAATGCCACAAATCATTTGGACGATGAGAATTTTGATACGTTAATAAAACTTGACCAATCGCACCATTTTTTTCAGGAATAACATACGCGTCATCTTTACCATATAAATCACGATGCACAGTCTTCACAACATCTGCCAATGAATTTGATTTTCCAACCAACCCAGTTGAGAGTAAATAATCTTGAAAATCAGACATAGCCTTTAAATTTTCAGGATGCTTAAAAGTTTGCAATTCAGCTGCATATGCATCAATACGATCATTCCACATATCGGACATTTCTTGTTCATCTGCCCAATCATATAATTGATTTAATACAGCTTCTTTCGATTCACCATTAATTAAATCAGATGGAATATGATGTTTCACAGCCAAAGCAGTCACGGTTTCACGATCCAATTTCTTTTCCAAAACCATATACGCCATATAAGTTCCAGCAAATCGTTCATTCAAAGCTTTATCAGACACACGAATATCATGTGTTTTAGAAAACCATTTAACTGGATTATCGTTAATTTGAATCTTTGACACGCCATACACAGCAACACCCATCAAAATAAATGAAATCAATAATACACTTTTAAAACGACGATAAGAACGATGGCCCACCCATTCTAAAAAGCCTTCTGAGGTACCAGAATTTTCACGAGCAGAATGAGTATTCCCAAACCCTTCTAATGATTTCTTAGACAATACCATCACAAACGCAGGAACAAAAGTAATCGTTGATAAGAAAGCAAACAATACCCCAAGTGCCACAAAAATACCAAATACTTGTACTGGTGGGATCGGAGTAAGTGCAAGAGACGCAAACCCAACCACAGTTGTCACTGATGTAAATACCATCGGATTAAATAAATCCATCATCACATGCTTAATTGTTTTTTTCTGATCTTTAAATTCAGGATATCGTTCAAAAAAATCAGACAAAATATGAACCGCATCAAGTACCGCTATCGGCATAATAAAAATAGGAATCATCGATGACATAATATGCACAGTATTCCCTGTCACAACCAATAATCCCATTGTCACAATAACAGATAACCCCGCAACAATCATAGCTGATGATACCAACGCCAAATTACGGAAAAAGAAAAACATCAATAAGAAAATTAACAACATAGCAATCGGAGCAGACACAGCCATCTGAACAAACATTTCTGTCCCAAACTGATCCTGTGCAACTGGCAATCCTGTAATATAAACAGAATCAGTCATGCCCAAATCAGATACTTTTTGCTTTAATGCTTTTGACACATCATAACTAAGATCTTTCGATTTAATCGGAATATAAAGAGCCAACGCTTGACCATCTTCTGATACAAGTGTCCCATTCAAAAATGGAATACGTGCAGCCGCATCATAAACAGCCTTAGCAGCCTGATCATTTGAAGGAACATCTTTCATCAACCAATCAAAATTAACAACACCCTGCCCTGCATTTTGCATACGATCCACAGTTGATGGTGAAATAATTTCACGCGACACAACACCATCTAATGTCTTTGCATAATCAGTTAAAGCCAATACATTACTAAGAGTCTTTTGATTAAACACACCTTGTGGGTTTTCATGATTAACAATCCCAACAACTAAAATATCATACAACCCAAATTCTTTACGCATATCATTATGGAACACACGAACTTGTTCTGTTTTTGCAAGCATGTTTTCAGGGTCCGTATCAATCTTCACCCCATTTAAAGGAACAGAAGGAAAAAGAGTCGGAATTAAAACTAAAACCAATAAAATAGATGCAACCAAAACATTCCAACGAATCACTTGTTTTGGCTTCGCAATACTAAAATCGATTAAACGATGTAACATATTCATAATAAATTTCATAATTTAACTCCTTTTATTTAAATAAAGGCCCACTTGGTACACCTATTTTTTTAAACAAAGTTGCCCATGGACACCATTTTGTTAAAGAAGATTGTACCATCATAAACCCAATAAACAAGGTAAAAAACGACCAATACACAGTATATAAATGAGATAATACTAATGTAAATATCACCATTATTCCCGCAAATCCAAACATTAAGCGATCAATATTCATTTGACTTATCCTTTTAAAATTTCTATAATTATCAAGAGTTATAATTAATTAGCTTTTTCTAATATAAGATAAATCTAATATAAAGTCAAGTAAAAAAAGAAGGAATGATTATGACACATAAAATGGAAGCAATATTACAAGCAACAGATATGCTTAAAACAATTGCAAATGAAAATCGCCTCATGATCTTATGCCTAATCAATGAAGGTGAAATGTGCGTAGGAAAATTAGTAGAAAAAGTAGGACTAAGTCAATCAGCCCTGTCACAACATCTTGCCCTTATGCGCGAAAAAGGATTCGTAAAAACACGCAAAGAAGCACAAACAGTGTACTATCAAATCGATAGCCCTGAAATTAAAGAAATTATAGAAACGTTACACAATCGTTTCTGCAACGAAAGTTGCCACACTTCATAAAAAACGCCTCAAACGAGGCGTTTCTTTTTACTTTTAGAAGGAAAAGTAATTTAAAAATAATTCAGTTTCACCATTTGGAACAAATTTTATTCGAAAGCTTTCGAATAAAAGAACCCAAAATTAAAAGTCATCCCAACCAGAAACCGCAGACGACTGATTATAAGCCGAAACAGTTGTTTCTAAGAAATTTCCTTTTGTATCCCCTTGCCCATGTGTATCTGCAATTTTCTCTAAATGCTTATATGGATTCACATCAAATCCTTCATACATTGGATTCATACCTAATTCACGTAAACGTTTATTTGCAATAAATTTAGTATAGGCCTCGATACTTTTTTCATTCATCCCAAGAATCGCATCACCAATAATATGCTTACTCCATTCGATTTCTTGATCCACTGCCACACGGAACATTTCATAAATATCTTCATCATTAAAGAAATCTGGTTTTTCTTTACGAATTTCTTTGATCATATTCGCAAACAATACACAATGAGTTAATTCATCACGATTAATATATTTAATTTCATTAGCTGTGCCCAACATCAAATTACGTGAAGCTAAATCATAAAAGAAATTAAATCCATTATAGAAATAAACACCTTCTAATAAGAAATTAGCAATAATCACACGTGCAAAATTACGATCCGATTCATCATCAACAAAATCTTGATAAATCTGAGCAATATATTTATTACGTTCAAATAAAATCTTATCCGTACGCCATTGATCATAAATCACTTCACGACGTTCCGCCGGAATGATACTTTCAATAATATAAGCATAACTCTGAGAATGAATAGCTTCCTGATATGTTTGGATAGATAAAATCAAATTAACCTCAGGCGCAGTAATAAAATCGTTAATATTTGGCAAATTATTTGTTTGAATACTATCCAAAAACACAAGAAATGATAAAATACCATCATAAGCCTTACGTTCCGCAGCTGTCATTTCATTATAATAACGACTATCATCATGCAACGGAATTTTTTCTGGGATCCAGAAATTTTCCATCATAATACGATACAACTTATTCGCCCATTTATACTTCACATTATTCAAGTTAAAAAGATTAGTTGGATTTCCACCAATCATTTTACGCACTTGAATATTATCATTTCCCTCTGGATTAAATAATTTTTTATCTTCCATCTATCTTCTCCTTAACTCGCGCAACTTGCACATTCATTTTTATCAGACAATGATCCATCTTTTTGAATCGTACGTGTATAATAAATTGTCTTCACATCTTTTTTCCACACATCCATAATAGTATTATAAATATGCTTAGCATTAATATCCATATTCAAATTATGAACCAATTCCATCGACACTCCAGTATCAATCCATTTATTAATATGCGACACAACATCCACAACAATACGTTGATCCAAAGTTTTATTTTCTTGATAATACCACATACGATCTTTTACATACATCGCACACACGGGTACAGTTCCCTTAAACTGAGAATAAGAATAAAACTTATTAAAGATAGGTAACACTCCAGCGGTACATCCCTGAATAAGTGACGTAGAAGTATTCGGAGCAATTGATAAAATCTGACTATTACGAATACCGTATTTTTTCATACGTTCAAAAACATTTGACCAATCTTGCTTAGCATTTTCCTTAAACCAGTCTTGATCATGTCCTAAAATAACACCACGATCCCAATCTGACCCAGGATAAGCTTCAAACGTCCCACGTTCTTGTGCCAAATCGATACTTGCTTCAATAGAATACATCGCCATCTTTTCAAAGAGTTCATCTACATAATTTGAACTATCACGATAATAAATTTCTTTATAAGCTAAATGATCTGCCAATCCAAGACAACCAACACCAATTGTACGGTAACGTTGATTATGAAGCGTCCCTTCTGGCACAGGCACAGAAGTCAATTCAATCGCATTATCCAAAATACGAACAGCTGTTTCACAAATACTCTTCAATTCCGCATCATCAAACACAGCGGATACATTAATTGATACAAGGTTACATACATGTACCAAACCACCGCCAGATTCTTGAACAATTTTTCCATCTTCCAAACGACGAGGCTTCACATATGATGGCAATACGTTACTATGAGATTCAGTACACAAGTTCGTACTAATAATTGTTCCATCATGCTTATTAGGATTATACTTATTCAACGTATCCTTAAAAGCTACATATGGCATTCCTGTTTCAACATGAGACTTCATAATATGCTTCATAATTTCCTTTGCACGAACAATCTTAAACATTTCAATCTTACCCTGACGTGCATCAGATTCTAAAGTCGCATACAGATCTTCAAATTCTTTTCCCCATAACTGAACAATATCTTTTCCATATTTACGCTTTACTTCTGATGGATCAAACAATGTCCATTCAGAATCAGTTTCAACACGACGCATAAATTCATCTGGAATAACAACCTGAGGGAAAATATCATATGCCTTTTGACGTTGATCACCATTTTCAGTCTGTAATTCTAAGAATTGTTCCAAATCATAATGCCAAACATCCAATGAAACAGTCACAGCCCCCAAACGTTTCCCCAACTGATTAACTGACACAGCAGTATCATTAATCAAACGGATCCAAGGCACCACACCACCAGAAGCATTTTTAATCCCACGAATACGCGCACCCTTTGAACGGATACGAGACACATTTACACCAACGCCACCACCTTCTTTTGAAATTTCGGCAATTTGGTCTAATGTATAATAAATACTATCACGGCTATCATCCATCGCCGTAATAAAACAAGAACTAAGATTTCCACCTGGACGACGAGAATTCATAAAAAATGGTGTAGCCAATGAAATTTTACGACCAGCCAACTTTTCATAGGTATCTTGCACACGTGCCATACGTAATTCTTTTGGTGCATTTTGTTCCACAACCAATGAAATAGTCAAATACATTTCCTGCGGCAATTCATAAATCGCATCATCATATTCAATCAAATAACGGTTCACCAATAAATTAGCCCCAGCATAATCATATCCTAAATCATATTCAGGCGTAATAAATGTTTCAGCATGCGCCAATTCTTCGTCTGTATAATGATCGGTTACATCTGTTACATAAAGCCCTTTAGCAACCGCATCTTTAACAAATCCAACATATCCTGAATAAAAAGAAGAATAAGGCTTTGACCACCCACGACGAATAGAAATATTCTTATATAAATCAAACAACTTCAATCGAGCTGAAACAATACGCCAATCAGGCTCTTCCAATGAAGTAAGTTTCAAAGCTGATAAAATAACCATTTGTTGAATTTCTGATGTTGTAATCCCATCACGTAATGACATTGAAACATTAGATTCAAGCTTCAACGGATTAACATCAAGCCCCTCCACGGCCCAATTAATCACTTTACGAATTTTGGTAACATCAAACGATACGCGCACACCACCACGCTTGATAACAGTGTATTCCTTCTCCATCTATTAAACTCCTTTGTGTGAGGATTAATCTACTAGATATAGTACACGATTCGTATTTTAATCGCAATATCTATTTTGTTATTCCTATGAAAAAAATCTTAAAACGATGAAAAAAGAAGAAAAAATTAAGTAACCGTAATAAAGTCAACTTTCTTAGTCTGTAAATCAACCAAGGCATAATGAGGCGCTTCTTTAAACCCGAGCATATCACCAGGGTTAACCCAAACAGATAAACCAAACTCCGCCTGCATATGTTGATGCGTATGACCAGAAAAGACGAAATCATACTTACCAGAATGCAAAAGATCTTCAGCCTTATCAGGATAATGAACAACAGCAATCTTCTTACCATCTAATTCAAATTCAGCTAAATCACCATAGTGATGAAAATTATCATACTTCCCAACCAGCGCAGGCGTCGCATCACGATCTTCTGTATTCCCAAAAACGGCATGCACCTGCCCATTAAATGTTTCACACAATAAGCGAGCGGGGATCGGCGAACAAAAGTCACCACAGAAAATAACATGCGAAATTTCCATCGCATTAAGATCCTCAATTACAACCTTTAAAACATCCAATTGATCATGTATATCTGAAATAACCGCAACCTGCATACTAGACCTCTAACTAAGAACCATAAACAAAACAAAACCAAAATAAATAAAAGAAACCAAAACAAGTAAACTTCCAATATCTTTAGCTACCTTAGACAAAGGATGATGCTTTTCGGAAATACGATCCACTACCACCTCAATAGCAGAATTAATCAATTCCATAAGTAAAATTAATACAAGAGAACTTACCAAAAATAATCGAGCTATCCATGAAAAATCAAAAATAAAAATTACAGGAATTAAAATAATTGATAACAAAAACTCTTGACGAAATGCTGCCTCTGATTTAAAAACTGCTTTAAATCCATCCCATGAATATTGAAATGCTTTTAAAATACGAAAAATACCTGTTTGCGTTGATTTCATCTATCTCTCCTTAAACTAATGTTAGTATGATATAATTTAATTAGTTTGCATTAGTAAAGTTAAAAAAACGGATTTTAATTTTAATGAGCGTATAAATAATACGTGATTTCAAATTAAAAATCCGAATTTTGTAATTTAATGATGTGAAATAATTAAATTAAAGATCCATTGCAAGAATTGAAATATTCAAATCATAAGATACTTCACCTTCTTCATCATCACGATAAATTGTGCCTAAAAATTCTGAACCAGCATACAATTCATAACAATCTGCTGCATCACCTTTTTTCAATACAAGGTCTGTATTACCTAATTTAGCTTGCAAATAACCTTGAACTTTCAACATTTCTTGTTCATTCATAATCATAACTCCTTATTATTTTTGATTTCCCCCAAAGTGTACGAGATCCCAATAAAATTTTCAATTAAAATATAATGTATCAAAATTTTTCTGACAAGTGGGTTAAAAAAGAATATACATAAAAAAAGAGAGCTATAAAAGCCCTCTTTTTTTTCTCTCTCTTCTTAAAAAGTCTTTATGCAACTTTTTGAGCAGCATCTTGACCAGCTGATTTAGCTGATAAGATAGCTTGTGTTTCGCTAAACACGATATCTTTAATCTTTGAAGACAAATCTTGATTTGAAAGATCTTGAATACGATCTCCAAACAATTCGTGACGAATTTGCAAACAAGTATAAGCACCTGTTAATTCTTGACGTGTAAGATCATCTACACTACGTGGTGTACCGTCTGCTTTTGGCATATGTAAAAGTGATTTAAGACTAACAACGTCTGCATCAGCATTTACCCAAACGATTTTTTCTAAAACTGTATCAATTACTTGCATTAGTTCTGACATTTTTGATGTGTTTTCCATGATAATTCTCCTTGTTTCCTATCCTAAATTTTTGGGTCTCCCTCATGACCATAATCCGATTCTACGATTCTTTTGATTCACGTGTCAAGTATAAAATTAAAATTATTTCACTTTTTTTCATTTTTTTTACATTTTTACTTAAAAAAAGATAATTTTCCCATATTTTCCCATTAAAAAACTTAATTTTGTCATTGACTCCCACATGATTCCACTTTATAAATATACATATAAAAGAATAAAAGGATTTAAATTGGCATTATTTCTATCAAGCTTTATCGGAAACGTAGACGCAAAAGGACGTGTTTCAGTCCCTGCACAATTCCGTTCTGCATTGAGTGGAAAATTACCACAACAAATTGCTCTTTACCGTTCTTTCACATCTGAAGCAATCGAAGGCTGTAACATCGAACGTATGGAACAAATGGCGGATGCAACAGATAACCTGGATACATTCTCAGAAGAACAAGATAACCTAACATCACTAATCTTTGCCGATGCACGTCAATTAAACATTGATGGAACAGGACGTATAACTCTTCCAGAAGATATTCGCGAACATGCAGGGATTACAAACAGAGTAACATTCGTAGGTCGTGGTAAAACATTTCAAATCTGGAACCCAGAAAAATTCGAAAAAACACAAGAAGAAGCGCGTAAAAAAGCATTAGCAAACCGCCCTACTTTAAAAATCAATACAGAATCATAAAAACACCATAAATCCTATTGATTTCATCAAACGAAGTCTTTAATATAACACGCATGGAGCACATACCAGTTTTATTAAATGAAGTACTCTCATTCATCCCTGACGGAAATGAGAAATTAACAATTGTCGACTGCACATTCGGAGCCGGCGGATATTCACGTGCAATTTTGGAAAAAAATCCAAATATATCACTAATTGCATTTGACCGCGATCCATATGTACAAAAAACAGCAGATCAATTCAAAAAAGAATTTGGCAACCGCTTTACATTTATTGCAAAACCATTTTCAACACTAAAAGAAAGCCTCAATAAACTTAAAATATCAAATGTTGATGGCATTATTGCGGATATTGGCATTTCATCTATGCACATTGATCACGCGGAACGTGGCTTTTCATATCAAAATGATGGACCTCTTGATATGCGTATGTCTCAAGACGGAACATCAGCAAAAGATATCGTAAACCTAATGGGTGAAGAAGACCTTCGCAATATCATTAAAAACTATGGCGAAGAAAAAGCTGCCAAAGGTATCGCACGTAAAATTGCTGAATATCGCTTAACAAAAGAAATAGAAACAACAACTGAATTACGCAAAATCATTGATGAACATACAAACAACAATGTTAAATCAGTAATGCGCGTTTTCCAAGCAATTCGTATCGCCGTAAATGATGAATTAGGAGAATTAAATGCAACACTGCAACAAGCTGTTGAATTATTAAACCCAAAGGGAATTTTAGGGATTGTATCTTTTCACTCATTAGAAGACCGTATGGTAAAACAATTCATGAATGACGTAGCAAAAGAAAAATCATTTTCACGCTATCAACCTGAAACAGATGAAAAGCCAAAAGACTTTACATTACTGACAACAAAAGCTGTAAAACCATCTAAAAAAGAAATTGAATACAATCAACGTGCACGTTCAGCACGCTTACGCGTTATACGGAGAAAATAAAATGTCACAAACAAAAACATTTTTAATCATGTGCGGCACAATTGGAACAGCATTAATCCTGCTGATCAGCATTTTCATTCTCCAATTTCATATTCGAAAAATAAAAGATGAAACAGCAAAAGATAATGCTTTCCTAACAGCTGAACGCAATCAAAATAAAATTTTAAAAGCAGAATGGAGCTTTTTAACACAAATCGAAAATTTACGTAAATTATCAAACGAACATTTAACACGTTACAAAACGATTTCAACTAACAAAGTAAAAACGATTGAAGAGCTCCGTAACAATGAAACAGAATAAAGTAAAAGACAGTATTTCTGTCGGCGGCGAAATATTTTTTTCAACACTAAGCAAAAAAATTGAAACAGCTAAAAAAAAGTTCAAAAAGAACAATCTGATCCACGGACGAATTTCATTCGCATCAAAATGCATCGTTGTATTATTCCTAATCATCGCCAGTCGCATTGCATTCATGTCATTTTCATTTAATTTTAACGACTGGTTTCAAACAAAAGAAAAAACACAAATCACTCAAGCACAAATACGAAGTGACATCACAGACCGTTATGGTGAATTACTTGCAACAAATATTCCAACAGAACACCTATACGCAAATGCAACGGAAATTTTATACCCAGAAGAAACAGCAAAAAAATTAGTAAAATTATTCCCTGCACTATCGTATTCAACAATAGTAAAAAAGCTAAAATCCAATAAACGTTTCACCTATATTCAAAAACGTCTTAAACCATCTGAAAAAGAACAAATACTCTTAATTGGAGATCCAGGACTTATGTTTGAAAATTCATCCCAACGCGTATATCCAAAAGGAAATTTATTTGCACATTTAATCGGATTTACAAATATTGATAACAAAGGTCTTGGTGGAACTGAACTGGCTTTCGACATGGATCTTGATCGAATGAATGAACCACTTCAATTATCCGTAGACGCACGTATTCAATCAATTATGTACGACAAATTAAAAAAAGGAATTCAAGAATATTCAGCTCTTGGTGGCGGAGCAATCTTAATGAACCCAAACACAGGTGAAATCATTGCAATGATGTCAATGCCTGACTTCGATCCAAAAAATGCATCATCAGCATCAACTGATCAACGTTTTAACAAAATGATTTCAGGGGTATATGAACTTGGTTCAATCTTCAAAGTATTTAATACTGCACTGGCATTTGAAAACGGTATTCCTGTCACAAAAAAATACAATGTACACGAACCTCTTCGAATTGGACGTTTTCGTATTCGTGATGACCACCCTCTTGAAAATGAAATGGCAACTGTTGAAGAAATCCTCGTCCATTCTTCAAACATTGGCTCAGGACAAATAGCCTGGGAAATAGGAGCAGATAAACAAAAAGATTTTCTAAAAAAACTTGGATTACTTGATGCATTAAAAATTGATTTAAAAGAAGGTGACATTGCTAAACCACTGTATCCAGATCGTTGGGCAAAAGCAGAAATTGCAACAATCTCTTTTGGTCATGGAATTGCAGTATCACCACTCCAATTACTCACATCAATTAACGCGATGATAAACGGAGGGTTTTACATCCCACCACGCATTACACCACTAAAAGATAACCAACCAAATGGCCACCGTGTAATAAGCTCTGATGTATCAGAAAAAGTACGTGAAGCGATGACAAAAGTAGTAGAAGAAGGAACAGGAAGCAAAGTTAAAACTGAAGGTATTACAATCGGAGGAAAAACAGGTACAGGTGAAAAAAATATCAATGGTAAATACGAACGTAATAGATTAATCACAGCTTTCGTATCGACATTTCCAATGGAACGTCCTGAATACACTCTTTTAGTCGTCCTAGACGAACCAAAAGGTCGTAAACAAGACTTCTATTTCAAAGGAGCTGCTTGGAACGCTGTACCAATTTCACGCGACATTATCCAAGGAATCCTGCCTCTATTAGAACTTGAATAATACAAACTATACAATTTAAATACATAAAAGAAGAATTATAACACTATTAATTTTATCAGTACCATTTCCTTCAACAAAAGACATTGATACTCACTATACAATCCCCGAAACAACCTCAGGGATTTATTTTTAAAGAATACAACAAACATATAAACAAAAACAATCTACTTACATAATAAAAAACCTCCTTTAACAGGAGGCTTTTTATTAAATTTTATTTAATTTTTACTTCATTATTCTCAAAAGAAACTTCAGGCATTGAAGGTAATGTGTACCATTGTGTATCACCTACAAGGAAAAGAGTTTTATCTTCTTCATCATCTGAATTTGTTGTATTATAACATTTCCCTTCGGCTGTCCCGTCGAGCCCGAGGTCAGCAGGATCTTGGCGATGGTGTCGGGTCCGATCTGGGCG
>QKJL01000001.1 GCA_003250835.1 Alphaproteobacteria bacterium
CTCAACAACAGACATCTTAGATTTATTTTTTTATATAACAGGTGGGATATTGTATTGGATATTAGATCAACTTTATCTTAAATACAAAACCTATTCTCTATAAAATTTTTTCAATTTCTTTTACGATATTGTCCGTTGCGTTAATTGTTAGTTTTGCTTTGGATGCCATGTCTTTTACTTTCTTTTCATTACCCAACAAATCCAATAATATTTTTTCAACATTCGTTTTTGTAAAATCTTTTTCCAATATCATTTCAGCCGCACCAATTTTAACTAATTCTTCTGCATTAATTTGTTGGTGATTATCTGCTGCTATTTTTAACGGAATAAAAAATGCAGGACGTCCAATTGTTAGTAATTCAAATACACTTGCCCCACTTCGACTGATGATTAAATGTGCATTTTTAATTTCATCTGCAATATTCACAAAAAATGGAGAGACAGTCGCCTTTATTCCAGCGTCTTTGTATTTTTTAGAGATCTTCTTAACCTGTTCAGGATCTGGTACTTGATGAGAAACTTCAATTTTATGTTTTAATTTTGATTCTACATTAATCAAAATATCAGCAAATTGATCGAACATCTTTGCGCCTTGTGATCCACCGGTAATAAAGATACGAATCACTTTTTTTATTTCAGGATATTGTACATATTCAAACTCTTTTCGAACTGGTTGCCCCGTATAAATTGATTCAAGATGAGATACTAACATTTTTGTATTTTTGAATGACAATAATGCTTTGTCAGCGAAATGAGCCGCAATACGATTTGTTTTTCCAAAAACAGAATTTTGTTCATGTAAAAGGATTTTAGCGCCCCATATTTTTCCGGCAACTGTTGCTGGGAAAATGCCATATCCACCGAATCCGATTACAGCCTTTGGTCGCCAGAACATGAATTTAAAAAATGCCATGTCACATCCCAGTGCTGTTAGCATTAATGCCCATAACTTTCCAAGCTTTCCTTTTCCGCCGAGTGCTGCACACAATACTTTTTTCACACGTATTTTTTTATTCAGAACACCGTCCTTTAAATAACGCATGCCTCGCGAATCTGTCATAAACATCACATCATATTTTTCTGAAGATGCTAATTTATTTGCAACTGCACTTGCGGGAAATACATGTCCGCCTGTTCCACCAGCAGTAACCACTATTTTAATTTTTTTCATTAACGTAATTCTCCTTTTTCTTTCGCACTACGTAACAGACCTAATAAAATTCCAAATGCAACTGCAAAACATAAGAATGATGATCCACCATATGAAATAAATGGCAATGTCATTCCTTTTGTCGGCACTAGCTTAATAGTTGATGCAATATTAAATAACGTTTGGAATGTAAATAATGTAATTAATCCTGTTCCTGCGATTGCGATAAAATCCGATGATTGTTCACGCAATAAACGTAACGTGCGTAAGATAATATAAAAATAAATACTGAGTACGAGCAATGCGATTAATGCACCAAATTCTTCAATCAATACTGCAAATACAAAATCTGTATGAGAATCTGGTAAATATTCTTTGATATAACCATCCCCCGGGTTTGGCAACCAGCCACCATTTTTAATTGCTTCCACCGCTTTATCAATTTGGTATGTATCCGATTGAGATGGGAATAAGAAACGATCCAGACGATCACGGAAGTGACCATATCCAAAATACATTCCCACCAACATGATTACTCCGAATCCCGCCAATCCTACGATATATTTTTTAGGTAGCCCCGCCACAAATGTTTGCACACTCCATACCACAAAAATTGTCATTGCCATTCCAAGATCAGGTTGAATTGCCAATACAGCCAAGGACGCCCCAAGAGACGCAAGATATCCAGCCACCATTCTGTATGCTTTTTTCTTATCACCCGTTGCAAAGGTTTTACGAATATGATCCAAGGCAAATGCCGTCATTATAATAAATAACGGTTTATAGATTTCAGAAGGTTGCAAATTCATAAAACCCAGCGAGATCCAACGTGTTGCCCCTTTGATGGTAATTCCAACAAATGGTAAGGCAAGTAACATAATAAACAATCCTGCGCCACCGATAAAGCCCAAACGGATCAAATTCTTTTTTGATAAGAATGATAGAGACAGCATGATAAACACACCTGGGAACAAGTAACGAATAAACCCATTAAAGAACAAGTATCCATCCGCACCGATACGACGCGCCGCATATGGACCAGCGGACAATACCATCAATAGTCCGATTAAAATAAGACCCAACACCCCAAATAAAATTCGGCGATCAACGGTATACCACCAACGTGCTAAGATACTTTGATCTGAATGAGAAAATGCCACTATTTATACTCCTTCACCAATTCTTTAAATGTATCACCACGGTGTTCAAAACTATCAAATTGATCCCATGATGCACACGCTGGAGACAATAAGATTGTTGCGTCTTTAATTGCACCAGTTTTAATATCTTTTAAAGCTGTTTTCACTGCTACGCTCACAGCTTTTTTTAATTTTCCACATTTTACAGATGGCACAAAATCTTTTGCGTAACTGTACAATTCACCGCCATCACGGCCAATAAAGAACATCCCACGAATTTTCTTTCCATCCATATATGGTTTTAGATTTTCAATACCACCTTCTTTTGCCATACCGCCTGCGATTAGATAAATATTATCATATGTTTTAAGAGCCGGGATTGTTGCTTCTGCATTTGTTGCTTTACTATCATTAATAAATGTTAGTTTTCCAACTTTCTTTACAAATTCTTGGCGATGTGCCAATCCTTTGAATGTTGAAATTGCTTTTGCTGTGCGACGTCCACAGAAATTTAACGCCTTTACCAATGCGAATGCAATTCCGATATTTTGCGCATTATGCTCGCCTTTAAGATATTTTAATTCTGATAAATCTAAATATGCACGTGGTGCCACTGTTGTATTGTTAATCAACTTTTGATCTTTAATAAATACACCTTTTACTTTACGCAACAAAGATACAGGTACTTTTGTTCCACGGAATCTTTTCGCAATTTCTTTTGTATATTCATCTTCTGCTCCGTATACCAATGTATCAGTCATGCGTGTAATTAATTCTTTTGCAGACACATACCCCTTCATTCCACCATGACGATTTAAATGATCAGGTGTAATATTAATTAATGCACCCGTTTTTAATTTAAGATCTGGTGATAATTCCAATTGATATGACGATAATTCGAGTACTACAATTTGTGAAGATTTTTTTAATTCTGGCAAATCAAATACAGGCACCCCAAAATTTCCGCCGATATATACTTCTTTACCCAATTCTTTTAAGATATGGTTTACCAATGCTGTTGTTGTTGATTTACCATTTGATCCCGTAATCCCAACATATGTTGCTTTGGGATTTAATAAATAAAACAAATTAATATCACTCATTAACGGAACTTTATTCTTTTTTGCCAACGTCGCAATCGGAGATACATCTTTCTTTGGATAAGTATGCGGAATACCTGGGCTCCAAATAATTAAATCCAATTCTTTGAAATTTAAGTCGGTAATTTCTTTTAGATAATCAAACCCAAGCTTTTTTAATTCTTTTCTACGTTTTTCATTATCATCCCATACGTGGAGTGTTTTACATTTATCCTTTAAATAATTTGCTGCTGATAAACCTGTTTTTCCCATACCTACAACAAGTATATTTTTCTCTCCTAAATTCACGTTACTCTCCTCTTTCTTTTTTAACGTAGTTTTAATGATGATAATGCAATTAATGCCAAGACAACTGAGATAATCCAGAAACGAATTACCACCGTTGTTTCTTTCCAATTTTTTAATTCAAAATGATGATGAATTGGCGCCATACGGAACAAGCGTTTTCCACCTGTTAAACGGTAATACACCACTTGTAGAATTGTTGATGAAATTGTCATTAAGAATACTCCGCCTGCGATTGCCCATACGATTTCATGTTTTGTCATTACAGCCATTGTTCCGAATGCTGCACCCAATGCAAGAGATCCAAGATCTCCCATCCATACTTTTGCAGGAGGCGCATTAAACCATAAGAATCCTAAACATGATCCAAGTAATGCTCCGCCAAATACCGTTAATTCACTGGCTTGTGGAATATATGGTAAATACAAATATTCTGTGTAATCGATACGTCCTGTTACATAGGCAATAATCATTAATACCACGGATGCTGAAATTGCCGGCATTGTTGCCAACCCATCCAAACCGTCTGTTATATTTACTGCATTTGCTGATCCAATAATCACAATTAACGCAAAAAGAATATACAAATAACTGATATCAAATTGCCATTCTTTAAAGAATGGGAAGATTAAACGTGTTTCGTAAAAATCAGGTGTTACCCAAGCCGTAATCAATATTGCCGCCAATGCAATTGCTAACTCGGCTCCTAAGCGTGCACGTTTACTTAAACCTTTTGTATTTTTACAACGAATTTTCGCATAGTCATCAATAAATCCAACCAAACCAAATCCTAATGTTGTTCCCAATACTGTCCATAAAAAGATACTTTCAAAATTTCCCCACAACACAGTTGAAACTGTTAACGCGATTAATGTTAACGCCCCACCCATTGTTGGCGTTCCTTCCTTACATTCATATTCTTCTTTATTGTATTTTGCAGGACCATCATTACGTTGTGGTTGCTTTAATTTTTGTAAGTAACGAATAAGTGCTGGACCGATTAAGAATGCAATTAACAGAGCTGTTAGAATTGCGCCGCCCGCACGCATTGTAATATAATTAAACACATAGAACGTGTCATAGTGTTGTGCAAGATAATGAAACATTTTCTTTCCTTTCCGTTGAATGAATCGAATTTAGCATATTGATTTTTATTTTAAAAGTGTTATTTTATATCTTGCCAAGGACGGACGGTAATTTATTTTTACTGGATCAGGTCTGAAAAGAAGCAGTCCGAGAATGATGCATCGGGTCGATCCTTGGCTAATAAAAAATCCCCGCGAGAGCGAGGATCTTTTTTTATTCTGCATTTTATTAAGGAGCAAATACGCCAGACATTCCTGCGCCACCACCTGTGAATAAATCAACCAAAGCACCCGCTGTCATCATAATAATAAATCCAGTCCCCATCCACAAAAGATCTTTCCATTCAAACGCACCTGGTGACTTAATAATTTCAACAGCTTTCCATACTAGCACAAAACCAGCACCTAAAATTGTGAAACGTAAAATTAATTTAAATAGTTTATTTGCAGACGCATCAATCGCTTCGAATTGAGCCATAGCAGGATCTGACATTGCGATTGCGCCAATCACACAACCAAGCACCAACATACCTAATCCCATTAAGCGTTTTGCATTAAATAAATTTTTGATCATATTGATCCCCCTTTGTTCTTTATAAGATTTGCATTTATTATATCTTAAAAGCAACTTAATATCAAGTGTCTTTTTCCTTTTACAAATTCGAAAAAAACGTTATAATAAAGGACAAGAGAATTTAAGGGAGATTATTTTATAGTATGGGTGCTTGGGATAAAGAGAACATTGATCGTACGCGTGGAACCATTTGGCTTTTCAAAGCATGGACTATTTATGCCGTCTTAGTTTATTTAGCGATGATTATTGCTATTCCCGTTGAACACCTTGCTCGTTATGGGCTCTATAGCGAGTTTCCTCAATTCTTAACAAATTATTTTGGACAAGTTTTTACTTCTGGTGGGACCATTGTTTTCAAATACCTTATCTTCTTTTGGGGACCGTCTCTTGTTAAAGATCCTGATGTTTATCATATTATTCCATTAATCCCTCTTATGATTTATCCTTTTGCTAAATTATTTATTGATAACATGAATCCATATGACATGTTTATCAAATCAGAAGGAACTTCGCGTAAAGCTGATTATGATGATTTGAAAAAATGGGGCATGTTTGATGGCTTTATTTTTGTACTTGGAAAATTCAAAGGTAAATACCTTAAACTCAAAGAAACTTATTCTGTACTTGCGTGTGCACCTCCTGGAACTGGTAAAACAACAGCGATCGTAATTCCGACTATGCTGGAATGCGATGATGTTAGTATGATTGTAAACGATCCTAAACCAGAACTTTGTTATCAAACTTCTGCTTATCGTGCAACAAAGTCAGTTGTATTTACATTGAATTTCTCTGAACAAGATGATCCTGAAAATGGTATTTATTACCCAAGCTGGAATCCTCTTTCACCTGACGCTGTTCCACCAATGGGACCTTTACGTGATATGTATGTAGACAGTATGTGTGCCGTACTTGTAAATGATAAAGGTGGTAAAGGTGATCCTCACTGGACAAAATCTGGACGTAATGCTTTGACAGGTCTTATTCATTTCCTGGTTTCAAAATGTGAGCGTGCACGTGCATCAGATTATTTTGCACAACGTCTTCAAGATAAAACTTTTGATACAGAAGATGCTCGTCTTCTTGAAGGTTATTATGCTTCTATGAAAGATAACCTTGCGATGGGTGCACTTAACCTTTTAAGAGATGGTTTACTGACTGCTGAAAATTATGTACCTGTTGGCACATGGTCTAACATTCCTGAAAACTGGGTTGGACACGAAGCTTGTCTTCCCCTTCTTTTAGATTGGATGACAGAATCTCAATTAAAAGTTTCTGATCAAATGGAAAAACGCAAACAACAAGGCGACAGCTTTGCTGCTATGGGAGATTCCATGAAAGAAATTTTTAAGAACTCTGCAAATGAAGCACGTCAATATGGTTATGCTTATCGTGCTGTTCAAGAAATGACACAACTTGCTAACACTCCTGATAAAGAACGTGGATCTGTTTTATCAACCGCGTTAACTGAAGTTGGTATTTTTAAAAATGCTGCTGTACGTGAACGAACAGCTGTATCTGATTTTTCATTCCAAGATCTTCGTGGGATGTATGATCCTCGTGATGGAAAAGTTAAACCTGTTACTATTTATGTATCTATGAACACTGTTGATGCGAAAGCTCTTTCAACACTAACAGGTGTGTTTATTGAGTTGATGTCAAACTTCCTAATTTCAAATCCTCCTGGTAAAGTATTTCGTGGTAAACCCGTTGGACCATTTGCAACACTCTTTATTCTGGATGAGTTCCCAACTATGCCAAAACTGGAAGCCGTTATCCAAGGACCAGCCGTTGGACGTGGACAAAAAGTATCATACCTTTTGATTGCACAAGATTTAGGACAAATCTCTGCTGGATACGGTAAGGATGCTGTTGAAACACTCTTCTCAACAACTTATGCCAAAATCATCTTAGCACAAAATAACGAAAACACTGCTAATCGTTTTGCTGAAATGATGGGAAAACGTACCGTTATCACACGTAAACCAAATGAAAATTATGAAAGTGTTTTTAACCTTAAAAAGAAAGAAGAACCAAAAGGAATTAATATGTATTCTGGACTTGCATTGATGGGACTTGATCCTAAAAAGCAAGTTGTTATTACTCAAGGGAATCCAACTCTTCCAATTGAAGCGACGGCTCCTCGTTGGTTTGAACATGATGACTTAAAAGCAAAAGTTGAAATGGGGGCTGCTCCTGCACTTCCTGAATTTTTGATTGAGTCACACAAAGAACAACTTAAACACTTGCAAAAAAGAGACGTTTAAGAATCACTTAAAAATTAAAAAATCAACTTTTTTTCCTAAAAGGGCTTGCAACAGTTTAACAAAACCTTTAAAGTAGGGATTAGGAGTTTAATTTAGGAAGGATGATATGAGACGAAATTTCACATTATTTATCGCAAGCTTTGCTGTTTGCTTACTTAGCATTTCAGCGACTTTTGCACAATCTGAAACGCAACAGATTTGGCCATTACCGGGCACTGATGCGGATTTACAATCACCTAAACAAATTGGGTATAGCGGACAGTTACCTGCACCAAATTCAGCAGCACCAACATCTGGTTGGAGCGGTGGGGCTAATTACACACCTCCTGGTGGGATGCCAATTTTTTCAGATCAACGTTATGCACCTGATGATACCCAAATGCCTTTAGCTACAATCAACTTAATGAATGATGATGGTCTTCATACTCTTTCTGCTTCAAACCCTCCTGGTTATCCACGTTTAAAAAGCCGTGCGAATCAAACAGTTGGTTTAACAAGTATCGAAGAAGATTCGCCTGAAAAAACTTATGTGCCTGATATGGTGCGTGAATGGATTGCACGTGACGGAAAACAATTACGTGAAATTTTAGAAGAATGGGCTGTGCTTGAAGGATGGGAAGTTATCTGGACAACAAACCGTGAATACCCATTGCAAGCAAGTGCTGTATTTAAAGGACGCTTTACTGATGTGGCTTCTGCATTGATCCGTAACTTTGGACGCGCAGCTCCGCCACCTTATGCTAAATTTTATTACGGTAACCGCGTATTGGTTGTAAAAACTTTGGAGGACGAAAATGCCGATTAATTTTAAACATACTTTTTTCACACTTATGACAGTTGCCAGTCTTTTTATACTGGCTGCTTGTAATGAAAAAGTTGCAGAATCTGTAACATCACAGGTTAAAAATGACTATGCTGAAGCTACAAATGCTTTGGAACAAGCTAAAAATCCGATGAAAGGATCATCAAACGATACTATTTCTATTTCATCTGGTATTTGGTTAGGTAACGAATCTACAACACGTGAACATCGTGATCCATTGCCTAAGAAATTAGAAACTCCTATGGGGGTGACAATTGCAACTGATGAACCACAAGATTTATCTGAACTTGCAAACCAAATTTACACTTTGACTGGTATTCCTGTTGAAGTTGATAATTTAGTTGAAGATAGCTCTTTAGAAGAAATCACAGTTAACTATACAGGTCCTTTGAGTGGATTACTTACAACAATTGGAACTGACCTTAGTTTACGTTGGTATTATGATAATGGTAAAATTAAGTTTTATGATAAAGAAACAAAAACGTTTACATTATATGCTTTGGCGACTGAAACAAATTATTCATCAACAACTGGTGACGGTGAAAAAGTTTCTCTTCAAACTACTTCTACTTTGAAAGAATGGGAAGAAGTTGAAAACACTTTGAAATCATTGGTAACAGATGGTGAAGTTTCAACATCTCAATCAACTGGAACAATTACTGTAACAGCTACACACCACACACTTGATCGTGTTGGAAAATATATCCGTGAACAAAATCGTCGTTTATCAAAATTGGTAACAATTAATGTACGCGTATTACAAGTTCAAATTGATAATGCCAATACAGTTGGATTAAATTTGACTGCTATGTTTACAGGAGATTCAGGTTTAAAACTTGCATCAAGCACATCTAATCCTTACGCTGCATTGGATAATGCAAACCAAGTTAGCTTTGCTGTTGCTGATGCTACTGGTGGATTATCAAACTTAAACGGTACAAATGCTGCAATTAATGCATTAGCTCAACAAGGACAAGTTTCATTGGTAACAAGTGCTGTTGTGACTACTCGTAACAATCGTATTGCACCAGTTAACAACACACAAACATTCCAATATGTAAAAGGATTTGAAACAAACCCAACATCAAATGATCAATCTGCTCAAACTTTGACTGTTGAAAAAGAAGAAGTTGGATTTAATATGCAATTACTTCCAAATATTTTGGAAAATGGACGTATCTTATTAATGTTCAAAATGTCATTGAAAGAATTGATCAGTTTAGAACAACAATCATTTGGAACTGCTGATAATCCAACAGTTATCCAAATGCCAAAAATTGAAGAACGTTCATTCTTACAAGAATTAGTGTTAAAATCTGGCCAAACATTGATTATGACAGGATTTGAAAAAATGTCTAATCGTAATGATCAATATGGTATTGGAGATCCAGACTTTATGACATTAGGAGGCGGAAAAAATACAGAAAGTAAAAGAGACGTGTTGGTTGTGATTATTACACCACAGGTATTAACATCACCACTTGATCCTGAAGAACGTCTTTCAAACCGATTTGGAACACCTAGTTATTAATTGATTTAGCGTGTGTTCGTCGCGCACGCTTTTCATTTATTATTTCCATATTATTATTGCATTTTGACCGTACGTTAAGAGAGAGAGGTTATCGTTGGTACATGTTAAACAGACTATTCGTCAGGTAATTACCGTTGACAAGAAGACTTACGCAACAGGTCTTTTTTGGCAACCGCTTTCTGTTGGACGACGCCAAGACATCATTATTCGTCAAACTGCACGCTCTCTTATCGGTGGCGCACAATTCCATTGTTTAAAAACAACTGGCGCTGCTCAATTCGGACTTGGCTTTTCTTCGAAAGGTCATAAGAAAAATCAATTTGTTGCTGCTGCATCTATTGCCGATGCTTTACGCGATAAACCCTCTTCTCTTTGTGCTTTTAAAGTCCCTGAAGGTTGGTGGCTTATTGTTATCCGTAATGGATTAATCCTGCCTGAAGATGACTTCCTTTTTGAAAAGGAAGATGATGCAAAAGAATCTTTTAAAAAATTAATGTCATTGCCTGATTGGGGATATAAAATTGCCCCGAATGATTGGCATTTAGATAATACAACTGAAATGACTGCGTCACAACTTTTTGAAAAAGGACGCCCTATTCGTTTAATGGATTTAGCAAAAAAATCTATTCTTAAACTTTTACTTATTTTGGCTGGTGTTTTATTAGTATCTGCGTACCTCTTTCAAGATACTGTTTTACGTCTTTTACTTCCACCACCTCCGAAACCGACACGTCCGGTAGTTCGTATTAAACCAAAAACACAGACGAATCCAGCTCTTGCAAAATATGGAAAACCTAAAGCACCGGCGATAAAACAAGATAATAAAACTGTCTCTGCTATTAAAAAAGTTATTCCAAAAGCACCGGCCATTACATTTACGCCGCCACCTGCGCCATGGACAAAAATTCAAAATCCAAAACAGTTTGCGAATGCATGTGAATTAGCAATTAAATTTTTTAATCAACCTGTTCCAGGATGGAAATTATCATCTGTTGTTTGTAATTCGACTGAAATTAAAGCTGATTTTCGCCGTAAAGAAAAAGGTATTCTTGCCATGATGCTGAAAGCAAGTGATGCTCTTTTTAAATCAACTGAATTTGAAATTGAAAAGCGTGGAGATACAGCAACGGCGACTTTAAAAATGTTACCGATTGGCCTAGAAAACATTCCACCAGCTGAAAAAAAAGAAACAATTATTAATCGATTTATCAATTTTTCACAACGTACTGGATTTGCGATTAAGACTACATATGTGAAGGATACAATTAAGCATCCAAAAAATGTTATGGTTTCGACTGATTTTTCCTTTGTAAATTTTGAATTTTCGTCTAAAATAGATATTAAGGAATGGGCAAATATGCTATATACACTCGGCGCGATCGAGTGGAGAGAGATTAAATGGAACCACGATAATAAAGAGTGGGAAGCAGAGGGACGCGTATATGAGAGAGAGTAAGCGACTGTTATTATTTTTATTTTGTTTGGGATGGGCGATGTCAGCATCAGCTCAAATTTCTGCATATGCAGATGATCCAGCACCAACTACAACAGATGAAGCTCCTTTGAGTGTTGACGTTACACCAGCTTCTGATACTGCTGCAGCGACTGATACTCCTACTAATACTTTTGAAGAACCAACTGTTGAAGATGAAATTGCACCAACTTCTTCACCATCAACATCAGAGTCTCCTTCAACTGAAACTCCTGCTACTGATACTGCAACAGAGAGCACAAAAGTTCCTTTTGAATCATTTTCTGAACACGCAAATGAAGATGCATCGGCAGATTCTATGGATCTTGTTGAAACAGCAAAAAAACAAAATGATGTAAAAGCTATTCCAGTTATCCAAGTTCACCCTCTGTTATCTTTGGAAGTAAAGGATACTTTATTTGATAAATATTCTGAGATGGAAAAAAATAAAATGATGATGGAACTTCAAGCCGAAGAAAAGAAAGCTGAAATTGAATTAGCTCGTTTAAAAGCTGAAGGTCTTCAAGTTGAATTTGAAATTTCAAAGTTAGAACGTAAACAAAAAGAAGAAGAAGAAAAAGCTGCGAAAAAAGCAGAAGAAGAAGCTGCTGCCGCGTCATCATCTGATTCATCATCAAGTTCTTCAAGTTACTCAAGTTATTCATCGTCTTCCGATTCATATTCATCATCATCAGATGATGATGACGATGATAAAGAAGAAGTTCCTGATTTATCTGAAAATTATAAACTTAAATCAATTATGGGTGTTGGCGATAATCTTATTGGCGTTGTTGAAGATGGTGAAAATGATAAAAAAATTAAAGTCAAAGTTGGTACAGTGTTACCAAATGGCTATGTTGTTCGCATGATTTCTCCTCGTGATGGAATTATTTTTGAAAAAGGTGAAGATCGTCAAACTCTTAAAATGGATAGTTCGGAGTAATCTATGGGGATTTTATCAGAAGAACTTGAACCAACAACTCAAACTGTTACAGAAGAACAAACAACCTCTCCTTCTTCTGACGCAGTTGTTACACCTGCAGAAACAGAAGCACAATCAGATACGGCGAATCAATCTGATGATCAAGAAACTGTTCCTACAACAGATACTGAACAGGCTCCTTCTTCTGAACCTGCAGACGAAGATTCTTCTAATTTAGAAGATCTTTCTAATAATGAAATCATTAAACGTGTTTTTTCTAACAGCAATCAGCTTTTAACTGATGCCGGTGGAAAAATGGAAGTTCCAAAAGAAACGCGTAATCTTTTGGCTTATTTTTCTGATGGGACATTATTAATTTCAAATACACATCGTTATGATGGACGTGTGATGAGTTTTGAAGCCTTGATCCGTCAAGAAGGATCAAAGATTAAAGAGCCTCATTATGTATCACTTGGTACAATTGGTGCCATTTATAAAGAACATGCTAAAAAAATTAATACTGAAGGTACAACCTCTGCCCTTTCTGATTTTAATAATCAGATGCAAAAAGATTTTGTAGACGTTGTTTCAAAAGCTGCTGAATTACACGTGTCTGACGTTCACGTTGTGGTGAGTGATCAAACCACAATTATGTTCAGAATTGACGGTACAATGCAAACAATGATGGAATTTGATGGGCAATGGGGTGAAGCGTTTGTTCGTTCTGTATTTGCGTCTGCTGATATTTCTGACAGTAACTATGCTCAGAATGAATTCCAAGCTGCTCAAAAACTTGGGGAAACACCTCTCCGTGGATCAAAAGATTTATACTTGCCATCAAATATCCTCGGTATTCGTTTACAGTTCAACCCAATTGCGTTTGGATCACAATACCTCGTTATGCGTTTGCTTTATACAAATGCTGAAGATAGTAATAAAGATCAAACAAAAGCCTTGCAAGAACTTGGACTGACAGAATATGAATTGGAACGTTTCTTCCGTATGCGTGCATTCCCAACTGGTTTATGTATTATTGCTGGTCCGACTGGTTCCGGTAAATCAACAACTCTTCAACAAAATATGATCTTAATGTTGAAAGAACGTAATTACGAAATCAATTTGCTAACAGTGGAAGATCCACCTGAATATCCAATTCATCGTGCACAACAAATGCCGGTGACAAATGCCAATACAGAAGAAGAAAAAGATGAAGCCTTTACAAAAGCTTTGGCTGCGGCGCTTCGTTCTGACCCTGACGTTTTAATGGTGGGGGAAATTCGTACTCTTTCAGCGGCTGAATTAACCTTTAAAGGCGCTCTATCTGGGCATAACGTATGGTCAACAATCCACGCCAATTCTGCTGCTGGGGTTTTGATGCGTTTGCAAGACATGGGTATTGAAGAATTTAAATTACAAGATGCTTCTGTGATGAAGGGGATGATTTCACAACGTTTGTTTAAAAAACTTTGTCCTCATTGTCGTAAAAACATTGGCGATCACAAAGATAATCCAGCCTATCAACGTTTGATAAATGCTTATGGTGAAACAGCCGTTCCCGTTACCTATTTACGTGGCGATGGATGTGATAAATGTCATGACAAAGGTGTGGTCGGTCGTGCTGGGGCTTTTGAAATTATTTTACCTGATGCAGCATTTTTGAAACTCATTTCTTCACGTCAAACGCAAGAAGCAATTGATTATTGGATGAACCAATTAAATGGTCGTACACTTCGTGAAGCAGCTGTTGAAAAGATGCTTCAAGGGATTATTGGAATTGATGAAATTGAACGCTGGTGTGGCTTTCTTGATGAAAAAGAGGTATATTAATGTCCAGAGCTGATCAATATACTTTTTCATCCGCTGATATTTGGTTTGCTAGATTCATGGTTAAAACCATGGGTGGGTCTGACCGTCTTAAGTTTTATAAAAAACTTGCAGCCTTACTTCGTAATAATTTTACATTGATGGATGCGTTAGATCGTTTGTGGAACATCGAATCAAAAGAAGGGACAAAACCTTCTGAACCGATGGCGATTGCGATTAGTAGTTTCCAAAAAAAATTAGAAAATGGAGAATCATTTGCCGAAGCTCTTGAAGGCTGGGTACCTCAACGTGAACAATTGATGCTTTCTGTTGGAGACGTTTCTCGATTAGAAGTTGCCTTGGTTCATGTAATCAAAGTATCAGAAGGGTCTTCACGTATTATTGGTCCATTGATTAATGCCTTAATGTATCCAATGTTCCTTTTATTGCTTGTATTTTTAATCATTATTATGGTGAGTTTATATTTGGTTCCACCATTGATCCAAGCGGCTGGTAAAAATGTAATCTGGACTGGTTCAGCCTCTACATTGGTGACCGTATCTGCATTTATCACTCAATACTGGTGGGTATTCCCAGCTGTTATGGGAGTTATGATTGCATTTATGGGAATTTCTATGTCCATTTTAATCGGACCTATTCGTGTTATTCTTGATAAAATACCACCATGGTCTTTGTATCGTGTATTCTCTGGTGTGAGTTGGTTGCTTGCACTTTCATCTTTGATTAAATCAGGAACACCCATTGCACAAAGTTTAGCTTTGTTACGTGATAATTCAGCACCTTATTTGAAAGAAAAGATTGATCATACCCTTGCCTTTATCAGTGAAGGAGAAAACTTAGGGGATGCATTGGCTCATACCGGACTTCATTTTCCTGATGATGAATTGATTGGGGATTTACGTATTTATTCTGAATTGGATAGCTTTGAAGATGCTCTTGAAAATGTAGCAGATGATTATTTAGAAGATGCTATCTTAAAGATTGAATCAATTGCAGGAATATTAAATTCTTTTGCCATTCTTTTGGTAGCGGTTGTAATTGGCTGGGTGGTATTCGGTACATTCGATATGCAAGAACAGTTAACTAAACAGATGTAAAAAAAAGAAGCTAACCATAAATGATTAGCTTCTTTTTTGTTTATTCAACCTTAACATTAAAACGATATTCTCGTCCATATGCATATTCATCACCTTTATAACTGTATTCAATTACATCAGCAACTTCTTCTCCATTAGACACACGTTTCCGTGGTGTAAAACGCATTTCTTTTGCATTCTTCTGCTCTTCAGTTAATACATTTTCCTTATCTTCAGCTCCTAAGTATAAATAATATTCCCCATTTTTTCTTTGAGCAAAAATATAATTTAATACATCAGAATATTGAAGCATTTTAAATTTCTCACCTTTAAAGAGTAATTTTCCGTCAGGATTTCTTAACATCATTTCACCAGTTACCCAGTTTTTAACAAGTTTTGCATTATTATCATAACGTCTTACTTCTGTTATCCAAATACTTTTAGTTTTCATATTTATATTGTTTTATAATAAATTCTA
>QKJL01000030.1 GCA_003250835.1 Alphaproteobacteria bacterium
CACAATCTTTAATGCTTCTTCAATTACTTCATCAATTGTTAGGTTTGATGAGTCTAGGATCACTGCGTCATCTGCTGGCTTTAATGGTGAATTTTCACGGTTCATATCGCGTTCATCACGTTCTTTGATCATTGCAAGCACTTCTTCAAATGTCGTCTTTTCACCTTTTTCTTCATAATCCTTTAGACGACGTTCTGCACGAATTTCAGCGCTTGCCGTTAAATAGATTTTGACATCTGCATTTGGGACAACTACGGTTCCTATATCACGACCTTCCAGTAATACCCCATCCTTTCCCTTTGGTGGATTTTCAATAAATTTATGTTGTAGATTTGTTACTTCATGACGCACTTCTGGAAGCACAGCCACCTTTGACACATTTTCTGAGTTTTCCGGGCCACGCAATTCTGGTAAAGATAATAGTTCTTTCATTTCTTTAGCAGTTAAAGAAATAGCGGCCTCAATTGCCGCTTCTTTGGAAAATTTTCCAGTCTGCTTTAACATTTTCAAACTTACAGTTCGGTACAGAGAACCTGTATCCAAATATGCAAAATTCACTTTTTGTGCGAGTCCTTTCCCGACAGTGCCTTTTCCTGCACCTGCGGGTCCGTCAATTGCAATTACTTTTGTCATTTAGGATGCCTTTTTTTCTAAATCTTCTTGAGCTTCACTGAATACGTAGAGTGGTTTTGCATCATGTGTGATACATTCTTTGTTTACCACTACTTCCGTTAGATTTTTCATATCTGGTACATGGAACATTGTTTCCAATAGTAATTCTTCTAGGATTGAACGCAATCCACGTGCCCCAGTTTTACGTTTTAATGCCTTTTGTGCAATTGCATGAAGCGCATCTTCCGCCACTGTTAATTTCACATTTTCCATTTTAAATAAGGCTTGATATTGTTTTACCACCGCATTCTTTGGTTTTGTTAGGATACTGATTAAAGCAGCTTCATCCAATTCTTCCAAAGTTGTGATGACGGGCATACGTCCGATTAATTCTGGGATTAATCCAAATTTTACCAAATCTTCTACCTGAACCTTTTTGAATAGTTCTGATAGTTTTTGTTTTTCTTTTGATTTTACTTCCGCACCAAATCCCATGGATGTTTTTTGTGTACGTGTTCCAATTACTTTTTCCAAGCCATCAAATGCCCCACCACAGATAAACAATACTTGTGATGTATCAAATTGAATTGTGTCTTGTTGAGGATGTTTACGTCCACCTTGAGGTTGAATTTGAGCCACTGTTCCTTCGATTAATTTCAATAACGCTTGTTGCACCCCTTCCCCAGACACATCACGTGTTAGAGATGGATTATCAGACTTACGTGTAATTTTATCAATTTCATCGATGTAAATAATTCCTTTTTGTGCTTTTTCTACATCAAAGTCAGCTGCTTGTAATAATTTAGAGATAATACTTTCTACGTCTTCTCCTACATACCCTGCTTCTGTTAATGATGTTGCGTCTGCAATTGTAAATGGTACATTTAACACACGTGCTAATGTTTGTGCTAATAATGTTTTACCAGAACCTGTTGATCCAATTAACAAAATATTTGATTTTTGAATTTCAACTTCATTATCAGAAATTGCATGTGCTTGACGTTTATAGTGATTATATACCGCCACAGATAATGCCTTTTTTGCTGTTTCTTGGCCGATTACATATTCATTTAATACACTGTATAATTCAGATGGGGATGGAATATCTTTGTAATTATTCACCATCTGTTTCTTTTTATTTTCTTTTACAATGTCTACACATAGGTCAATACATTCGTCACAGATGTAAACATTTGGTCCAGCAATCAGTTTTTTCACTTCATGTTGCGATTTTCCACAGAATGAGCAATATTTTATTTTTTTTGCTGTTGTATCTTCGACCATTTTTTTGTCCTTACTATCTGTTTTAAGTTGTTTAATTCTTATAAAACCCTTTTTTATCAGAGTCTAGTGATTTCTTATTCTTTATTTTGATTTGCAGTCCCACCAATACGAGATTCAACCACCGCATCAATTAATCCGAATGCTTTTGCTTGGTCTGCTGACATAAAGTTATCACGTTCTACTGCTTTTTCCACTTCTTGTAATTTTTGACCTGTGTGCTTTACATAGATTGAATTTAAGCGATGACGCGTATCCAAGATATTTTTTGCATGGATTTCGATATCCGTTGCTTGTCCTTGGAAACCACCCAATGGTTGATGGATCATTACTTCTGCATTTGGCAATGCATAACGTTTTCCTTTTGCTCCACCAGCTAATAGTAAAGATCCCATTGATGCTGCCATTCCTATACACACTGTTGCTACATCTGGTTTGATATATTGCATTGTATCATAAATTGCCATTCCTGATGTTACTTGTCCCCCAGGTGAATTGATGTATAGATAAATATCTTTATCTGGATCTTCTGATTCTAAGAACAGAAGCTGTGCGCAGATTAATGATGCCATATGATCTTCTACTGGACCAGTTAAAAAGATAATACGTTCTTTTAATAGGCGTGAAAAAATATCAAACGCGCGTTCGCCACGTGTAGAGCTTTCAATCACTGTTGGTACTAAGTTCATCATTTTTTCCATCATTTTGTCATCCTTTGGTCTTATTCTGACTCATTATATCGTATTTTTTGAGTCAAATACAGGGCTTTTTTTATCAAATTTTGTAAAAAAAGGGGTTGCAATTGATCGAATCACCCCGAATCCAAGTTTCACATTTGATTTACTTGACCATAGGATTAAATGCTAATATATTTAAATTCTTAAACAACTGTTACACAGTTAATTTTTAACCTATTATTCAAAAACCAATACACTATGCTTAAACCTATTATTCTTCCACCGCATGAACACATTTATTTTGCGTCCCGACTTATTCAGTTTAAAATATTGGAACAAAAAGTTTTAGACTTTGGCATACCGTTCTTATTACAACTGAATCAATACTTGCTCGTTGAAACATATCAAAGTAGTAAAAGAATAGTGCAACAAATTCAGGAAAGTGATAATGAAGAAGCCAGTTTTTCTTCTTGTTTCCATTTATCATTAAAAGTTACGAAGTTGGATACACTTATTACTCAATTTTACTGTATATTACACAACTAGCGTAAAGCCCTGAATCAAATCAGGGCTTTTTTTATTTTTCTTCCAATTTATAATTACCATAGGCGATACGGATCAATCGCATCACAGGATAACGGAGCGAATCAAAGATACGTCTGATCTCACGATTTTTTCCTTCTGTTAACGTTACCGTCAACCATGCATATTTATCATTTTGTTTATCGAGCACTGCCTTTAATGGTTTATAGCGAATCCCTTTTACCGTAATTCCACGTTCTAATTTTTGCAATTTTGCTTTATCAACCACGCCCTCTACTTTAATTCGATAGACGCGTTTTTGATCCCCCATTTCCATTTTGCGTTTTAACTCAGGAGATGTAGTCAGTAACAGTAATCCTTCGGATGCATAATCTAAACGTCCGATATAATGCCAATTTTGGTATTTTTCTGGTAAGATGTCATAGATTGTTTGACGGCCACGATCATCGTTGCGTGTTGTTAAGACCCCACGTGGTTTATTAAACGCATAGATTTCTTCTTTTGGTGTTTCAGGTAATGGTTTCCCATCCAATAAGATTTTATCACTTTCTTCCACATTTAATGCAGGTGATGTGATTTGTTCACCATTGACGGATATACGGCCAGCTTCGATTAACCTCTCGGCTTCTCGCCTTGAAGCAATCCCACTTTCCGCAATCCGTTTGGCAATTCTCATTATGCTTTTTTCACCTCAAAGCTGATTGTATCATCTTCGATTATTACTTCTGTTTTACCTGAACCCATTGTAATCGAATCCGCCAGCGTTTGTGTTTTAATCATATCACCCCATGTTTCCAGTGCTGTTTTTACTTCATCACTTTCAGTTGAAACAGTGATATTGATACGGTCAGATACGTTAAGGTCAATTGCTTTACGTTCATCTTGGATCGCACGGATCATGTCACGGGCAATTCCTTCACGTTTTAATTCAGGTGTTAATTCCGTATCCAAAATGACTACCGCTGTGTTATTTAATACAGCTTTTCCAGTTAATCCATCTTTGATTGTCAGACGTTCTTCGAATTCAGATGGTAAAAGTGTTTCGCCAGCGATTAATAGATTTTCCCCAGACACTTCATATTCACCTTTTTTCGAAGCTGGGATAATATCTTTTAATTTACCCCCTAAGCGTTGTCCAATAACTG
>QKJL01000008.1 GCA_003250835.1 Alphaproteobacteria bacterium
TTTGAATACATTGTTGCCACAAGATTTGGTGGATGCTGGATTGAATTGGCAGTTGGTATTGGATACAGACGCATCTGATTTGTATTTAGAAATTATGGGATCAGAAGCATATGTGGTTGAATATGATCAAGCGTTATCAGGTCAAATTTACCGTGCGACAGATTATGTAATTGGATTCCAACGTGATGCAGTCACACAACCATCACCAGAACGTTTAACATTGGTATTGGGTGCGACAACAGAAGTAATGTACGCCGCAGCACCAACAATTGAACTCGGTGTGATCTATGCAGATCAAGATTATGCAACAGTTGTGAATAATGGTATCGTATCAACGAATGGGTTTGCAACACAAGCAATTCGTTTTGATTATGCAAACGGTGAAGTGTTTAATGGTACAACAGGATCAATCATCGGGGATGTCTCATTTAACGCAGCAGGTTCATCTGATTATATGAAGCAAGAAGGTGTCATCACAGGCGATGTGTATATGGGATCAGGAAATGATACAGTGGATGTGAATGTAGGCACATATACAATGAACGGGACTATTTATGCAGGGGCTGATACAGATACTCTTGGTTTAATTGGGACAGGTTCATATGATTCAACACCATTTGATGGCTTTGAAGTGTTGACTGTACGTGACAGTGCAGCTGTGACATTTGATGCAGACTTTTCAATGAATTCAGTTAACGTTGAAGCAAACGGATTGGCAACATTCTCTGGGGCATCAATCACAACAGCATCTCTTCAAAATGATGGGACAATGACAGGTGATTTTGCGTTAACAAATGCTGCATCATTTACAAATAATGCGGTTTTAGATGCAGGCTTTGATAGTGTGATGAGTGCCGGGAATGACAGCTTTACAAATACAGCAACAGTTGCTGGAACATTGGATATGGCGGATGGAATTGATACGGTTGCAAACTCAAGCACAATCAATGGAACTGTGTTAACAGGCGCTGGAAATGACTCTGTCAATAATACAGGCTTGATTGCAGGTACACTTGATATGGGTTCTGAAAGTGATGAATTTATTAATTCAGGAGATATTACAGGAACAGTTGATTTGGGTGTAGGCGATGATACAGCACGTATTGATTTATCATTAATCCAAACCTTAACTGGAACGTTATCAGGAAACTTTGGAACAGATACATTAAATATCTATGGTTCAGGAACGGTTGCCTTAACAACAGACTTTGAAACAATTTCTGTAAAGCAAGGAGCATTTGTTGATTTTGCTGGGGCAGATATCACAGCAACTTCTTTGATCATTGGAGAAGCAGGTTTGGGTGAAGCCGTGGTTGATTTAACAGGGGCAACACTTGATATTCAAGGATTCCAAAACTTTGGTCGTGTGTCTGGTGCGTTTTCACCATTTACAGTAACCACAACATTTGATAACCAAGGTCAAATCGGAACAGCAGATGCAGGAATTGATGTCACATTAAGTGATGAAGCCGATGTGTTTGTAAATACAGGCATCATTTACGGAGCCGTTGATCTAGGTGATGGGGATGACATTGCAACAGTGGATGCGTCAACACATTATGTCACAGACGGGATCGATGGTGGTCTAGGTTATGACATCTTGCAAATTGAAGGTACATCAACAGCAGTTGAATTTGGAACAGATGTTCAAAACATTGAACGTTATGAAGTATTAGCAGGTGCAAATGTGATGTTTAATGATTTCAATGAAACACCAGAATTAGCAATTGCACATAGCGCAACAGTGACATTAAATACATCTGGTATGGCAGTTGGAGATGTTCAAAATGCAGGAACATTGGAAGTGGTTGGTTCTCAGAATTTGAACAGCTATATCCAAGGCGCAAATGGAACATTGTCACTTGTATTGGCGGCAACAGGCGAAAGTTCAACATTGAATATTGCTGATACTGCAACATTTTTACCAGGAAAATTAGAATTGTCATTTGATGGTATCCGTGAAATGAATGATGGGGATCAATTTACATTGTTAACGGCTGCTAATGGAATTACAGGGGTTGATGATTTAACAATTACATTGGGTGAAAATTTCTCTGATGGGGACTTCACATTATTAACAATTAATGGTGATACTGAACTTGTGTTGTTGGTAAATGTAAAACCAATCGAAGCCTTTACAGGTGGGTTACGTACATTGGGTGAAAAAGAAGACTTGGTGGCGAATGTTCCTGTTGTGAGTTTTGAAATTCAAAAACAAATTTCAGCAGCGGTACAAGGTCGTATCAAAGATGTAATTGATTCAAAGACCGGTGAATTTACAACAAGTAAAGGAACCGCTGCTTGGATGCAAACATCTGTGATCACAGGGGATTATAATACGTGGTCAGAAGATGAAAAAATGGAATATTCATCAACAGGTATTGTATTTGGATCAGACATTGTTTTATCAAAAACAAGTTTGATGGGAGGATTGTTATCGATCAACTCAACAGCGGCTGAAAATCCAGAAGATCAAGGATATGAACATAACACTGTAAGTTATCAACTTGATTTCTATTTTGCGGAACGTTATGACAGCTTTAACTTGATTGGAATGTTTGGGTTTGGATTGAATACCCACTCACAAGAACGTTTGTCAGAAAATGGGGCTGAAACAATCGAAGCTGATTATGTAAGTAACTTGTTTACAGGTGAAGTCACTATGTCATTTGATTTTATTGCAGGTAACTGGCAATTAGTTCCTTATTTAACAACAGCGTATACAGTTGTTCACCAAGATTCATACGAAGAATCTGGGGATGATGCTGTTGCGACAGAAATGGTTCATATTGATGCAGTGACTGCAAGTTCATACCGTAATTCATTCGGAGGATCTATTGCGTATAATTATCGTACAACGTACACAATCTTTACACCAAAGTTATGGGCAGAAGTGGGATACGAAGGGATTAATGCACCTGAAGTAAGTGGGTATGAATTGAACGGCCCAACAAAGTTTGTGAAATCATACTATGATCAAAATGGAATGTTCAGCCGTTACGGAGCAGGGATGTATTTACAAGTAGGTCCAACATTGAAGTTCGGAGTTGAATATGAACATGGCGCATACGAAGCGTTAACTTCAGATCGTATAGATCTCCGTGGCTCATACCGTTTCTAAGTTGAGATAAAGAATAAATAAAAAAAACTCCCCCCGGGAGTTTTTTTGTGTGGTTGACAGATTTGGAATATGTGTTATTGTTTTTGTAATTTTATTATTTAAAAATTATTGCTATGGGACGTCAAAATTATACAGTTGATCCTGTTACGTTATTTAATTTATTACGTGATGTGGGTTTTATTAAAGATCAACAGCGCTTTATTACATTTTCAGATTTAATTAACGAACATCCTGAGGAAGCAGTTATTTTGTTTCACGGTGTTGTTGGTGATGGACAAGAATTTATAGATGAGCGTTTGAATAAGTTTCAATTATCTTTAGATGAAGAGGAAGCTTATTTTCAAGAAGAAACTGGTGGTTCAAAATCTCTTCAAGAGATAGAACGTTTGAAAAAAATTGTTACCTTTTACAAATCGTTTAAAGAATTACTTTTTGATGTAAAATAAAAAGCCCCATTTGGGGCTCTTTTTTATTTGAATTTAAAACGTTGTTTAAATAGTTTTCCTTGTTCTTTCCAGTTCATTCCTTCTGGTTGTTTTAAACTGGTATTTGCGAGGAAGAGTGCCCCAATTAATAAACCAAATGTATTTGATAATAAAAGGCCTAGTGTAATGAAACTTGCTCCAAATGTGATATGTGCCATCCAATTTAACATGATGCGTTGATTTTCTGGTGCATAGTGTGTGAACAAAAATGCATATAATAAACAATCAATGATTAATAATGTTAAGGCCAAAATACTTTCTGTTAAAAAGAAAAATAGGATTAGTGATAATGTAAATAATGTAAATGCATGTAATAAGTATGGGTTTGCAATACTTGGTTTAACACGTGGTTTAATTAAATTTTTATATTCAGCTAAGTGAAGGGTGAATGTATTTAATGTGAATGTGATTAAGAATAATTCAATTAAAATAAAGATCTTTTCAGGAATTGTTAAGTTACCTGCCATTCCCAGCATATATGATTCTGGTTGCATGATGATGATAAATAATCCAATTGTAATACATAGCATGATTAATAGACGGACACTAATCAATACATTTTCAGTAATGATTTTATGTTTACGTTGGATTAGGTATGCTAATAATCCTCCTAGTCCAATCGCGCCTGCGTACCATGCTAGGATAATGAGGTTTTCAGAAATACTGATGAAACCTGCTAGTGCTGTTAACCCAAATCCAATTCCAGTGTATTTTTGTAATTTAGGATGATTTTTTGATGTTAACAGAGACCAGATGAAAATTAATCCACCGGCGAAGCTGATTAAAAATAATAGGCGTGATAAAATATTAAGCGTCATTTTTTTGACCTTTTTTGTTTTTTAAAAATGAAAATAGAAAATATCCAATAATTGTTGATCCAATCATCAATACAATGCGTTTTAAGAAGTATGAGATGCTTGGGCGTAAAATGATGTGTGGAAATGCTGTCATTGATAGAATTGATAACAGTCCACAAATGCTAAGTACCAATACAGTCAAATCGTGAAATGAATTTAATTCTTTTGTTTTTAAGAAATAACGTGCAGTGAAAAATGTAAAAATGCAGAGTAGAAAACTCTGAAAAAAATGTGAGGTGTCGATTGGGAACAGTGGTCCCTTGTTTAAAATTTCCTGTAACAGGATCATACTTTTTTCTTCCATATTATTCTCAACTTGTTTAGATTAATGTTTGTATGATTGTATTCTAAGAAAAAGGATGTAGCTTGGCAAGTCAAAAAGAAAATTTTAATCATAGTTTATTAAATGGGCAGGTAAAAATTTATCAGCCAGATCATTTATATCGTATTTCGATCGATCCTGTTTTACTTGGATCTGTTTTTCCGTCTGATATTACAGGGGATGTATTGGATATTGGTTTTGGTACAGGTGGGGTGTCGCTTGTTATGATGCATCGTTGTCCGGAATTAACATTTGTTGGATTAGAGAAACAGACAGATTTAATTTTACAAGCCAGTCATAACATTTCTTTGAATTCTCAAGAAGATCGTTTTGAATTGGTGGAAGGTGATTTGTTTGATATGCCTTCATTAGTTAAAAATCGTTCATTTGATTATGTTGTGACGAATCCTCCTTTTTATCAAGGGGAACAAGCTGAGAAACATTTTAAAAAGACTGCTCATAGTGAACAGTTTGATTTATCGGATTGGATTACTGAATCTGTTAAACGTGTTAAGGCACGTGGTTACTTTGCCATTATTCATCAAGCGGAACGTTTAGATGATATTTTGGCGACTCTTTCGCAATTGCAAATGGGGGGCGTTGAGGTTTATCCTATTTATTCAAAGGTTGGGCAAGTGGCTAATCGTGTGATTGTGGTTGCACGTAAAGGTGTAAAGACTGCGACAACTGTTTATCCGCCGCTTTATATGCATGATGATGGGATGACTGATACACGTAAGTATAGTGATCAAGCGGAGTGTGTCTTAAGGGATGGGTGTTATTTGAAGGATGTTGTTTTAAAATCTTAAAGTGATTGGATGTTAAGTAACGCACTGTCATCCGTATTATTTGTTTTGATTTGTACAAAGATTCTGTTTTGTTTAATATTTTCTTCTTTGAACATATTTTTAATTTCTACACTTCTGCGTAGAGCCAAACGTTTTGATTCAGATGTTTTAAGTGTTGATTCTGATTGTGTGTAAAATGTTGTAATATTGACGCGTGTTTTAGGATTTTTATTTAGGATTCCAATAACATTGGCAATTTGAATTTTCAAATCTGTTGTGAGTTCACTTGTTCCTTTTTTGAACGTTAGCGTTGTATCTTGGAATTTTATTTCAGTTTCAAGAGGAACGGGTGTATTTACCGAACTTGTTTCAATTTTTTCTGTTTTTGTTTGAATGACTGGTGTATCACTTTCAAATATGTATGTTGATTTTTTTACTTTAACTGGGAGTGTTGTTTTGAAATCAAAGAGAGGTTCATTTACATTCATTGGTTTAGAGAGAGCGTGTGCACTCCCCATTAAACCAATTGCGAATATAAATATTATTTTATGCATAATCTTTTAACGTCTCCGCAATGTTTACATTTCCAGCAATAAATGTGCCTTCTGAATCATATACAAATCCACCTGATTCTTTGATCATTAATGCACCGGCTGCGTAATCCCATACTTTACCCATTGGTTTCCATGTTAGGAGGGCATCCATTTTTCCAGCTGCTACGTGAGCAAGGTCGAGTGCTAAGCAATGTGTGTTACGTGTATTTGTTTGTTTGTAGAGTTTTTGAAAATTTTCAAAATTGTTATGAATTCCATATGTTGCAACTAAGCTGTCAGATAATTCTTTACGTTGTGATACGCGAAGACGTTGTGATTTGAATGGGTGGTGCAAGAATGCTCCTTGTCCTTTTTCAGCATAGAACATTTCTTCTGTTAATGGGTTAAAGATTACACCTGCTGTAATTTCATTTTGTTCACGTAGGGCAATTGAAATACAGAAATATGGAAATCCGTGGATAAAATTGTTTGTCCCGTCAATTGGATCAATGATGAAATCATGTGCGATGTCAGATCCTTTTTGAGGTTTATTTAATTCTTCTGCAATAATTCCGTATTTTGGACGAGCTTCTTTGAGAGTTTCAATGATGATTTCTTGAGATTTGATATCAGATGATGATACAAAGTCTGTTAAGCTTTTACGGCTGATTTGTAAGTTTTCGATTTCGCCGAAGTCTCGACGGATTGCACGGCCTGCTTTTTGAGCAGCTTTCATCATAATTGTTATAATTGCAGATGTATTTTGCATTTTTATTTCCTTTGTATCATATTCACAATGTTGTTATTTAGCAGGTTATCACATGCTTTTTCGGATCGCAAGGATAAAAAAAAGCCTTTCGGCTTTTCTTCTGTTCTAGAAATCCGTTGATTTATTATACGCCTAAATCCTCTTCGTATACTTTTGCTTCAAAGTTTTCTACATTTTCAGCTTGTTCTTTTAATTTTTTAATGTTTTTTGCATTTTTTTCAAAAGATAAACTGTTTAAAGCTTTGTTTAAGCCTTCTTCATGATCGAAAGCTTCAGCAAGGTCTACGATGTTGTTTTTTTGATTAAAACGTGCCATGTTTTTGTCCTTACGCGTTTCTTTATTTCATTTTGTTCTTCTAATGTAGTTCAACTTCATTTTTTTGTCAAGTATGAATTATCATTATTTAATCTTTTCACTCGCAATGAGTTTTAACTTATGGTATATTATATCATAGATAGGGGAAGAGATAAAGTGAAAAATATTTGTTTATTAATTATTTTGGTTGTTAGTTTGTCTGGATGCAAGCTGGGTGAAAGCATGCAGCCAATGTTTTCAAATGTGGCTCGTCAGGTGAGTGATTTAGTTCATCTTGTGCAATCATACCCATATTCTAAGACAATTCAAGATGTTCAGCATGATGTTGATACTATTCGTTATAGTCGTGCGGCAGAATATCATACTATTTATTTTTCAGTTGAAAAAGATAAGGTTTTTTCTGTTATTGAAAAGTTAAAAACACTTTCTGATGCTCAAGATATCGATTTACGTGAACAAGATTTGAAACGTGCGTCGAGTTCAGTGGATGCAGAAGGTTTGTTTATTATTCGTGTACCATTGGATAAAATGACTGAATTTATTCCATCATTACAAGAAGTACATGCGTTTAAACGTCATCAAATTGCAAAAGATACACCACAGGCAGATATTGATTATTATGAAGCTGAAATTGAAACACTTTCATACTTGAAAGAGTCTTTGATGGATTACATGAAAACTGCCGAATCGCGATCATTGTTGGAGAAGAAGGCTGTTCAACGTAAGCTTTTACAGATTGAATCTCGTCTTTCTGCTCGTCGTGAGGCTTTATACCATCTTATTAATGCAAAAAAAGAGGCTGCGGTTACATTAATTATCGAGCCTGAATATTACTCTAAATTGAGTGAAGTGAAGGCCTTGTTTTATGTGTTTATGGATCGCTTTTTAAAATCATCAGTGTGGCCAGTTTTCTTGTTAGGTTTTGTTTTACCTTGGTTTTTATTTCTTTATTTGGTGCGTTATTTACGTCGTCATTTTTATGCATCGAATCCTAAAAAAGTTCCGGCTCTTTCTGTCCCAAAAAGTCAACCCCTTAAAAAGTAAAAATATTCATAAAAACAGGGTTGATTTCTTGGACTCTTCCGCATAGAATGTTTGCGTCTTGAAAATTAGTAATAAAGGAGCAAAGACATGTCTATGATTAAAGATATTAAAGCACGTGAAATTGTTGATTCTCGTGGAAATCCAACTGTTGAAGTTGATGTACGTCTCGAAGATGGTTCTTTTGGCCGTGCTGCTGTACCAAGCGGTGCTTCAACTGGTGTACACGAAGCAGTGGAATTGCGTGATGGTGACAAAACACGTTTTGTTGGAAAAGGTGTGTTGAAAGCTGTTAACAATGTAAATACAGAAATTAAAGATGCTGTTATCGGAATGTCTGCATTCGATCAACGTGCATTGGATGATAAAATGATTGCATTAGATGGTACTGCGAATAAAGGCCGTTTAGGTGCAAATGCTATTTTGGGTGTGTCTTTGGCTGTTGCTAAAGCTGCTGCAAACTCTAAAGGTGTTTCTTTGTACCAATACATCGGTGGTGAAGAAGCAACTAAATTACCAGTTCCTATGATGAATATTTTGAACGGTGGATCACATGCTGATAATCCTGTTGATATTCAAGAATTCATGATTATGCCTATTGCTGCAACATCTATTAAACAAGCTGTTCAAATGGGTGCTGAAGTATTCCATGCTTTAAAAAAAGAATTGAAAGATGCTGGTTATAACACAAATGTTGGTGACGAAGGTGGATTTGCTCCAGCTGTTAAATCATCAAAAGAAGCTTTGGACTTCATTATCAAAGCGATTGAGATTGCTGGATACAAAGCTGGTGAAGATATTATGATCGCATTAGATGCTGCGTCATCTGAATTCTATAAAGATGGAAAATATGAATTGGCTGGTGAAGGTAAATCTTTGACTTCTGAAGAAATGGTTGAATATTATAAAGACCTTGTAGCTAATTATCCTATTTATTCAATCGAAGATGGATTGGATGAAGATGATTGGGCTGGTTGGAAATTGTTAACTGAAGCATTGGGCGATAAAGTTCAATTAGTAGGTGACGATCTTTTCGTAACAAACCCAGAACGTTTGAAAAAAGGAATTGAAGAAAAAGCTGCAAATTCTATTTTGATTAAAGTAAATCAAATTGGAACATTGTCAGAAACTTATGATGCGATTGATATGGCTCATGCTGCTGGTATGACTGCTGTTGTTTCTCATCGTTCAGGTGAAACTGAAGATTCAACAATTGCTGATATCGTAGTTGGAAAAGGAACAGGACAAATCAAAACTGGTTCTTTGTCACGTTCTGATCGTATTGCAAAATATAATCAATTGATCCGTATTGAAGAAGAATTAGGGGCAAAAGCAACTTTTCAAGTTCTTAAAAAATAATAGGATCGGTTAAACGATGATATTTATTGATGCAGCGTATTACGTTTATAGTCATTTTGTCGAATTGGCAATATTGGCGGCGGTATACGCTGCACCTTCTTTTTTCTTGATGAAGACTGGTGTACATGATGGGACGCATCGTCAATTGTTGATTGTTTTAAATATTGTTTTAGGATGGACAATTGTGATGTGGTTTTATACGTTGTATAAGTCTTTTCATAAAAAGAAAGAAAAATTAAAATAGAGAAAGAGACAAGGTTTTGTCTCTTTTTTTATTTTCAATGATTGTTTTTTCTGTTATAATGCGAGTATGAGTGTATTTATGACAGTTTTAGATTTTGTTTTACTCACAGCGGTGATTTTATCCGCTTTTTTTGCTTATAACCGTGGGTTCTCTCGTGAGATCATGGCTATTGGTGCATGGGTTGGAGCTGCTCTTTTAACGAATTTGGCAGCACCTGGTATGATTCCGCATTTCAGAGATGCTTTTCAATTAAATGATTTGTCTGCATCTGTGATGAGTTATTTTTTTGTTTTTTTAATTTCAATTGTTATTTCATCTTTCTTGGTGAAACGTTTGGCGCGTCGATTGCATGCAACGGATTTAAAGGGAGTAGATCAAGCGCTTGGTTTTATTTTTGGTTTATTCCGCGGTGTTCTGTTAATTTGTATTTTTTATTTATTTATGTTGTGGTTAATTCCAGTCGAAGAAAATCGTCCAGATTGGTTCCGTAAAGCTCGTTCACGTCCAGTACTTCGTTATGGTGCTTATGGTATTGATCGATTGTTTATTCCAGGGGCAGGGGTAAAGGCTATGAATGATGATATGAATTATAGTTCAGACGCTAATACAGTTAAGGATACGTATGAACGTTTATTAAAGCCAGATATTAAGAAATTAGAGCCTCAATTAGATGATGATCAAAAAGAAGAAGAGGGGTATAAAGAGTCTGAACGTAAAGATTTGGAACGTCAGATTTTGCAATTGGAAGCGTTGGAAAAAATTTTAGAAAAAAATGACTAAAAGGTATTGACCTGAGTCAGTGAAATTGCTAAAGTGTATTTATCCTTAGAAGGAAGGGAGAAGGAAGTGCTGGGTTGGTTCATTCATTTGAACTAACCCCTTTCTTTTTTTTGTTTTCAATTTTCTATAATTTAGAATCTGTCAAAGTGTTCTGATTTGACTTTCCATTTTTCTTTGATTATAATTTTAGGTAATACTTTAGTTATTAAAATTATCATTATCACGATATATTGGGGAAAGTATGTATGATTACATATGAGACGGTGGGAAAGCATGTTTTTAAACCACCGAGATCAGCAGCTAAGGTCTTATCTATTCGCTTTCAAATAGAACCGATGCTCTGGACTGATTTATAGTGTATCCATCTGATCAATGGCTATGTTGTAAATGTACAGTGGTACCCAACTTTATTAAAAAAAAAGGCTTCCTATTGGAAGCCTTTTTTTATACAGCCATATCGGCTTTGATTGGATCGTGGTGTTGATAATTTTCTAATTTGATATCATCCATTGTAAAATCTTCGATATTTTTACATTCTGGATTCAACCATAATGTTGGTAATTCAAGTGGTTCACGTTCTACTTGGATCTTTACTTGATCAAAGTGATTGTGATAGATATGTGCATCACCTAGTGTGTGTACAAAATCGCCTGGTTTTAATCCACATACTTGTGCCAACATACATGTTAATAATGCGTAGCTTGCGATGTTAAATGGTACGCCTAGGAACATATCGCATGAGCGTTGGTATAATTGACAAGATAGTTTTCCATTTACTACATAAAATTGTGCAAAGCAGTGACATGGAGGAAGTGCCATTTTATCAAGTTCACCAGGGTTCCATGCGGTTAAGATAATACGGCGATCACCTGGGTTATTTTTAATTGTATTGATAATGTCTGCGATTTGATCCACTTTTGTGCCATCAGGTGCTGTCCAATCACGCCATTGTACTCCATATACACGTCCAAGGTCACCATCAAATTTTGCTTTTGGTTTCCAATAATCTGCTTGGGCATTTGCTGTCCAGATTGTTTTTTTATCTGTTAATTCTTCGCGTGGTTTGCCGTATAAGATTTCAGCAAGGCGACGTTCGTCTCCTGATCCTTCTAGGAACCAAAGAAGTTCTGATGTTACAGATTTCATTGCGAGTTTTTTTGTTGTGAGGGCTGGAAATTTTTCTGAAAGGTCAAAACGCATCTGGCATCCGAAAATTCCTCTGGTATCAATTCCTGTTCGATTACTTTTATCTTCCCCTTCGTTCATAATTTGGATGAGAAGATCGTTATAGGCTTTATCGGCTGCATTCATTTTTATTCTCCTTTTGCTTTTTCCTTTAATTCTTGATAGGTTGGGTTTTCCTTATAGCTCTCTCTTAAGTTTTTCTTGATCCAGATGTATGTTTTTACATCGTCGATTTCATTAATGTATTCTTTGAAATAGTGTTGTTCTAATTGTGCAACAGGATCAGTTACATAGATATAGCCTTCTTCAGGGCTATGTTGATCAAATGAATGGTTGTATACACAATCTACGACAAAATCTGGGCGTTTTGTTTCATCTTCTAAGAATAATTTATAAATCATTCCACCGCCACAAATGTATCCGTATCCGTCCATTGTTTTTAAATCGTCAAATGTTACAACAGAATGCATTGATGGATCAGTTAGGTTTAGGCTTGGATTAAGTGATAGGATGAGAATTTTTCGATTTGGAAGGGTGCGGTTTGGAAGACTGTCATATGTTTTTTCGCCAACGATGATTGTTTTGTGTGATGTAATGCGTTTGAATCGTTGAAAGTCTGATGAAATTCGCCATGGAATATCATTTTGATGTCCGATAATATTATTGAGGTTTCTACACCAGATCGCAATTGTTTTCACGTCTTCTATCCTTTCCTTTCAGAATCTATCTTAATGATTTTTTTCTTAAAAACAATAGGGGGTGATTTTTTCATTCTAACTCTTTGAAAATAAAAGTTTTCGCACTTGCTCTTTGGCTTCAAATGCGTTATAATGAGGGAAAGATGAAGAAATGGAGAGAGATTTCTTAATGTTGAATAAAATGTTTAAATTATTGATTATCATCAGTTCTTTTGTGGCTAGTGGTGCGGCAGAGGCTTATGTTTATACGGGGTCTGTGAAGTCGCCGTATGCTGTGCAAAGCTCAACGGGGATTTATTCTCATCAAGCTGGTGTGTATGGTCGTCGTCGTATTGTGGCGGTAAGTAAGGAAGATTGTACCTATCAAATCAAACTTTGTTTAGATGAATATTGCTATGACGAATATGATGGTTATAAAAACTGTCAAAAGAATACTTTGACCGATTTTCATGGTGTTGTTGATACATGTTTAGGGGCATTGTCTTCTCAAAGTGATCGTTACAGTTATGCCAATGGTTGTTTAGCTTATCGTGATAGTGCGATTAATTCTTATTTAAAGCAAATGAAACAATTTCAACGTTACCACCGTTCTTTAGAAGAATGTGAAGTGGCGGAAGATGAATTACGTGCGGCTCAGAAATGTTATGGAATTGCAATTTCAAAAGGTGGTGCATGGTCTAAGAATTTAAAAGAAACACTTGTAAAAGCATGTGGTGAAGAAGTTCCTGGTGGATCTGAATTGATGGTTGAAGAATTTTTTAATGCTGGATATATGGGTGCTGATTGGGCTGGATGGGCTGCTAATTTTGGTACACTTAATATGACAGGTAAGAAAGAAGGTTGGCAAGAAATGGTTGATGCAACGCTGGCGCGTTATATTGATCAACGTAAAGTTGCTTGTGGTGAAGGTGAATATACTGTGTCTCAGATGGGTGAAAAATCAAGTGAATTGAAATCATCAGGGGATGCTTTACGTACTGGAATGGTAATGGCAATTGTTGCTAATTCTGAAAAGAAAGCTGCGGAAGCTGATACAGTTGGTCAAGTACATGTTGTTGATGGTTCAGTGGTAACTGCTTATTTTGGCGATGAAGATGCTACTACAATTGCGATGGATATTGGAACAGCTTTAGCTCATGAAGCACGTGGTAATGATGGTAATGCGTATGTTAAAGGTATGGGTGATGCTTTACCAAGTTCAATTTCAAATGGTGATGTAATTGTATTTGATAATAATAAAGGTCAATGCTATGTATTCCAAGTAATGGATGTAGAAGGGGCTTTGGTAAAAGAATTAACGAATTCAAAACTTCGTAAGTTGGGTAAAAAGAATCCTTATTTAGAGGCTGCTCGTCAACGTTGTTACAAGTAAATTCATTATAAATTAAATTTAAAATAGATCCTTTTATGTATGAGGATCTATTTTTTTATAAGGGTTATCCTTTTTCTTGAATTTTTTCATGAATTTTATTATACTTTTAGAAAAATAAAAGGAATTACGTATGAGTGATGTGCAAGCAAAATTATCTTTAATGGATCAATATTTATCTGATATCCGAGGGTGTCTTTGACCTGGGCGCTGCACGTCAACGTTTGTCTGAATTAGAAGTTCAAGCAAATAATCCTGATTTATGGTTGGATCAAGTTAAGGCTCAGGCTGTTTTAAAAGAAAAGAAACAACTTGACGATACTTTGTCTTCTTTTCATATTCTTTCTGAACGTTTGTCTGATTTACATGAAATGGTTTCGATGATTGATGAAGATGCTGATTTGATGGCAGAATTTTCGCGTGAAATGATTTTGTTAGAACAAGATTTAGAAGTGGCTCGTACAGAAGCTGTGTTTTCTGGGGAGGCTGATTCCGATGATGCATATTTAGAAATTCATTCAGGTGCTGGTGGTACTGAATCATGTGATTGGGCAGAAATATTACAACGTATGTATATGCGTTATGCGGAGCGTCGTGGATTTAAAGTTGAGCTTTTGGAAGAACATAAGGGTGAAGAAGCTGGGATTAAATCGTGTACTCTTTTAATTAAAGGTGTCAATGTTTATGGTTGGTTAAAGAGTGAGAGTGGCGTTCATCGTTTGGTGCGTATATCTCCTTTTGACAGTGGTGCGCGTCGTCATACTTCTTTTGCAAGTGTTTGGGTATATCCTCAGGTTGATCAGGATATTGAAATTGAGATTGATCCAAGTGATGTGCGTTTGGATACCTATCGTGCCTCTGGGGCAGGTGGGCAGCACGTGAATAAAACTGATAGTGCTGTGCGTTTAACACATATGCCAACAGGAATTGTTGTACAGTGTCAAAATGATCGTTCACAGCATCGTAATAAAGAAACAGCGTATAAGATGTTAAAAGCACGTTTATATGAGCTGGAGTTGCGTAAGCAAGAAGCTGAACGTGATGCGACGAATGCGACTAAGTCAGATATTGGTTGGGGGTCTCAGATCCGTAATTATGTGTTGCAACCTTATCAATTGGTTAAGGATGTGCGAACAGGTTTTGAGCATACTAATCCATCAGCTGTATTGGATGGAGAGTTAGAGGGTTTTCTAAAGAGTTATTTGTTGGGTGAAACAAAATCTTAGCTTTTCACTTTTTACTTGGCTTTTCTCTGTGATTCCTGTAGAATAGAGTTAGGAAATAGAAAAGAAGAGAGGAAGTTTTATGCGTAAAATGCTCGGATTATTGATGATGACTGGAATGATGTTAGGTCTTTCCGCATGTAGTTCTGATTGTGATGGGCTGTTTAGCTGTTCATCTGATAGTGCTGATATTGCTTATATTAATCAAGCAGATCCTCAACGTGCGCCTTATTTAAATGCTCAAACAATGTATAAAATTGATCACCATCCAAAGTATGATGCTTATGGTGCCGTTATTCCGTTGGAAGAACGTGAAAAATTACGTGTGGCTGAAAAATGGCGTTCATCACAAGTTAAAACAGATTGGCACCAATATCATGGACATTTGATCCGTGTGGATATGTTACAAAGTAATCGTGATCTTCGTGAAATGCGTTTACGCTTTTTTCATAGTTCTCATGATGGATACATTAATGGCGGTATTGGACATTCACTTGATCAAGTGGCTCAATATGTAATTCGTCAATCATGTGGGCGTAATGCTTCTGATGCTTTGATTGTATATGATCGTCCATCTTCAGAAGTTCAACGACCTTCACCATTTTATGATTTTGAAACAGTTGCTAAAGGTGTGTCTGTTCGTGAATATGGGTTCCGTTGTATTTATCCAGATGATGAAGAACGTGGATGGTTGAAAAGTGAAGCTGGTTGTCGCTAATCACATCTGCTAAAGAAATTGTTTAAGGTGTGTTAATTTTTAATGCACCTTTTTTAATGAAGAAAGGAAATAAAGAGTATGAGTAAAATTAAATCAGTGGCCGTTTTTTGTGGGGCTCAATTTGGTGAAGGAAAAAAATATGAGCATGTAGCCAAAGACCTTGGTAATTTATTGGTAAAACATGGTATTCAACTTGTTTATGGTGCTGGTGGAACTGGTTTAATGGGTGTTGTTGCACAGACTGTTTTAGATCAAAAAGGTGATGTGTACGGTGTAACGACAAAAGGTTTGGCTGAATTTGAACCTCCTTTATCAGGTATTGAATTAGACCTTGTGCCAACTATTCAACAACGTAAACGTATGATGATGGATGCTGCGGATGCTTTTATTGTTTTGCCTGGTGGTATTGGTACATTAGATGAAATTAGTGAGGTATTAGTGGCACATCAAATAGGGGATCATGATAAACCAATGATTTTGATGAGCATTGATGGTTATTTTGAACCTTTTATTAATTTGGTTGATGAAATGATTGAAGAAGAATTTATTTCCGCATCTACTCGTAAACTTTTTAAATATGAATTATGTCATCGAGTGGATGATGTTTTACCAACATTTAAAAAGATGGGGTATACAGCTTAATAAAAAAAATCTCACATATGTGAGATTTTTTTATCTAGATCCAATGAGGCGGCAGACAGTTTCTGCCGTTTCTTTTATTGTTGGAAAGCATCCCATATTTTGGTCTGCGCCTGTTGGCATTCCGATGCAATGTGGTTTGAGTTCTTTGTTTTTAGATTGGCGATGATAAATCGCTTGTTGGATACCATTGTTGCATTGGATGAACTCCATTGTGAAGCTTGTTCCTTTGATTGGTTGCAGAATATTGGTTTTTTGCCAAGCAAATGTACTTGAGCTCATTAATATTGTAAAGATAAGTAGTTTTTTCATCATGTGTGTAATTATATCATAAAAAAGGGTAATAAAAAAGGGGCGTTCTTTTGATAGGTGCCCCAAATCCCTCACTTTATGATAACTAGGTCATAAAGAATTTTCATAAATGTGCTTTTTCGCTAAATTAAGCAGCCAAAGCTAGTTGACTATTGTCGTTTGCATTTATATTTATTAGAAACTTTAACGATGTTATCATAATCGAACGCAGCTTTGTCTTTTATTGCAGATGTCGAATCTGTGTCAGCCCCATAGTTATAAATTTGGTGGAGCTGCCCGGTACTGCCCCGGGGTCCATCTTGCCTATTCTGGCAAAGGTTTAGCATCGTAGTCCGAAGACACCCATAATATAGATCACATATTTTAATAAATCAAGTTTAACTTGACTTTTTGAGCGAATCAGATTATCTTTCACCGTAATTTAATCCCGAATTAATGGTGTATGTAAGGGTGTGCGGGGCATCCACGGCAAACGGCGAGTCTCGCTCTTTGTCGTTTTTTGCGTATATTTAATTTAAATGTTTCGGCATTTTAATAAAAAAGGAAATGATTAATGATTAAAATTCGTTTATCACGTCATGGATCAAAAAAACGTCCTTTCTATCATATTGTAGCGGCAGATAGCCGTATGGCACGTGATGGTCGTTTTATTGAAAAACTTGGTACGTTTAATCCTATGTTGCCAAAAGATGGAGCGCAACGTCTTGTTTGGGATTTAGAACGTGTTAAATATTGGTTGGGTACTGGTGCTCAAGCTACTGATCGTGTTCATAGCTGGTTGGCTAAAGAAGGATTGGTAAAAGCAAAACCACAAGGCGAACAAACTAAACAACATAAGCCTAAAGCAAAAGCTGTTCAACGTGCTGAAGAAAAAGCTGCTAAAATAGCAGAAGCTGAAGAAGCTCGTAAAGCAGCCGAAGCTGAAGCAAAAGCAGCAGAAGAAGCAGCTAAAGAAGCCGCAGCAACTGCAGCAGCTGAAGCGGAAGCAGCACCAGCTGAAGAAGTAACAGAAGAAGCTCCTGTAGCAGAAGAAACTCCTGCTGAAGAAGTGACTACTGAAGAAAAGGCTGATGCTTAATTATGACAAATGCTAATCAAAATATTTGTGTTGCTAAGATCCTTTCACCGCATGGTGTTAAAGGTGGTGTAAAGGTGAAATCTTTTATGGATGATCCTTTGGCTATTTTTGATATCAATCTTGTGGATGAACATGGTACTCTATTTAAATTAAAACAGTACGGTGGGCATGGGGATACTTTTAATGCAATGATTAAAGGGTATGATGATCGTAATGCTGTTGAATTGTTAAAAGGAACATTATTATATGTTTCACGTGATGATTTAGATGCATTAGATGATGAAGATACTTTTTATTACAATGATTTGATTGGATTGTCTGTTAAATCAGGGGATGAAGTTATTGGGACTGTTAAATCAGTTCAAAATTATGGTGCGGGAGATGTATTGGAAATCAGTACACCACGTGTCGTGAAATTAATTTCATTTCAAGAAGACGCTATTAAGTCTGTTGATTTAGAAAATGGGAGTATTGAGATTGATGTCGACCACTTGCTTTAATGCACATATTTTAACGCTTTTCCCAGATATGTTTCCAGGTCCTCTGGCACATTCTGTTGTTGGGCGTGCATTAGATAAAGGTATATGGTCGTTATCAACAACAAATATTCGTGATTTTGCAACAGATAACCATAAGACAGTTGATGATACACCGTATGGTGGTGGGGCTGGTATGGTAATGCGTGCGGATATTGTGGGACACGCGATTGAAAGTTTGCCACAAGAGGCTAAGAAGACAATTTATTATTTGTCACCTCGTGGAAAAACTTTGGATCAAGCAAAAGCCAATGAAATTGCCAAAGCAGGTAATGTTACATTACTGTGTGGGCATTATGAAGGGGTGGATGCACGTGTGTTAGATTATTATAATGTGGAAGAACTTTCAATTGGAGATTATGTTCTTTCTGGTGGTGAAATTGCGGCTCATGTGGTATTGGATTCAGTAGTACGTTTGTTGCCGGGTGTTTTAGGATCAGAAGAATCTCTTGTAAATGAAAGTTTTGAAAATTCATTACTTGAACATTCGCATTATACACGTCCACTTGTTTGGAATGGATTATCTGTTCCTGAGGTTCTTTTATCTGGGCATCATGCTAATATTGATGCGTATAGATTGGAAGAATCGCAAAAGTTAACAGAAGCTCGCCGTCCTGATTTATGGCAAAAAGCACAAAAAATTAAATAACACAAACAGTTAAGAGGTTATTATGAACTTACTGAAAGTATTTGAAAAAAAGAAAATGGATGCATTAGAATCTAAAAAAATCCCTCCGTTCAAAGCAGGGGATACAATTAAAGTGCATACAAAAGTTATCGAAGGTAAACGTGAACGTATTCAGATTTTTGAAGGTGTATGTATTGCACGTAAAAATAATGGTGTAAATTCTACGTTTACTGTACGTAAAATTTCATTTGGTGAAGGTGTGGAACGTGTGTTCCCATTACACTCACCAAACGTTGAAAAAATTGAATTGGTACGTGTTGGTAAAGTGCGTCGTGCAAAGTTATATTACTTACGTGAATTAACTGGACGTAAAGCTCGTATTACGGAAGATATTGCGAAAGCACAAAAAATCCGTGAAGCTGAACGTGAAGCTTCTGCTATTGAAGCGGCTGCACAAGCTAAGGCTGAAGAAGCTGCTACAGCAACTGAAGCTCCTGCTAAAAAAGACGAAGCTTAATTATTGCGTATTTAATTGTTCTATTGTAAAATAGGAATTCAATTAATTACAAACAAGGAGGTTGAAAATGAATAAACGTTTAAATCGTGGGGCATTTTTGATCTCCTTTTTTACTGGACTTGCTTCTTTTTTTAAGAAGTATACGAAAGATGAACAACCGTTTGAAACATTGGTTGGGGTGTTCGTTTTATTGTTGGCGTTTTTCTTTTTAGGTTGGACATTGTCTAAAGCTGATGTGCAAACGGTTAAAGGATATGATGTGCATGCTGTGTTTTCAAGTGCAGGTGATTTGCATGTTGGGGCTGATGTTGTTTTAAAAGGTGTGAAAATTGGATCGGTAAAGGATATTCGTTTGAATCGTTCTGATTACCGTGTTGATATTACTTTATCATTGGATGAAGATTTACGTCTTCCAAAAGATTCTATTGTTGAAATTTCAACTTATGGATTGATGGGGGATAAGTATGTACGAATTAAACTTGGTAAATTGACAGAGTATTTATCAGATGGTGATTCCATCACTGCAAAAGATTTTAAGTCTTTGGAAGATTTGATTGGCCAAGTATTGTTTTCAGGAGCTGAATAAATGAAATATATTTTAATGTTGTGTACGGTTTTATTTACAACATCAACGATGGCAGTTGATATGGTTGTAGATCCTAATTTAGTTGCTTATGATCGTGCGCTTATTCAAGTTGTGGATAAGAAAAAATCTCAATCACAACAAATTGAATTGCAAGTTGGTGAAAAAATGTTGTTTGAAGATTTGCAATTTAATGTGAAAAAATGTTATGAACGTTATGAAAATAGTCGTGATTTTTGGTTTTTTGTGGAAATTCAAGATAAACAACGTGAATTTGAAACAGAAGAAGTGTCACGTGTTTTTTCAGGTTGGATGAGTTCTAAAAGTCCATCTCTATCCGCATTAGAACATCCTGTGTATGATGTTCAGTTGATTAAGTGTTTTTCATCAACGGCTGTTGTTAAAGAAAAAACTCAAGAAGAATAATAAAAAAGGGGCTCTTATTAGAGCCTCTTTTTAAATATCGTATCGTAAACCAATGGTATGAGTATGGATCGCATCTTTTGGAATATTGGTAAATGTTATTTGATAAAATGCGGTTAATACTTCTCTTTTCTTTTCTTGTTGGCGTTTTTTAAAGTAAAGTGCTTTACTTATTTCGATTGGAATTTCTAAGCCTTTTTTATTATTTATAAAATTTCCATATCCGCATCCAATAAAGACAGAGTAAAAATTATCTTTATCACTAGATTTCCAATGGCTTAATGGAAAGCCTAATTTATCTGTTCCAAAGTCCATTTGTATACCACCGCCAGCACTTAAAATCATTTCATCATTTATTTTATTGAATTTTAAATATGGCTCAATAGAAAAGTAATGCATCGTGGTATTGATTAATGAATATTTAAAGACTTCTTGTCGAATATTTATTTCAAAGCCTTTTCCAAATTCGTGCAAGAATATTCCAGATGATATACTTGTTTGTTCTATCCAATGATATTTTTTCAATTGATCACTGGCCATTGTAAATTTTACGATAAATACGATTAGGGTTGTTTGAATAATTTTTTTCATAATTCGATAGATTTTGGGTTAGTATATCATTAATATTTTATATAATACAACTTTTTTGATTATAATAAAAAAAGAGGCCCATATCAGAGCCTCTTTTTATTAGAATTCTATTCGGATTCCTGCTGCATGCCCATATGATATTAGGCTTGCAATTTTTTGTGGGGTAAATCTGTAGTATAGGCTGTAGAGTAATTTAGATTTTTTAAAATTTGTTTTTTTAAATTGTACAGGTATGCCTATGTCAACAGGAACTTCAATTATATTCATTCCATCTGTATTTCCATAACCCATTCCTATTGAATAATAGATGAAGTTTTTGGGTATACGAGAATGAACTTGTTTAAATGTGTTTTTTGGTTTGGGTTTTCCCATTCCAAATTTTACATTTATGCCACCAGTCATTAAATTTCCATTGTTTGTTTGTCCATATTTTAAATAAAGTTCAGGGGACACAACTTGTATCATTGTTTGATAAAAATGATGTTGAAAAAGTTCTTTTTTCCATCCCATTTCAAACCCTGATAAAGATGGACCATCTTGTTGTATCAAGAGATAACCCATTTCTATGGATGTTGTTGGTTTTAATTCTTTTTTCCGAGTGGCATCAATTGATTCATAGGCTGTTAAGCCTATGAGAAGTAGTAGAATAGTTCTTTTCATAGTATAATAGTTTGTGTTTTTTATAACACAAAAATAAAATTATACTAGTCTTTTTTATATTTTTTTATGTATTTATCTAGCAATTTTTTGATTTTAGGTTTATTGGATGCTAAGTCTATTGCTGTGTAACTTTTTCCTTTGATGATTTTTACATAATATGGATCTGCATTTTTTTCGATCAGCATTTGAACCAATTCAGCATCGTTAAACATTACCGCTTGGATCAAAGGTGTGAGATCCCAAAATACAAGATTAGGATTTCCCCCGTATTGAATAAGTAATTTTAACATTTTTGAATCATTCTTTTGTGTCAGAGCGCCTTTCATTGGAGAATTTACATCTTTGTCGACACTTTCAAGATTAGGGTTGGCACCAGCTTTTAATAATGCTTCAACGATGTCATAAAATTCATAGCGTTCCGCAAAGTGCAGTGCTGTGCGACCAAAGCTGTTTTGGATATTTGGGTCTGCATTATGTGATAAGAGCAATTTTACCACGTCTGTGTGTCCTTCGGCAGATGCTATCATTAGCGGGGTCCATCCTGTGCATGGATCTTTACAAATACTGTTTGCATCCCAGCCAAGTTGTAACATTGTTAACAAGTCTTCTGTTTGGTTGTTTTCAGCCGCAATATACATTTCTTGTGCTTGTTCGCTTTTAAGCTCTTGTTGGTCTTTGTATCCCATATATTGAAATAGTGAGAGGGTGAGTATTGCCGTTAATGTTAGTTTTATTCCAAGTTTTCGTTTATTCATTATTTGTCCTTAGTCGTTTTTTCCGAGCACGTCACGTTTCCCGGCTGTGTTTGGTGAGGATACCACCCCATTTTCTTCCATTTCCTCGATTAAATTTGCTGCACGGTTATATCCGATGCGGAGCTGTCTTTGTACGAAGCTGATTGATGCGCGGTTATATTTTTGTACAATTTCAACCGCTTGGTCATAGAGTTCATTATCCGATTTTCCTTTATCAGATCCACTGTTTGCCATGTCGAGTACACTTGGTTTTTGATCTGTTTTTTCTTCGGTTACATTTCTGACAAAATCTGGTTTACCTTGTGTTTTTAGATAATCAGCCACATCTTGAGATTCTTTTTCTGTTGCGAATGGGGCTTGTACACGTACAGGCTTTTTTCCTGCATTGAGGTAAAGCATATCTCCTTTATCGAGGAGTTGTTCTGCCCCCATTTGTTCCAGGATTGTACGACTGTCGATCTTAGATGTCGTTTGGAAGCTGATACGTGTTGGGAAGTTGGCTTTGATTACCCCTGTGATCACATTTACAGATGGACGTTGTGTTGCCAAGATTAAGTGTATTCCAGCTGCACGTGCCATTTGAGCAAGACGTTGGATAGAGGCTTCTACTTCTTTACCCGCCACAATCATCAGATCCGCCAATTCGTCCACGATGATTACAATATATGGCATTGTTTTCATTTCGATATCTTCTTCACCATAGATTACGTGTCCTGTTGTAGGATCAATTCCTTTTTTCACTTTTTTCTTTAGGCGTTTTCCATTTTCTTTCGCTGTTTTAATTTTTTCATTATAGCCTTCAATATTCTTTACACGCATCAGTGACATGTTACGGTAACGTTCTTCCATTTCTCGTACAGCCCATTTTAATGTATTTACTGCCGCGGCAGGGTCTGTTACCACTGGGGTTAAAAGGTGAGGGATGTCATTCCAATCTGCAAATTCGAGCATCTTTGGATCAATTAAGATGAAGCGACATTCTTCTGGGGTTAGACGATATAGTAAAGATAAGATAACTGCACGGATAAATACCGATTTACCAGCCCCTGTTCGTCCAGCCACTAATAAGTGTGGCATTTTTTCAAGTGGTACGTATACGGGATCACCCCCGATATCTGATCCAAGTGCGATTGGAAGGCGATATGTTAAATTTTTAAATTGTTCATTTTCGATGAGGCTTTTGAAGTATACTGTTTCTCGGTTCATGTTTGGGAGTTCTAATCCAATTACGTTTGTTCCAGGGAGAGTTGCAATACGGAGAGCGTCCAAACTCATTGAACGTGCAATATCTTCAGCTAAGCTTGTAATTTTTGATGTTTTTGTTCCTGCAATTGGTTCAAATTCATATAAGGTAATCACTGGCCCTTTGTGTGCATTTGTAATACGTCCTTTTACACCAAATTCTTCCATAAAGTTAATGAGCATATGTGCAGTTTGTTGTTGCATTTGCATTGCATTGGCTTGCGTTATTCTGCTTGGGCGTGGGTTTTGTAATAAACTGAGAGGTGGGAGTTTAAACACTTTTTCCATTTTGATGTTTTTGACAGCGGCTTCACCTGCTTGTTTTTCAGGTGTGAGTGAACTTAAGATTTTTGATTTTCCATTTGTTGGAATTGGTGTGGTTGTTCTTTGCGGTTGTGGCGCTGGCATTCTTTGGGCTTGTTGTGGTTGATGTGTGCGTTGTATCGATCTTGTCGGCACAGGTTTTGTTACTTTTTTTATGAATAATTTTTTCTTGATATAATATATTAGTTTTTGAAGTGCATATTCACATTTTTCAAAACTTTCTTTAGTGAGATTTAATCCAAAGATAATGCCAATTGTTCCAAGTGGTAAGGCGATCATTGCAATGATAAATTCTAAGTATGGAATATGGAGTATTTTACCAAATGTTGCCAATCCATATAAAAAGTTTATTCCAATAATTCCACCGAGTCCTGCTGTTGTAGGAAATGTTGAAACTGGAATTGCGCTGAGAGTCATACTGAGTAAGCAAATTCCTGATATAAAAGCAAAAGTACGTTCTGTTTTAAAGATGGCTTCAAAATCATGCCAAATGTGATGACCGATGCGGTATAATACGATTGGGATGAAAAATGCTTGAATCCCGAGGATTGTAAATAATTGTGAACTGATATTGTTCATTGCACTTTTTTTCTCACCTGTATAGATTAAGAGTGTTGTTAAATTATTTGAATGTGTGAGTAATGACAGCATTAAATATGCTGCGCCACTTAATATTAAAATGGCGAGGATTTTACGTCCTAATTTTTGTAAAAAAAGTTTTATTTCTAAGGGTAAAAAATTTTGCATGATTATTCTTTTTAATCCTGTTTATTAAAATGAAACGGAATTTTTATCCGATCAAATATTTTGGGTATCTTTATTCTTTATATTGTATCATAAATTTTAACTCTTTTTAAGTTTTTTTCTTGCTTTTTTATTTTCTGTTTCGTACATTTTTTTATGCGTTTTTATTTAATTTTTAGAAAGGAGAAAATTTATGTTAAAAAAGCTTTTATTGTCTTTGATGGTTGTTGGATCTCTTTCAGCTTGTTCAAAACAAACTTTTACTATTAATGGTCAATATGGTATGAAGGGTGAAGATACTGTATCTCATTTCTTTATTTATGGTCTTGGTCAAGATGATGAAATTAATGCAGCTGCTATTTGTGGTGGAGCAAATAAAGTTGCTCGTGTTGAAGCTCAACAAACATTTTTAAATGGTTTATTAGGTACATTAACATATGGATTATATTCACCACGTCAATATCGCGTATATTGTACACGTTAAATAAATGTAAAATAATAAAAAAAACTCCCAACTGGGAGTTTTTTTATTGGATCTTTTTTTCAATAATTTCAAATATTTCATTAAGTGCGGTTTGTAAATCGTCATTGATAATGAGATAGTCGTATTCATTTACATGTTTTAATTCTTCTTCAGCAGTTAACATACGTTCTTCAATTTCATCAACTGTATCGCGTCCACGGAGCAAAAGTCTACGTCTTGCTTCTTCTAGAGTTGGTGTTTTAATAAAGATTGATAAAATTTGTTTTTTAGGAAATAGTTTTTTAATACTTTTTAATCCTTGGACATCAATTTCAAGAAGGATACTTTGTCCTTTTTTTAAGGCTGCTTCAATTGGTTTTCGAGGGGTGCCTGAGTAGAAAAATCTATGTAACATTGCATATTCAAGGATATCACCTTTTTTTATGTGTTTTTCAAAGTCTTCTTTTGATACAAAATAGTAGTCTTTTCCCTCTGTTTCGCCGCTTCGTTTTTCACGTGTTGTCATAGATACAGATGGTTTGATTTTTTTAAATTTTTTGAAAATTTCTTTAGTAATCGTTCCCTTTCCGCCACCAGAATGAGATGAAATGATAATTAAAATACCATTTTGTTCTTTTTGATTCATTTTTTCCTTGCAAAGTTCGAATGATTTTATTATAAGTGTTCTACATTTTAACGAATTTAATGCATGTATGCAAATAAAAAAGGATATTTGGCTATGAAAAAAGGTATTCATCCAAAATATAATGAGATTACTGTAACAATGACTGATGGAGAACAAGTAAAAATGTTTTCAACATCTTCAAAAGATATTACAGTAGATGTAGATCCAAAATCTCATATTGCGTGGACAAAAACAAAATCACAAACAGTTTCAGGTGGACAAGCTGATAAATTTAACAAAAAATTTGCAGCATTTGGTATTTAGGTCTTATTTATTAAGATTTAATACTCTCTTGGAGAAAGGAAAAGCCCAGTTTAACTGGGCTTTTTTTGTGAAATTATACATTGACACATTCGAGTATTGATGGCATACTCAAAATCATTCAAAATGAAAAGGATAGCACATGGTTCAAGATACATGGACAACTCGTAAAATTGATAAGTTGAAAAAGCTTTGGGATAAAGGGCTTTCAACATCTGAAATTGGAAAAAAATTGGGCGTTTCAAAAAATGCTGTTGTGGGTAAAGCTCACCGTATTGGTTTGAAATCTCGTGTTTCTCCAATTAAAACGGCTAAAAACGTTGTAAAAGAAACAATTGAAAAAGTTGTTAGATCATCAAAAGTAGATGATATTGATCTTGATGAAGAAGAAATTAAAGTAATGCCTGTTGTTCATAAAGCACGATCAAGTGCATCTAAAGATTTGCCAGGTGTTGCAATTAATGACATTAAACCAGGAATGTGTCGTTGGCCAAGTGGTGATCCACGTGGGGATGATTTTCGTTTTTGTGGAGAACCTTCTCATAAAGGAAAACCATATTGTTTGCATCACTGTACAGTAGCATATGCAATTCCTTCTGCATCTCAAGAAAAGGAGCTTTCAAATGATGAAGCAAACGTGGAGGGACAAGAATAGTTCCCCAACTGGGCTGATCGAATGTGATGCCGTTCATTCATTGTTTAATTTCACCGCTTTTTATGCGGACCATGGTCATTTGTTATTTGTTTTAGATAAAACATGTGATCAAATTACTCCTAATGTTCGTTTGATTCTTAATAAAGATCCTAAAAATCCTGATCGCAAATGGGATGAAATCCTTTCAAAAGATTATGGATTGGATTTGCAACAAATTCGTCCTAAAAAAGGACATCTTTTTCAAAAGCTTGATATTGAATATGATAATCTTTCTGTTTATGAACGTGCATTTGATAATCCTAAAGACGATATTCTTTTAAATCGTATTGTGATTAATAAAGAAAAAGCTGCTTTTGCTCATGCGTTGAAACGTATGGAAGAAGAACGTTATGGATTGGAAAAAGCTGAAGAAACTGTTGAAGGTTCTATGAATGCTTTGAAGGCGGTTCGTAAATCATTGGCGTTGGCACAGGCTCGTATGCAAAAATTGAAAGCCTTGAAAAAAGAACATCCACATAAAGTTGATGAAGAAAAAGAATCTCGTGCGTTAGAGCTTTTATATAAAGCAATCGAAAAAGAAAAAATTCGTGAACGTCGTGTGAAACGTGCAAAAGTTCGTATTGAAAAATCACGTAGAGAATTAGATGCGATTCATGCTCGTTTACAACTTATTCAAGAACGTTTGGATAAACATAGTGAACAAGAATTGAAATTCTTTCAAATTGAGCGTCAAAAACAAGATTTGGTTAAAGAATATGCAAAGCCTGATGCTGGGTTAAAAGATGTTTTATATCAAAAGCCTTCGGAAGTTCCTCATTCTTCTAAGGTTCAGTTAAAGCCAACTAATTTATCTCAGAACCCGATTCATTATCGTATTACATCTCATCCAAGTGTTGATTTGTATTATTATTTGCATTGGTTGTTGATTGCCTTATTGTTTGGCGTCATTATTTTAGCGATTCTATCTTAATTTTATGTTTAATAATCTTTAAATAGCTCCTTTTTTAGGGGCTGTTTTTTTATTTATTCTCTTATAAGTTGCGTTTTTTCTAATAAATCTCATAAAATGTTCTTTTTGGCTTGAAGTTTCCTTTTTTCTGTGTCAAAATGCGAGATGTTATGACTAGATCAGAATTAGTAAAAGTTTTGAAAGAAAAACATAAAGGCTTTTCGTTGGAAGAGGTCGATGCGATTGTTCGTGAAGTTTTCGGCTTTATGCGAGAAAGTCTTTTAAAAGGTGACCGTATTGAACTTCGTGGCTTTGGGGTTTTTGAACCACGCACTAAAGTTGGGTACCGTGCTCGTAATCCTAAAACAGGCGATGTAGTTGATGTTTCTTCATCTAAGTCTGTGAATTTTAAAGTTGGTAAAATGCTATTTAACCGACTTAATCAGGATTAATTTCAATTTTATTTATAAGAGGTATTTATTATGGCGAACAGCTGTAAATTTCCACAAAAGCCGCATGCAAAATATGCAGAGGTTTCTGATAAATTGTGGATGACATGTCGTGAATGTGGAGACATGATCTATTCTAAAAAATTTCATTCAAACTCAAAAGTGTGTCCATCATGTGGTTATTATGCCGCTATGACACCTGTTGAACGTTTTGAATTATTATTTGATGGCGCTAAATTTGAAACAATTGAGATGCCAATTCCCTCAGATGATCCATTAAAATTTACTGATAAAGTATCTTACGCTGATCGTTTGAAGAAATATCGTAAATCGACTGGGGAACAAGATGTGGTTCAAACTGCTGTTGGTAAAATTGACGGCGTTGAAACAGTTGTTCTTTGTTTTAATTTTGCTTTTATGGGCGGATCTATGGGACGTGCTGTTGGTGAAGGAATTATGAAAGCTGCGGGAGAAGCGTTAGCACGTAAAGCTCCGTTTGTGCTTATTCCAGCATCTGGTGGTGCCCGTATGCAAGAAGGTATTAATTCATTGATGCAAATGCCACGTACATTGATGGCAATTGAAGATCTTAAAAATGCAGGTCTTCCTTATATTGTTGTGTTAACGAATCCAACAACTGGTGGTGTAACAGCATCATTTGCAATGGTAGGCGATGTTCATATTGCTGAAAAAGGGGCTGTAATTGCTTTTGCTGGTCGTCGTGTGATCGAAGGCACTATTGGTGAAAAATTACCAGATGATTTCCAAACTGCGGAATATTTAAGAGAACATGGAATGGTTGATATTGTTGTTGAACGTTCTGAATTAAAATCAACACTTGGTAATGTTTTGTCATTACTGACAAATGTTAAAAAGAAATAGGTGAAATTATGGTACAATTATTGCCTTTTGAAAAAAGTTTAGAAAAATTAGAAGTGGGAACACCTGCTTATGATAAAGAGTTGGCTTCAATTTATAACAAATTAAGTTCTTACCAAAAAACACTTGTGTCACGTCATGCGGATCGTCCACATGGTTTGGATTATATTAATCGTATTTTTACTGATTTCCAAGAATTGGCAGGTGATCGTTTTTATGGTGAAGATCAAGCATTGATCGGTGGATTAGCTCGTTTAGATGGAATGCCTGTTGTGGTATTGGCTCAGGAAAAAGGGCATGATATTGCAACTCGTCAAAAACATAATTTTGGCTTAGCGAAACCAGAAGGGTATCGTAAAGCTATTCGTTTAATGAAAATGGCAGATCAATTTGGCTTACCTGTGATTTCACTTGTTGATACTGATGGTGCTTTCTGTGGTGCTGAATCAGAAGAACGTGGTGTTGGGGAAGCGATTGCTCAGGCAACGGCTCAATGTCTCCGTTTATCAGTTCCTATGATTTCAGTTATTATTGGTGCTGGTGGATCTGGTGGTGCGATTGCGATTGCTGCTGCTGATAAAGTATTTATGTTAGAGCATTCAGTATATTCTGTGATTTCACCAGAAGGATGTGCGTCTATTTTATGGCGTGATCCAATGATGAAAGAAGCTGCTGCTGATGCGATGAAAATTACTGCACAAGATTTGAAAAAGATGAACATTATTGATGGGATTATTGATGAACCTGTTGGTGGTGCTCAACGTGCACGATTTGATGCGATGGATTCAGTTAAAACATTTGTTGTTAAAGAATTAAAAGCATTGATGAAATTATCGTCTAAAGATCTTCAGACGCAACGTCGTAAGAAATATGACGCTCTGACTCGATAGATTTAAAAAGGGCGTGTAACAGCGTCCTTTTTTATTGGGGAATAGTTTAACGGTAGAACTATGGACTCTGACTCCATCAGTCGTGGTTCGAATCCACGTTCCCCAACCAACTTTATCTTATTTTTAAGTTTTCTCGGAAATATTGCATTAAGTATTCAGGGTTGAGATTGTTTTTATTACATTCTTGCATGTATTCGAGACTAAGTTTATTCATATCTGGAATTGATAAATATCCATTTTCTTGATATTTTTTCCAGTATTCATTTTCTGGATATGTTTGTTCATATTCTTGATAATCTTTTGTTCCTGGATAAAGGCTGAGTAGTGTCGGAGATAATAAATCACAGTATTTATAATTTCCTGCAATATATTGTAATTCTGTTTTCATTTCATCCAGCGTTTCTTCACTTTCATTGATGGACCCAATGATTGTTTGGCAATTAAACCAGATTTGATTTTGTTCTAAGATATCAAATGTTTTATAGATATGTGTTTTGTTTTTTTGTGGTTTGTTTTGTTGTTTAAGGATTTTTTCGTTAAAGCTTTCAACACCAAATGAAAATCCATAAATCCAGGCTTTTTTATATAAGTCTATATTTTCTTCATGGATGGAGATGAGATTTGATGATACTTGACGAGGCACTCTGTATTGATGTTGATTCATTAATTCAATATATCGTTCTAAATATTCGCGTTGTTCTTTTTGGCGGATAGGCATAAAGTTTGGTGCTTTATCAGCAATGACTCTTGGATGATTTTTTTTGACTAATTCTGCTTCGTATTCGATATATTCTTCAAGTGAGATATTTTTTTTGCGGGTTTCGCGATCTAAGCAGAATGAACATGGTTCTCCATTTAATTCTTTCCACGTACAATTTCCCGCGTAATAACCTTCTACTGTTAAATTTGGAATATGTGGAAATCTAAAATCAAATTCTTGATTAAAGAGATTTTGAGTCCACTTTGTTATTTCAATTAATTTATTTGGGTACCATGAGATTACTTTTGGATGAATGAAGTTGTCATATGAAGCAAATTCTTTATCGTTTGTATTTGTTTGGCCTTTGTATATTTTTTGAAGATTATTATTTTCAATATCATTTAAGATTTCAGGTAAGATTTTTTCTCCATCTCCAATTCCAATTACATCGGCAGGCAGTTTTCCATTTATGGTATTTTGTGTAAATGCTTCCGGCATTAGATTTACCTGCATCCCACCAAGGAGTGTTGTGATTTTATTTCCGTATTTTTCTTTTAGCATGCGCATGATTTCTAAGGCATGTTCAGCGGTGTCATTTGTGATAGAAAAGCTGATGGCTATTTTTTCATTATTTTTGAGAGCTTTTTTAATATGGTGATGTAGATTGTAATTAAAATCTTGTGAGCCTAAAAAATATTCATCCAGTACTATATTGCTTGTTTCGTTTTTTGAAGCGATTTGTGATAATGTTCCCGCTGTTATTGATGGGAATTCATGTCTTTTTCTTTTTTGTTCTTCGTGGGCGCAATAAGTGATAATTAATTGCATTAGTAATTCACCGTTACATTAATTTTGTTTTTATCATTATGGTTGATTGCTATTTCTAAATTTTCAGAATTTTGTTTAAGATTTTTATTTATTGTATCAATTGCATCTGAAATCAGGTTATGATCAAAGTATGTTTGATTTTTAATTTGCATTGTTTGGATTACAGCATTACTGATTGTTGTGCTTGGAACATTGATACGTTCTAATCTTATAATTTCAACACCGGCACGTCCATTAATCATTGTTGCATGGATGGGTGTTGTTAGACAAAGTAATAAAATGGTTAGCCAGAGCTTTTTTTCCATTTGGATAATCTTTTGTTTTTTATCCTTATTTTCTTTCTCTGTTTTTACTTTTACTCGATTTTTTAAAAGAGTCAAGTTTTTGCTTAGGAATTCATTTTTCCTGCTTGCAACTTGATTTTCTTTTTGTTACCGTTAAGGCGTATTAATTTTAAGGAGATCATTATGAATAAATCAGTTTTATTTACACTTGTATCAGTGATGGCTTTGTCAGCGTGTACGACACAAAATGCTTATACTGGGGAAGAACAAACATCTAATTCTACTTGGGGTGCATTGGCTGGGGCTGCTGTTGGTGCGGCTATTGGTTCAACGGAAAGTCGAGAAGCTGCATTAGCAGGTGCTGCCGCTGGTGGTTTAATTGGTGCTGGTATTGGAGATTATATGGATGATCAAGAAGCGGATCTTCGTCGAGAACTTATGGCATCAGGCGTTCAAGTGAAACGTTCTGGTAATACTCTCACATTAATCATGCCAGGAAATATTACATTTAAAACAGATTCAGCGTCAATTCAATCTGATTTCTATCCAACATTAAATTCTGTTGCGAAAGTATTTAAAAAGTATGATAAGACAACTGTTCAAGTAATTGGACATACAGATAATACTGGTTCTTTGTCATATAATAAGCAATTGTCTTATTCTCGTGCAGATAGTGTTGCAAAATATTTATTAGGTCAAGGATTGTCATCACGTCGTTTTATGGTGCAAGGTATGGGTGAAGGTTCTCCGATTGCATCAAATAGTACTTCATCAGGACGCGCATCTAATCGTCGTGTAGAAATTAAAATTATTCCAAATAAATAATTTTAGAATTGTATTTTTTAAGCCTCTCTGTTTTCACGGAGAGGCTTTCTCTTGACAATATTTAAATTTGTTTTATATTTCTTAGCTAATTTAAATTATTAAATAATTATGTATGAAAAATTTAATTTTTTTCTTTAGTTTAGTTATTTTTGTTTCATGTAACACTGATGCAAAATTACCTGTTTTAAGCGTTAATGATATTGAATCAATTAATGTATGCATTAGTAATGTGACCCCCGAAATTTTTTTAAATCATAAAGGTACTCTTGTGATTAAAAATAAAATATCAGGGATGCAGAGTGCGGAATTGATCGATGTTGGTCATATATTGATTTCAGCAGATCAGTTTGTTTTTTCATTAAAGTATCATGAGTACTTGGAGTATGTTGTTTATAAAGGTGACTCGCTTATCTCTTATCATTTTGATTTGAATAAAGAAAATAAACCAATTGCAGTATCTGGACTTGTTACTAATAAAAAAACTTCTTTTTGTAATGAGTTTAACTGGGATGAAACGGATGAAAATTTATTGGCTCTTTTAGAGTCTGCAAATCAATTTAAATTTTAATAAAAAAAGGTACGAATTAATTCGTACCTTTTTTTAGAATTGTGTTCCGAATGAAAGGCGGAATGGTTCGATTTCGTCATACCATTCTTTTTCAATTGCTTTTGCCCATGAGATATTAATTTCGCCCATTGGAGTATTCCATTTGATTCCTAATCCAATTGATACACGTACACTTGGATCGTAAAGTACTTGGCTTGGATCTGTTGTTCCATAATCAGGTTCACCCATCCATCCATAGTCAGAGAAAATAAATCCGCTTACTTGGTATTCTTTTGGTAATCCAACAGGAAAGTTTTGTTGAAGTGTTCCATTCACTTTTGAATATCCACCGTATGCGTAATCAAGATTTACGGCTGAACGTGCCCCGATTCCAGCAATATCAAATCCACGTAAGTTATCTCCCCCGAGATAGTAACGGTATGAACGTTTGATGTATTTATCTTGGATTGGCCAAATTTTTCCAGCTGTTAATGAAAATCCAAGTTGATATTCTTTGTCCCAGAAATTATGAGAAAGGCTTAATGATGTTTCTCCACGGATGAAATTTTCATCTCCTTTCATTCCTGCATAATCTATTTTACCCGTTGCGTAGATTCCATTTTTTGTCATATTTACATAGTCTGTTTGCATATCTACATAACTGATGCTTTTTGAAATCATATAAATATCTACTTCACCTTCTTCGTCTTGGATATCAGCAGGTGCACCAGTTGATACATTTGTAATGTCGTCAGAATTTGCGCTGAAGCGTAAAAGGCTTCGTAACTTTTCAGTGTATGCCCATCCTAAACGAAATGATGCCCCGTAACTTTGCATATCATATCCATAGTCATCTGAATAACGATAGTATGTATAATCGATATCAAATCCAGCAGATAATTCACGGTTTAAGAAATATGGTTCTGTGAAACTTAATAAGAACTTATTTCGTTTTTCAGAAATCACAGAAGTTAGTCCGAGTGTTTGTCCTTTACCCATGAAATTCTTTTCTTGGATTCCAGCGTCTAACATTGCTCCGTTTAATGTAGACCATCCAAAACCGAAATTTAATTCACCTGTTGGTTGTTCTTCTACTGTTGTTGAAATATTAATACGATCTTTTTGCACTGGATCTGTACTTGTTTTAATATCCACATTTTTAAAGTAGCGTAATCCCATTAAACGTTGTTTTGTACGACGGATTTTTGATAAATCAAATGCGTCTTGTTCTTTTACACGGAATTCACGTTCGATTACATAATCCATTGTTCGACTGTTTCCATGGATATCGATACGGTTAATGTATATTTTTGGTGTTTTATTAATTTTAAATGTAATTCCTACTGTATTTTTTTTATCATCTTTTTGTGGAATAATATCAACTTTTCCAAATGCATATCCTTTATTATTAATAAATTCACTAATTTGTTCTTTTGTTTTTTCAATATCATCGATGTTGTAAAATTCACCTGATTTAAATTCGATTAATGGTTTTAATTTTTCTACATGTACATCATCCAATGTATTTTCAATGTTAACGTCTCCGAATTTATAACGCGGTCCTTCTTCAACAGTGATGTGCATGTAATACCCTTTGCGATCAGGTGTCATATTTGCATCCACTTTTGTGATTTTAAAATCTACGTATCCGTTGCGGAGGTAAAATTGTTTTAGTAATTGACGGTCATATAAAATACGATCAGGATCATATGTATCAAATGAGCTTAAGAAACGCCACCAGCGTTGTTCACGTGATAAAATAACTTCTTTTAATTTTCCTTTATGGAATGCTTCGTTTCCAGAAAAGTCAATTTTCTTAATATATGTTTTATCATCTTCTTTTATTTCAAATACAAGGTCTACTCGGTTTTGATCTTTTTTAATAATCTTTGGTTCAATTGATACGGTAAACATTCCGCTGCGTTTATATAATTCTAGCATACGAGAAATCGCACTTTGAGTAATTGCTGCAGAGTATGTTTGGCGTGGTTTTAGACCTGTTTCCATTTTTAATGTATCATCATCAATTTCATCATTTCCTTCGAAGCTGATACGATTGATCGTTGGATTTTCTTTTACCGTAATATTTAGTGTTGATCCTTTTGTACGTACATTTACGTCTTCGAACCAATCTGTTGCATATAATTTTTTAATGATTTTATTGAGTGTTGATGGACGTATATTTTCGCCTTTTTTCACACCTGTTTCTGCGATGATACTTTCTTTGCTAAGACGTTTATTTCCATCCACGGTGATATTTGAAATCGTTACCGCGTGTGCAGATACTGACATTAAAAGAGTAATGATAAAAATAAATATATGACGTTTCATGTGCTTTATTAGCCTCCGATTGCTCTGATAATGTCGTTAATAGTTGCGTATACCATAATGAATGCAAGGAATGAAAATCCAATAATGCTGAATGCTTGGAATACTTTTTCATTTAAAGGTTTGCGTGTGATTCCTTCGACTGCTAAGAACACAAGGTGTCCCCCATCCAATACTGGGATTGGAAGTAAGTTCATTAAACCTAAGTTAATTGACAAGAATGCAATTAAGAATAGAAAGCTGTACCATCCTGCGTTTGCAGCATCTTTTGATACCTCTGCAATTTGGATAAATCCACCGAGTTCTTTACCAGAGCGTTCGCCTTTTACCATTTGATTAATTACACGGAAGAGGGCTGTTAATTGATTTGAAAATTCTTTTCCTGCTTCTGTGAATGATTTTGAAAATGGTACTTTTTCAAAGTCATCTTTTTTTACAGATGTTTGGATACCAATTAAATATTGTTCATCTTTTTTTACAGGTGTTAATTTAACTGTTTTAATTTTATTGTCGCGTTTGTATTGTACGGTTAATTCTTTTCCATTTGATAATCCTACTTCGGCTTGAAGGTCACGGAATTTTTCAATTTTACGATTATTTACTTGGATGATTTTATCACCTGATTTTAATCCTGCTTTTGCAGCGGGCATATCAACAGATACTTTATCAATGATTGTTGGTGTTTTTGGAACACCCGCGAATGCGAATAATCCCCAAATGATAATGAAGGCACTGATGAAATTAAATAATGGTCCACCAACCACAATAGAGGCACGTTGCCAAATTGATTTAAATTGGAAGTGTTCTGATTTGTTTTTTACATTCTTTGCTTGTTTGATTTCAGTTGGTACATCTTCTTGACCATACATTTTACAATATCCACCGAGCGGGAATGGTGCGATTTTCCAACGTGTTCCATGTTTATCTGTCCAACCGAAAATTTCTTTTGATCCCATTCCGATTGAAAATGTTTCTACGCGTACGCCATTTAAACGTGCAAATAAAAAGTGTCCATACTCATGGATGAATACACAAAATCCAAGTACAATTAAAAAGTAAATAATAGTCATTTCAATAATTCCTTTATATTAAAAATCTGATCCATGCGATGAAAGATATGATGAACAGAATGAAGTAGAGACTGTCTAAGCGGTCCCATAATCCCCCATGTCCAGGGATTAGATTAGACGAATCTTTTACATTGTTCAAGCGTTTAATGTATGATTCAAATAAATCTCCTGCTTGGGCGAGGATTGATAAAATTCCAGCCGTTACAATTGTGTGTACAATTGATGGAAAGATTGGAAAAAATGCGTTTAAAATTATTCCAAATGCCATTGATGTTAATACGGCTCCACCAGCTCCTTCCATTGTTTTGTTTGGACTGATTGATGGGCTTAATTTTGTTTTTCCCCATTTGCATCCAATTAAGTAGGCTGAAGTATCTGTGATGATTGTGTTTGCGATAATGAAGCCTAGCATATAGATGATGAAATCTGATAAATACATAAATGGTAAAAAGAATGTTAAGAATCCAAATATCCATAAAAAGAAGAATGTTGTTGCACCCAACCAAATACGTTTATTGCGTGGTAATATTTTGAATGTTGCAAATACATTTATGAGTGAGATTAGTATAATAACACGTGGATCAAAGTTAACGTAATAACATATTCCAAGTGTTATAATTGTTATGATTAATGATTGAATACGTTTTTGTAAAAACAAATTAATCATTTCGAAAAATAAGATTGCATGGATGGCGTGTATGGCTGGTTCGAAAATAAAATATTTTCCACGGTTAATTAAATCCCATCCCATAATCATGAGAATACCAATCAATACAATGCTTGATGCGATACGTGTGTATAAATTAGATTTTGCCAAAGCGGCGATTGCGTTTTTCAAAAACATCGAAAGCATCCTTTAATTTATCTTTTGTAAATTCTGGGAAAGAGAATTTTGGAAAATAAAATTCACTGTAATTCATTTGCCATGGCATGAAACCACTGAGGCGTTGTTCCCCACTTGTACGAATAATTAAATCAGGGTCTGGGAGACCAGCTGTCCATAAGTGTTGTTCAATTGTTGCTTCGGTAATATCTTCTGGTTTTATTCCGCTTGTGACAATTTCTTTGACTGCATTTAAAATTTCAGCACGTCCACCATAGTTGAAACAAAGATTTAAAATCATTCCAGTATTATTTTTTGTTTCTTCTTCCATTTTTTCATACATTTCAATTACGTCTTTTGGTGCTGGTGCGCCACGTAATCCGCATAGGCGGAAACGAATGTTCTGATCAATTATTTTTTGACGTGTTCTTTTTAAGTGAATTCGGCCAAGGCGCATCAACCATGAAACTTCTGTTTCAGAGCGTTTGAAGTTATCAATTCCCATTACCCAAAAAGACATTACTGGGATGCCTAGTTTTTGTCCTTCTTCTGCTAATTCAGATACGCGTTTAGCACCTTCTTCATGGCCTTGCATTTCAAGTTTACCATTTTCACGTGCCCAACGACGATTTCCATCACAGATGATTGCAAGATGCTTTAATGTTTTCTCCTCAGCCATGTTTGCTTAAACCTCTAAGATATCTTTTTCTTTTGCTTTGAGGTGTTCATCGATTTTTGCAATGAATGAGTCTGTTAATTTTTGGATATCTTCAGAATATTTTTTTTGTTCGTCTTCAGAAATTTCTTTTGATTTTTCTGCTGATTTTAATTCTTCCATTCCTTCACGGCGTATGCCACGGATTGAGTTACGTGTTTCTTCTGCGTATTTACCTGCTACTTTTACTAATTCTTTACGACGTTCTTCGTTTAGTGGTGGTAGTGGAATGCGGATTAATGTTCCGTCCATTTGTGGGTTTAATCCCAATTCACTTTCACGGATTGCTTTTTCAACAGCATTAGCCATTCCTTTGTCCCATACACTTACAGAGATCATACGTGGTTCAGGAGCAGATAAACTTGCCACTTGGTTAATTGGTGTCATTGATCCATATGCATTTACCATGATAGGGTCAAGCAAATTTACAGATGCACGTCCAGTACGTAACCCACTTAATTCTTTGTGATAGTGTGCTTCTGCTTTTTCCATGCGTTCTGTTAAAGTTGATTTAAGAGTATTGATGTTAAACATTTTGATTTCTCCGGTTTTATATTTTTATTGCTTAAATTTATACGAAAAAAAGCTTTCAGAATCAAGGATAAAACTAAAAAAAATACGCTTTATCATTTAATTGATAAAACGTATTTTTTATTCTGTTTTTTTATTTAATTTCCAGACTTAATTACTTCAATTAATTCTGCAATTGTTGGGATGTGTCCATTTGCATAAAGCGGATCGTTTTTAAATCGGAATGCCATATGTCCTGCGAACATTAGGTTGTCTTCGATTTTTCCACCATGCGCTAAATCCCATAATGTTTTTTGAATACAGAATGAACGTGGATCTGGTTTGATTTTTAAGCCTTCATACTGTGTCCATCCAGAGAATTGACATGCAGATAAACATCCAACGCAGTTACGACGTGCGTCTTTGATTTTGTCATTTTCTTCAGGTGATACAAATACGAATGTATTGTCCGGTGTTTTCATTGCAATTGAAAAACCATCATTTTGATATGATACAACTTTTTCACTATCTGTTTTTGTAATGAATGCGTTTGGTGCAAATTCAATAGAGAATTCAGAATCTGTTTCTGTTTTGAATGCGATTTGACGTTCTGAGCGTGCTTCTAAATTACGTAAGAATTTATTGCGTGCTGCAGATGAGTAAAAACCAGTTGGTGAGAATTTTTGTAAGCTTACATCACCTTCATCCAATGTTAATAATTTTTGTTTATAATCATCGCCGATTGGGCTTTCAACCGTTACCAATGGACGTGTTCCAAATTGGAATGCGACTGGACCAATTTCTTCATTATCAATGTATTTTTTCCATTCTGATAATGCCCATACACCACCTGCGATGATAATTGGAATTGCTTTTAATCCCATTTCATTCATGAATGCACGTAATTCAGCGATACGGTTATATGGATCTTGAGGTTCATCTGGGCTTTCTGAATTTGACAGTCCGTTATGTCCACCTGCTAACCATGGGTCTTCGTATACTACGCCACCTAACCATTCAGCGTGTTTTTTGTATGCACGTTTCCATAGCAATTTAAATGCACGTGATGATGATACGATTGGGTTATAATACACTTTGAATTTTGCTGCAATTTCAGATAAATTGAAAGGCATTCCAGCGCCACATGTGATCCCGTGGATCATTCCTTTTGCACGTGATAATACGCCTTCGAGTACGTCTTGTGATGCGCCCATTTCCCAAAGTACATTCATAAAGATACGGCCTTCACCATTTGATTCTTTGTGTGCGATTTCTGCTTGTGCTACGCCACCTGCAATTGCGTATTGTACCATTTCTTTTTGACGTTCAGCCCATGAAGTTGCTTTGAATTCACGTTTTACTGGGTTTCCATTTTCGTCATAGCTGTCAGGGTTTACGCCAGAGAATGTTCCACATGCTCCTTCTGCTGCAAATTTTCCAGCAGTTAATCCTGTTGTAATGCTGATTCCTTTACCACCTTCGATAATTGGCCATACCTCTTTACCAGCTAACATAATTTTTTTTAAGTTCATTATATTCCTTACTTTTTGTTTTGCCTATACTATATAGTGCGAATCCACCGTTTGCAAACTTTTTATTAATTATTTTAAAATTTTGGAGAGGCTTGATTATCCTTTCTTTTTTGTATACGCTTTTTTTATTCGTTTAAATTAAGGAGTTTATGATGGCTGATCGTTATCCTCGTCTTGGGACAGGCGTTGTTATTTTAAATAAACACGGACAAATTTTATTTGGAAAGCGTTTAAATCAACCTTTAGGTTGGAGTATTCCTGGTGGTCATGTTGAATTTGGTGAAAATTTAATTGATTGTGCCAAGCGAGAAGTTATGGAAGAGGTTGGTATTGAAATTGAAAATGTAGAGCCATTAACTTTTGGTGAGAATTTATTATTAGATCAAGATTATCATTCTGTTTCAATTTTTCTTTTTTCTACGATTAAAGATGGTGAAATTATTGGAAATCCTGAACCTCATAAATGTGGTGGTTGGGAGTGGTTCGATATTACAGATATTCCTTCTTCTTTATCTTTTAATTACGATCCTTTGTTAAATGAAGAAGGATTGAAAATTTTATCTGATTATAAGAAAAAATATTTAGATTTAAAAAAAAAGCCGCATTAAGCGGCTTTTTTTATGCACAACAATTAATGATTGTTGGTGTAATTTGTTTTTTACGGCTCATAATTCCCGGTAAAAAATCAGATACATTATTTTCAATTTTACAATTTAGATTTTGTGCAATTTTTTCTTCTGCAACAGAATCAATAATTAGAATTGATCCTTCTTTTTCAATGTCTGTTACCATGAGGGCAGCAGTGTGTAGATTATTTTTTTCTTTTAATTTTTTTACTTCTGCAACTAGTTCATCTTTTTTATCTTTGATTAAATCAATACTCATGATTTCTAAGTGACCAATACTAAAGCGGCACTTTTCTTTGGTTTCAAAGTTTTTAAGATCTTTATTTAATAGTTCAATAGCTGGTAAATTTATATTTGCTTTGATTGTAAACATTTCCATTCCGAATTCTTTTACGTTTTCAATGTTTGCAATTTTACTTAATTCTTCTACTGCTTTTATATCAGCATCTGTTGTTGTTGGTGATTTAAAAATCATGGTATCACTTAAAATTGTTGCCATTAAAATTCCTGCAATATTTTTTGGAATTTCAATTTTATATGCATCATACATTTCTTTGATAATTGTTGCGCAACATCCAACAGGACGTACCCACATTTCAAGTGGTTCTGATGTGAAGATTTGTCCTAAGTGATGGTGATCTACTACAAGTTTGATTTTTGCTTCTGCAATATCATTTGGTAATTGTTCAGTATCTGTTGTATCTACTAGGAATAATATTTGATCTTTTACTGATGTGATGATTTCTGGTGCTTCGAATCCAAATTTATCAAGTGCCCATGCAGTGTCTTTAGTTGGTTTTCCTTGTGCGCATGCTTTGCATTTAAATCCACGTTGTGTCATTAAATTTTGTAGTGCTATTGCTGATAAAATACTGTCAGCGTCCGGATTCATATGTCCGAGTACGAGGGCTTCCATTGCCATTACCTTTCTGTTTTCACGAATCGTTTTTTATCGTGTATTTTGTTATCTCATTTTTTTGAAGCCTTATTATTTATCAATTTATATTTTTTAAATCAAGCTTTTTGTGTATTCGAATCGTTTATTTTTCTGAGATAAATGTTTTTCAAGTATTTAAATGATTCGATGGATTTCGAATTGAATCGGGAAACTCCTTGCAGAATCATTTTATTTGAGCTAGAATCGAGTCTAGTTTTTCGATTTTATAACTTTAAGAGCAAGGAGAAAATAATGTTACATATAGTCGAAGCACTTTCTCATAACACTATCGGTCAGATGGCAGTTATGGTGGGAGTGATTGGTCTGGTAATTGCGTTGGCTGTTTATACGCGTATTACCTTCTTTTCAACTGGTACTGCTAAAATGAAAGAAATTTCAGATAAAATTCATTCAGGTGCAATGGCTTTCTTAAAAGCTGAATATGCACGTGTTTTTGTTTTTGTATTAATTGTGGCTGGATTACTTCATTATGGACTTGGTCAAGATTATGCAATTTCTTTTGGTTTTGGTGCTGTTTGTTCTGCGTTAGCAGGATTTATTGGTATGAAAGCTGCGACAAAAGGAAATGTTCGTACGACTGCTGCTGCTAAAGATCATGGAAAAGCTGCGGCTTTGCGTGTTTCTTTCTTAAGTGGTGGTGTGATGGGACTTTCTGTTGCATCTTTAGGATTGCTCGGCCTTGGTATTCTTTACGGATGTTATGGACAAAGTGTTGAAACTGTTCATGTTATTCTTGGTTTCTCAATGGGAGCTTCTTCTATTGCGTTGTTTAGTCGTGTTGGTGGTGGTATTTATACAAAAGCTGCTGACGTTGGAGCTGATTTGGTTGGTAAAGTGGAAGCTGGTATTCCAGAAGATGATCCACGTAATCCAGGTGTGATTGCTGATAATGTTGGTGACAATGTTGGTGACGTTGCTGGTATGGGTGCTGATATTTTTGAATCAAATGTTGGTGCTATTATTGCTGCGATTACTTTGGCTGCGACTATGAGTATTGATACAATTGCACAATACTTTGGTTCTTCAGATCAACGTTTAGTTTTGATGGGATTACCTCTTGCTTTATCTATGGTTGGATTTGCTGCATCTGTTATTGGTGTATTGGGAATGAAATGGTTTTCTAAATTGAAACCAGTAAAAGCTTTGGAAGTTTCTGATATTCTTACTTATGTTCTTTTCATTGGTGGTTCAGCTTGTTTGATTTCATCATTGAATTTAGGATGGAACCCATTCTATGCACTTCTTTCAGGAAGTTTGGCAGGATGGTTAATTGGTAAAGTAACATTCTATTACACTTCATCAAAACCTGTTTATAAAATTGCGCATGCTTCAAAAACTGGTCCTGCAACAAATGTGATTGCTGGGTTGGCTGTTGGTATGGAATCAGCTGCTATTCCTCTTCTTTTGATTGCTGCTGCTATTTTTGCATCATTTAATTTTGGTGGTTTATATGGTATTGCGTTGGCTGCCGTTGGAATGCTTTCAACAGTAGGTCAAACAATGACTGTGGATGCTTGTGGTCCTGTTGCTGATAATGCTGGTGGGATTGCTGAAATGGCTGCGTTGCCTAAAAAAGTTCGTGACGTAACTGATGAGTTAGATGCTCTTGGTAATACAACTGCTGCGACTGGAAAAGGTTTTGCGATTGGTTCAGCTGCGTTGACTGCTTTGTCATTATTTGTGGCATATCGTCAAGCAATTGAATATACAATTGGTACAAACTTTGTAATTGATGTGACTAATCCTGAAGTAATCATTGGATTATTCCTTGGTGCGATGGGTGTTATGTTGGCGGCTGCGATGACTATGAATTCTGTTGGTAAAGCAGCAGGAGCTATGGTTGCTGAAATTCGTCGTCAATTTAAAGAAATCAAAGGTCTTTTAAAAGGCGAAAAAGGTGTTGAACCAGATACAGAACGTTGTGTTGCAATTTCAACAAAAGCCGCTTTGAATGAAATGATTTTACCAGGATTAATTGCTATCTTCTTGCCAGTAGCTGTTGGATATGGTTTAGGAGCTGCTGCTCTTGGTGGATTGTTAGCTGGATCATTGGTAACAGGTGTTGTTCTTGCGTTGTTTATGGCTAATGCTGGTGGCGCATGGGATAATGCTAAGAAATTTATCGAAGCAGGTCACATAAAAGGTGAAAAGAAAGGGTCTCATTCTCATTCTGCTGCCGTAATTGGTGATACTGTTGGTGATCCATTTAAGGATACAACAGGTCCTGCGATGAATATTTTAGTAAAAGTGATGGCGATTGTATCGTTGATGATCGTTCCACTTATTACAAAATAATTGATTTGATCTTTGAAAGCCCTGCTTGTTGCGGGGCTTTTTTTATGGTATAATTTTTCTATACCTGTAAGGAGGGAAATATGAAGTTTCGATTATTATATGTTGGTGAAGTGAAAATTAATCCACGTAAGCGTGCGTCACATGTACATGATATTCGTATGGCATTGAGTCAGCAATTACAAAACTTATTGGATATTCCTCCGTATTCGAAGATTAAAAATTTTATTCATGCGCCTGATCAAAATGGTTCTGTTAAAAATATATTGCGTAAAGTGGATGGGATTGAATTTGTGCCTGTTATTTCATCAGAGCTTGATTTATTGGCGGAATTAGAAATTCAAATTTTACATCCTGAATTATTAGGGACAGCGCGTGCGGATATTGATAATCGTACAAAAACATTACTTGATGCTCTACGTCGTCCACAGGATGCTCATGAAGTGCCAGAAGGGGTTCATCGTGGGGGACGTGTTTATACGTTACTTGATGATGATCATTTGGTAACACGACTTACCGTTAATACATCACACTGGTTGGATGCGACAAATCCTAATGATTTATTTTTGATGATTACGGTTAATATTCGTGCGTCGAAAGGAACACAAGATAATATTGATTTTGTTCTTTAAAGTTTCTTGACTCTGTTTCAAACTTACGTAAAATACATCTCAACTTGCCGCCATAGTATAATGGTTATTACAGGGCATTGGTAATGCTCAGAAGGAAGTTCAATTCTACCTGGCGGCACCATTTTTTAATATATTGGCATTAAAAAAACATTTTAAATCTTAAATTCTAATTTAAAACATTTCTCGACATTTTTTTATTTGTGTTCTATACTGCCAATTATGCAAAATGATATTAAAGAAATTTTTTCAGAAATTCAAAAATCGGGGCAACGCTTGTTGGCGATTGATTTTGGTCTTAAACGTATTGGATTGGCTCATTCAGATTATGATTTTAAAATTGGGTTGCCATTAGAGGTGATTGAAAATTCTGGTGCTCAGCAAACGTTTAAACGTTTACAACAAGTGATTGAAGAATATTCAATTGGTGGGATTGTGATTGGTTTACCAACACGTACATCAGGTGAAGAACATACGCTTACTTTTTTAGTTAAGAATTTTAAAGAAAAATTAGAAGAGGTTATTCATCTTCCGATTGTGATGTGGGATGAACGTTTTTCTTCCTTGGTGATGGAACGTCAATTAATTGAAGTTGCTGATATGTCACGTGCGAAACGTAAAAAGGTTTTAGATAAATTGGCCGCTGGTTATTTTCTTCAAGGGGCGCTTGATTATTATCAAATGTTATTAAAAAAAGGAGAGTAAAAACTCTCCTTTTTTTATTTGTTTTTTTTGATCTTACCAAGATGCCCAACGACCATCTTTGATTAATCCTGGATTAATTCCATTTTCACGAAGCTTTGCTGCCATTGCAGATGCTTCTTCTTTTGTTTTGAAAGGTCCAAAGTGGATTTTGAAGTATCCATCTTTTTCAACAATTGAAGATGCGCCTAGTGATGAAATTTGATTTTGCATTACTGTTGCATTTTCCATAGAGTTGAACGCACCTGCTTGTACTTTGAATGCGCCTGTTGCCATTACTGCAGGAGCAGGAGCTGGTGTAGGAGTTGGTTCAAATACTGGTTCTGGTTCAATTACTGGTGCAGGAGTTGGTTCTGGAATTGTTGTTGCGGCTACTAATGGAGCTGCTGGTGCAATTGGTTCAACTACTGGTTCTGCTGCTGGTACGATTGGTGTTGGTACAGCGTTTGCAGTTGGGTTGCTTGCAATTGCCAATTCTTTGATTTGACGGCTTTCTTCTGGTAATACTTCCATGCGCACACGTGTTGTACCTTTGTCTTTAAAGCCTAATTCAGCTGCAGCCACTTCAGATACGTCTATTAAACGATCTTTTGTAAATGGTCCACGGTCATTTACACGTACAACTACTGATTTATTGTTTTCCAAATTTGTTACACGTACAACACTTGGTAGAGGCATTGTTTTATGTGCTGCTGTGTATAGGTTTGGATTAAAGATTTCTCCGTTAGCTGTTTTTTGGCCTTCGAATTCAGTTCCGTACCATGATGCTGTTCCTTCTTCTGAATATGTGTAGTTTTCAGAAGGTGTGTATGTTTCGCCATCTACGTTATATGCGTTTCCAATTTTGTATACGCCAACTGGTGGTGCCATTACGCTAGCATGCATTGGTGTTTGTGTTTCAGCAGCTGGTGCAGCTTCTTCTGCTACTGTTGCTGTTTCACCGAATGTATCAGTTTCTGTTACTGTTTCTGTTGTTGATGTTGTTTCACCGAATGTATCAGTTGCTTCTGTTCCTGTTTCCATCACAGGTTCTTCCATCATTGGATCGTTGATTGATTCAATTGGTTCCGGCGCACAGCCTGCCATAAAGAATCCGAGTGCTATAATAGATAGTGTTTTTTTCATAATGTATGCCTCCTTAAAAAACAATGTGTTTTAGCAATTTTCTCTCATGTTGTTTTATTATACGTTAAACTTTTCAAAAATACAATAAAAAATAGTTGTTTCCCTTAGTTTTACTCTGTATAAAAAAGGTATGCGTTTTCAAAAAATAAATTTAGTGAATTTTAGAAGTTATTCTTCTGCCTCTTTTGATATTGGCGGACATGCTTTTGTTGTGTTAACAGGAGCGAATGGTGTTGGTAAAACTAACTTACTTGAAGCGCTTTCTTTTTTGACCGCAGGGTCTGGTTTTCGTAAGACAAAACTCTCGCAGATTGGTAAGCTGTATGCCAATGCTTCTTTGCCTTGGGAGGTGAAGGCATCTGTCATTGTGAAAGATATTTATTATGATTTAAAAACGTATTATCGTCCTGCAGAAGTAGAGCGTCGTATTATTGAAATTGATGATAAAAAAGTTGCACAAAAAGAATTGTTAGAACTTTCAAAAATTATGTGGATTACTCCGATCATGGATAAAGTGTTTGTCGAAGGTGTTCAAGGACAACGTCGTTTAATTGATCGTTTAACTGCTGCATTTGATCCAGAGCATTTAAATCGTTTATCGGATTATAATAAAGTTTTTAAAGACCGTAATTTGATTTTAGAAGGAAAGTCTTTGAAGCGTGATCCAAATTGGATGGAGGCACTAGAAGATCAATTATGTTCAATTGGAATTTCAATTGCGGCGGCACGTTTAGAATTTATTGCTCAGCTGAATCGTTTATTTACAGAAACGAAGATGGCGTTTCCATCGCTTCATATTTCATTAGATGGTTTTTTAGAAAATCGTTTACAGGAACAAAGTGCCTTAATTGCGGAAGATGAATATAAAGCTTATTTGAAAGAGCAACGTAATGATCCTTATCGTGGTGTGGATGGTATTCATAAGACAATTGTAAATGTTGTGCATCAAGGAAAAAAGATGCCAGCAGAGATGTGTTCAACAGGAGAACAAAAGACATTACTGTTTTCACTATTGATTGGTTCAGCTCAATTACAAAAACAATTACGTGGATATGCACCTGTTTTATTATTAGATGAAGTTGTGGCTCATTTAGATACAAAACATCGTCAGGCCTTGTTTAATGAATTGGAAAAATTAGGTGCACAAACATTTATGACTGGTGTGTATAAAGGTGATTTTAACGACTTAGCGGATCGTGATACTTACTTTTTGGAGTTAGGTCATGGGTCATAGCAGAGTTAAAGTTGTTTTGCCGCTGGCGACTGGAAAGGGGTATGATTATAAAGCCCCAGATGGTATGATTTTGGAACCTGGACAGATTGTGAGAGTTCCTTTGCGTGGTCGTGATGAAATTGGTTTGGTCTTTGGTGAAGGGACGGATGATTATCCTGTTGAAAAATTAAAAAAAGTTAAGGATGTTTTGCCTTATATTTTACCCGAAGAAAATATTAAATTTATTGAATGGGTTTCTCAGTACACGCTGGCGGATTTAGGTACAGTTTTAAAGATGATGATTTCTGTTGGGGATGTGTTTGATCAAGATACTCAAGAACAATTGTATCAATTGTCTGGTGCGAAATTTAAATCAACTGTTGCGCGTCAAAAAATTGTGATTGCGTTACGTGATTATCCAGAGCATGAATCTTTTACATTATCTGAGATTGTGACGCTTTCCGGTGTGTCTCGTGCAGTTGTAAAATCTTTTTTAGAATCTGGTGGGTTACAGCCTGCGGAAACACGGGATAAAGATTTAGTGCATCAAGAAATGATGGAAATTTCTGATTTTGATTATTTAACTGACAGTCAAAAAGAAGCTGTGGCACATATTAAATGTCGTGGAGGATTTTGTCCGACAGTGATTAATGGAATTACCGGGTCTGGTAAAACTGAAGTTTATTTTGCAGCAGCAGCAGAGCATTTAAAAAGAGGTGAACAAGTTTTAATTATGTTGCCGGAAATTTCTTTGACGGCTCAGTTTTTAGATCGATTTGAAAAACGTTTTGGTCGACGTCCTGCACTTTGGCATTCTCATTTAACCACTCGTCAACGTCGTGAGACTTGGAAAAAGATTTTAACAGGACAGGAACAAATTATTGTAGGGACACGTTCAGCTCTCTTTTTGCCGTATCCTAATCTTGGGATGATTGTGGTGGATGAAGAGCATGATGGCAGTTATAAGCAAGAAGATCAAGTGGTGTATCATGGACGTGATATGGCTGTTGTACGTGCGATGATGGCAAAGATCCCCGTGTTATTAGCTTCGGCCACACCATCGCTTGAAACCGTTGTGAATGTGCGTGATGGGAAGTATCATGAAATTAAATTAACCAGTCGTTATAATGCGGCTGAACTGCCTAAGGTGACCGCAATTGATTTACGTCACGATAAGCCTGAAAAGGTAGGGGGACAACGTGGTTGGTTATCTCCTACGTTTGTTGAAAAAATGAAATCCGTTTTGGCGGCGGGTCATCAGGTGATGTTGTTTTTGAATCGTCGTGGCTATGCGCCGTTGATGTTGTGTCAAAAATGTGGGCATCGTATGAAATGTCCAAATTGTGATGCGTATATGGTGTTGCATGAATTTACATCAGGTAAGTCTCAGTTGCATTGTCATCATTGTGGGACACATCATTATCCGCCTGAAAAATGTCCGGTGTGTGACGAAGTTGATAGTATGACTTTGTGTGGACCTGGGATTGAACGTATTGCCGAAGAAGTGGCGCAACGTTTTCCAAGTGAGCCAGCATTGGTGATGTCATCAGATACAACGAATGGAATGGCGGCGGTTGCGGATGCTGTGGAGCAAATTGAAAATCGTCAAGTGTCGATTATTATTGGGACACAGATTTTGACAAAAGGACATCATTTTCCAGGGCTGACTTTTGTGGGTGTGGTTGATGCTGATATGTCTTTGTTTGGGGATGATTTCCGTGCAGGTGAAAAGACAATTCAATTATTGGAACAAACGGCGGGGCGTGCCGGTCGTGAGAAGTGTATTTGCAAACATATAATCCTGATCATGCGGTGATGCGTGCATTGGTGCATGGCGATAAGGCTGAGTTTGTAAATGAAGAAATTAAAGCACGTGAGATTTTAAAGATGCCTCCGTTTGGGCGATTGGCTGCGTTGGTGTTATCTGCGAAAGATCGTCATATGTTGGGACGTGTATGTCAGGAATTGGCACGTCGTAAACCTGATATGGAAAGTGTTGCGATTTATGGACCTGCGGATGCGCCGTTGTCATTTTTACGTGGGCGTTATCGTAAACGTTTCTTGGTGCATACACCAAAGAATGTGAATATCCAACAAGTGATGAAAATTTGGCTTGGTGGGTTTACTTTTCCAAGTACTGTTCAAGTAAAGGTCGATATCGACCCATACAGTTTTTTATAGGAGTTGATTGTGGATTCTCAAATTGGAATTTGTAGATATTGTGGAAAAGAAAAAAAGTTATGTGAGGCTCATATTATTCCACGTTCTTTTTATAAA
>QKJL01000038.1 GCA_003250835.1 Alphaproteobacteria bacterium
GTTATATAAAAAAATAAATCTAAGATGTCTGTTGTTGAGCGGTTGTTATAGAATGGAGTTATGTATTCCCAAAAAAGTCCAGAAGCTAAAATAAGAGGAAATATAAAAGAAAAGTTTAAGTGAGAATTTTTATATATAAGAAGATGTATAATAGAGGTATATGAAATTAAAAAAAATCCTGCAATAAAATCATTAAAATAAAATTGAATAAAAGAATTAGTAAAAGATTCTTTTAAAATGAATGTATTTAATGAATATATAAAAAAAGATAAAAAAGAAAAAAGGATGGGCATTAAAATAAAGACATGATAACAACGGCTAAAATAATTCCTAAAGCGATAAGGACGATAAGTCCACAACCACTACGTTGTTCTGTTTGTTGAGTGGTAACTTCTTCTTTTAAAGGATGTCCACAATGAATACATTTAGTTGCTTTATCACTAATTTTTTTATTACATTCTTCACATATTATAAGAGCCATAAAATTCCTCCACTTATAAAATGAATTTAAGCACATATAATTTGGGATATCAACAAAAAAAAGAGGTTAAATATCCAATGCTTGTTTTTCAAGTTTTTTGATTTGGTCGCGAATATCCGCGGCCTTTTCAAATTCAAGATTTTCAGCCATTGCGAGCATTTCTTTTTCAAGTCGTTTTAATTCTTTCTTCAATGCTTTTTCATTTTCGAAATGTGGCATATCGGCAAGTTCTTTAATATCACGGTGCGCAACATCAGTTTCTTTGTATAAATGATTTGTGATATTCTTAATAATCGTCTGTGGTGTAATGCCATGAGCAGTATTATAAGATTCTTGAATTTTACGACGACGTTGTGTTTCTGAAAGTGCTGCTTCAATGGAGCGTGTCATTTTATCAGCATAAAGAATTACACGGCTTTCAGCATTACGAGCAGCACGTCCAATCGTTTGGATAAGTGATCGTTCAGAACGGAGGAATCCTTCTTTATCAGCATCTAAAATCGCCACAAGTTTACATTCAGGAATATCTAATCCTTCTCGTAACAAGTTGATTCCAACCAACACATCAAATTCACCTAAACGAAGGGCGCGAATAATTTCAATTCGTTCCAATGTATCAATATCTGAATGCATATATTTGGCACGCATACCATTTTCATTCAGGTAATCGGTTAATTGTTCCGCCATCTTTTTAGTCAAGGTTGTGCAAAGAATTCGACCGTTGTTCGCAACAACTTCTTTTGCTTCATGCATTAAATTATCAACCTGTGATTCAGCTGGGCGAATAATGGTAACTGGATCAAGTAATCCAGTTGGACGAATAATTTGTTCGGTAAATTTACCATCAGTTTGTTCTAATTCCCAATCCCCTGGTGTCGCAGAAACGAAAATAGTCTGTGGACGCATAATTTCCCATTCTTCAAATTTAAGGGGGCGATTATCCTTCGCAGCAGGTAAACGGAACCCATAATCAGTCAGGTTGACTTTACGTGCGCGATCTCCACGATACATTCCATTGATCTGAGGGACCGCAACGTGACTTTCATCAATAAAGAGCAGGGCATCTTCAGGGAGGTATTCAAAAAGGGTTGGTGGTGGCTCTCCTGGATTACGACCTGTAAGATAACGAGAATAATTTTCAATTCCCTTACATGATCCAGTCGATGCCATCATTTCCAAATCAAATTGCACGCGTTCTTTCAAGCGTTGATGCTCAAGAAATTTTTTATCTGCTTCAAATTCAGCAAGACGTGTTTTTAGGTCTTCCTTAATTTGTACCATTGCTTGTGAAAGAGCAGGGCGTGGCGTAATATGGTGAGAATTAGGATAAACAGTAATTTGCTCAAAGGTAAAAGTTTTTTCGCCGGTTAAGCTGTCCACTTCTGTAATTGATTCAATTTCATCGCCAAAAAATGAAAGACGCCATGCACGGGATTCATTATGGGGTGGAAAGATTTCAAGTACATCACCTTTAACACGGAATGTTCCGCGTTTAAAATCCATATCATTACGTGTGTATTGCAGATTAACTAAAAGCTTAGTAATATGTTCAATGGAAACTTCTTCACCTGATTTTATAACAGCACGCATATCAGCATAGCTTTCAGGATCCCCTAAACCATAAAGACAAGAAACAGAAGCAACGATAATTACATCACGGTGTTCTAAAAGTGAACGAGTGGCTCCATGTCGCATACGATCAATCTGATCATTAATACTGGCATCTTTTTCAATATAAGTATCCGTCTTGGCAACGTAAGCTTCAGGTTGATAATAATCATAATACGACACAAAGTATTCTACATGATTATGTGGAAAGAATTCTTTCATTTCAGAATATAATTGAGCAGCCAATGTTTTGTTCGGTGCCATAATAACGGTTGGACGTCCCATTGCTTCAATGGTCTTAGCCATCGTAAAGGTTTTTCCAGATCCTGTAACCCCGAGTAAAACTTGATTACGTTCATGAGACTCGATTCCCTTAATTAACGACTCGATCGCCTTTGGTTGATCTCCAGAAGGCTTAAAAGGTGTTTCCATACGAAAGTCAGCCCGCGGACCAGCAGGTTGTTGAGTGTAAAAAGGAAAAATATTTTTGTCTGTCATAAATCGCAATATAGCAAGGAAAATCAAAGGATGCAAGAAAATGATTTCGATTCGGAAAATCGCGTCAATAGTTTAATGGTTTTAGAATCGTAGAATCAAGGATTGTTTTCTTATCAAAAATTTGGTATATTAGGTAATTATGAAATTCTCGACGAAAAGGAATATCAATGAAAGATACAAATGTGATTCCATTTGCACCTATAACAAAGAATCGTAATGCATTTAAATCAAAAGTGTTGCAGTTGAAGTTAGAAAAAACTGAAGAAGTTGATCTACAGAAAGAACCAACATTGGAAGAAGTTAAAAAATTAATCGTAGAGAATCTTGATCAAACAGATGAAATTAATTATGAGGTCAGTAAATGTGTAGTCGAGGAAGGCTTACAATACATGGGGCCGATTGAATCAAATAATTCTCATTTATATATCGCAATGCTAGATAATCCAGAATTTTATATTATCAATCAAGGATTAGAACAAGATTTATTAGGTAATGCAAAGCGTTCATTAAAAATCGTATTGGCAGGAAAGGGAATTCCTTTTGTGACGCCTGAAAGGGGTGGTGTGATTTTTGATAGTGCGGATGATGATCGTAAACATGTATGTTATGAACATCGTGATATAAATGGAATGTTTGTTGGTTATAATGAATTAATAACAAATATTGCATGCGTAGAAGATGGGAAAGCTGAATATACAGGAAGTGATTTGGAAATGCGTATTCCAGATGAAGGTGGTTATAAATTAAATTCTGAACATGTTGATTTGATTGACTTGGCAGAAGAATTAAATGTGCATAAAGGTAATATTGGATTTCATGCGCGTCATCCAGGAACAATAAAAACGCCAGGCCTGTTTACATTGATGAATGAACTGGGTGATGAAATAAAGCATGTAAATGAATATCAGCTTAATGAAATCGCAAATGAAAAGCGTTTGTCTCGTGCAGAAGAATTTAATAAAAAAGTTGAAAAACAGCTTATTGAAGATTTCTGGATGAGAGAAAAAGTATTGGCGTAAAGCTTCAAAATTGAAAAATAGAAAAAATCTGGACTTAGGGGATTGATTTTATTTTTTTAATAACATATAATGTCCCCACATTGGTATTCGGGTATAGTTCAGTTGGTAGAACGGTGGACTGTTAATCCATATGTCGCTGGTTCGAGTCCAGCTACCCGAGCCACTTTTTTTAAAGATCATCCAAATGGGTGATTTTTTTTATTTTTAGGCGCAGTTTAGCGGGGTTCAGCGGAGCCGGACGACACGGTGATTTTCTATTTTCGCCTATTTTTCAATATTTCTGGCAAAAACTCACTTTCGCGATTTTAGGCATGTCGTCCAATAGAATATTTTATCAATAAAAAGTGATATAAAATCTATTTATGAGATTTGAAAGAATTGTTGTTCTTGATCTTTGAAATTTTTGTGAGAAGCTATTTCATATAGTTGCTGTAGATTAATGTTGATATTCTGATTATTGTCAAAAACGTTATTGACGATGTTTGGAGATAAAAAGCTAAGACTCAGATATCGTTGAATTGTGCGAATGCCAAGTTTAAGTTCTTTTCCTA
>QKJL01000024.1 GCA_003250835.1 Alphaproteobacteria bacterium
CAATGGTATTACTTTTATTTCTGACCGAGTAAAATCTGTTCAAACTGCTTGTATTGGTGTTTGGGTTAATATTGGATCCCGTGATGAAACTCCTGATCAAGCTGGACTTTCTCATTTTCTTGAACATATGGCCTTCAAAGGAACAAAAACACGTTCTTCACAAGAAATTTCACGCCTTATTGAAGGCGTTGGTGGATATATGAATGCTTACACATCTCGTGATATGACCGCATATTATATTCGTGTTTTAAAGGATGATGTTCCTCTTGCCCTTGAATTATTGGCTGATATTTTAATGAATTCCACATTTGATCAAGCTGAACTTAATAAGGAACGTGGCGTTATCTTACAAGAATACAATCAAGGTATGGATAGTCCAGACGATGTGATTGATGATATCTTTCAAGAAACAGCTTATAAACAATCAGCGCTTGGCCGTCCGATCATTGGAACAAAACGCAATATTAAATCTTTTAAAACTGAAGATTTACAGCACTATATTCGTACGCGATACAGTCCTGCGAAGACTGTTATTTCCGTTAGCGGTAATATCAATCCAAAGAAACTTTATAAACAGGCGAACGAGCTTTTCTCTGGGTGGAAATATAAAAATACTCACAAACAGGAACCTGCGATTTATACAGGTGGGTCTAAGCAAATTATCAAACCTCATTTAGAACAGGTGCAATACGCCCTTGGGTTTGAAGCCCCCTCTTTTGATTATCTGCATAAAATTTATGCGGCTAAGATTTTGAAGGTTATCCTTGGTGGTGGCATGTCATCCCGTCTATTTCAAAACTTACGTGAAGATAAAGGATTGGTTTACGAACTTTATATTCCATATCTTTCTTATCAAGACACTGGATTATTTGGGGTTCAAGCAAGTACAGAGGCTGATAAAATCCCTGCCCTGACCGAGGCATTACATTCGGAATTAAAAGCTATTCAAATGAATTATGTGACCGATGAAGAATTAGATCGTACAAAGAAACAGATTGAATCTGCCCTTGCGATGGAATTGGAATCATTGACTGCACGTGCAACGCGTCAGGCTTACCAATATCATTTTGAAGGAAAGTTTATTTCAATTGCAGAAATTATGAAAATGGTCCAATCGTATACCCCACAGGATATTTTGGAAATTGCTCGTGAAATCTTTAGCAGCAAACCAACAGTGGCTCTTCTCGGTCAACAGACCTCTATTTCAGCCACTCAGATTAAACGATTATTTTCAGTTTAGATTAATCCCAATAATATAATTCCGAGAATTACTCGATAGATTGCGAAGCTCGTGAATGAGAATTTACGGGCAAATCGTACAAACAACACCAATGACGCATATGACGCAATGAACGACAATCCACCACCAATTAATAAATCCATTGAAAGATTATTAAGTGCATCCCCCGCTTTATAAATTCCGAGTAACGCCGCACCTGCGATTGCTGGGATTGATAATAATACTGAAAATTTAATACTGTCTTCGCGGTTAATTCCGAACGCTCTTCCGGCCGTGATTGTAATGCCCGAACGACTCACTCCTGGGAACATTGCAAGCATTTGAGCGAATCCGATTCCCCATGCTTTTTTTGCACTCATTGTTTTCAATGTATCATTATTTTTTGATCGAGAATCAGCCCACCATAAGGCTACTCCAAACACGATTGAGTTGATTGCAATCCACATTAATGCACGCGCATCCGTTGCCACAAATTGATACAACAATGCCCCACCAATTACCAATGGAATTGACGCGATGATAAGGTACTTCACTTTCACATTTTCTTCTTTAGATAATGAATCAACTTTGAAATTTAATATACTGTATAATATACCTTTTAAATCTTTGAAATAATACATTAAAACAGCTAATAACGTGCCAAGGTGTAATGCAATATCCATTAAAATTCCTTGGTCACTTAACGGAAAAATTTGAGAGATTAATGCCAAGTGTCCTGATGAACTGATTGGTAAAAATTCGGTAATCCCTTGTACCACTGCCAAGATGATTAAAATGTTTATTGCCATTTCTTATTTCCCCTGATTCTAAAAAACTTGCTTTTTTTAGATTTTTATAGTATAGATTACTATATATAAATGCAAGCAAAACGAAAGAAGAAAATTCTATGGCTACATTCAATTTTAAAAAAGGTGATTTCGTTGTTTATCCTGCTCATGGAGTGGGCGAAGTTATCGACCTGACAAAAGAGTCATTTGGTGATATCGACCTTGAACTTATTGTAGTGCGATTTGATAAAAATCGTATGACACTTCGTATCCCATATGACAAAGTTGAAATTTCAGGATTACGTAAAATATCTTCTAAAAAAGATATGGAACATATTGTGGAAGTTGTAAAAGATGCTCCACAGGTGAAACGTATGATGTGGTCTCGCCGTGCTCAGATGTATGAAGATAAAATTAATTCAGGTGATACAGAACAAGTAGCCGAAGTGGTTCGCGACCTTTATCGCATTGAAAACAAAGAAGAACAATCATTTTCTGAACGTCAAATCTATCAAAAAGCTTTGGAACGTTTGGCAACTGAATTTGCTGCTGTAAATAAAATCTCTGAAGATGATGCTGTTATTTCAATTGAAACAGCTATGGATAAGTCTCCTGCTAAGAAAAAAGCTGCTAAAGATGCTTCAAAAGGTAAATCATCTGATTTCAGTGAAGCTGATTTAGATGCTGTGATCGCAGAGGCTGAAGGACAATAACACCTTCCCTTTTACATATTTTCAAAATCCCTATTTCATTATAGGGATTTTTTTATTGCAATTTTTCAATTACCAGATAAACTGTCAAACAAATATTAAAATTAAACATTATGAGTTACACCGATCCCGAGCTTCGCCAATTTATATTGGAGGCTCACTTAAAAACCTATGCTGCTACGCAAGAAATTAAAAAAGAATTCCGTATACCAGAAGCCGATGTTTTAAATCTTGGTCATAAGGAATATACTTATGGACGCGACGGATTTGAATACCATGATTCCTATTCTGGGCATATACAAGCCCCCGGAAAAGAAATCATTTATTACAAAGCCATACCTATTTGGCAGATGTCTTATCAAGGTAAAATCCACTCTACTGATGTTGATTATATTAATGAAGTTTTCGCATTTTTAAAAGAAGCATTGAGAGCAATTGATATTAACGCCCCCTTCCGAGGCCTTAATGGCTTTACCGCGGGCGAGTTTGAATACAATTTTCAAATGAACGGAGATCTTGATTACTTTACTGGTCGTGAACGGATCTTACACGGTCGCAAAGAAATCTATTTCCAAGATATCATGGGTTGCAAAATTATTTAATCAGAAAAAAAGGAGCTTTCATAAAAAAGGCTCCTTTTTTCTTGCATTTTTTCTAATATTACCTTAAATTGTGGACTTCACTAAAATCATTATACCTATGTTTAAAACTCTTACAACCCTAGCTGTTCTGATTATCAGCACTGCTACATTTGCACAAAAAACAAATGAATTTCTTCAATTCGAAAAAGAACTTGTTTCTTTTATTGATACATTTAAAGTCAGCCCGCCTGATTTTGAATATACATTCACTTCTCTCCCTTCTTCTTTTCAAAAAGTTCGGGATGATGATGAGAATTCACTTCTTTTGTTTTTTTCGAGTGATGATATGCTGGTCATGTACATGATTACCTTTAGTCCTTCGACAGATCTTATTTCAATCTCGTCGGACTTTATTCCAGGAGGTGCATTTGTTACAAGTCAAAAATTACCAAACACTCAGCACGATTTATTTAAGCAAAAATTAACAAATTGCTTAAACAAACATTCGTAATAAAAAAAGCCTTCTTACTTAAGAAGGCTTTTTTTATTATACCAATGATTTTCCAGTCATTTCTGATGGGATTTCTACATCCAACAAGGTTAACATTGTTGGTGCGATGTCCGCAAGCTTTCCATTTTCAGCCAGTGTCACATCACCTGCCCCAATTACAATAAATGGTACCGGAGATGTTGTATGTGCTGTTAACGGTTTACCGTCTTCCATCATTTTTTCACAGTTTCCATGATCGGCAGTAATTAATAATTTTCCGCCACGATCATTTACCATTTTTTCAACACGAGCTACACATTGATCCACTGTTTCCATTGCTATGATCGCTGCTGGTTCTGACCCTGTATGTCCAACCATGTCACCATTTGCATAGTTCATAATAATTACATCATATTGATCAATTTCTTTTTCCAATGCATCTGTGATTTCTACTGCACTCATTTCAGGCTTTAGATCATATGTTGCAACGGCTGGAGATTCAATTAATGTACGTCCTTCGCCTTCAAATTGAGCTTCTTCACCACCATTAAAGAAGAATGTTACGTGAGCATATTTTTCTGTTTCAGCCAAACGCAATTGTTTTAACCCGTTATCCGCAAGAACTTTTCCAAGGATGTTTTCTAATTTTTGAGGTGGGAACAATGTTTCAAAATATGAATCTAATGCTTCTGAGTAACTTGCCATTCCAATTTTTGCAGCAAAGTTAATTACTTGTTTACGTTCAAAACCTTCAAATTCTGGTGCAACTAATGCTGTTGCGATTTGACGTACACGGTCCGCACGATAATTTGCAATTAATAATGTATCCCCGTCGTTAATTCCATTATATTCGCCAATTACTGTTGGTAACATAAATTCATCTGTTATACCTTCGCCGTATGATTTTTCAATCGCCTCTGTTGTATCGGCTGCTGTATTATCAGCGATACCCATAATCATTGCGTTATATGCTTTTTCAATACGATCCCAATTATTATTACGATCCATTGTATAATAACGACCAGATAATGTTCCAAAGATGATACCTTCTGCTAATTCTGCTTTGATTTCGTTCATAAAATCCATTGCAGATTGTGGAGGTGTATCACGGCCATCCAAGATCCCATGTAAGATAACCTTTGTTCCACTAGCCGCCAGCGCGTTTGCCATATAGATAATATGTTTTTGATGAGAGTGTACACCACCAGGTGACATTAACCCCACAACGTGACATGCGCCTTCTGTGTTTGATAGCTTTTTAAATGTTTCGTTATCTTTTAACGTATCTGTTTCTAATGCTTCTTCGATACGTGGTAACAATTGTTTTACTACTCGTCCCGCACCGATATTCATATGCCCTACTTCTGAATTTCCCATTTGTCCTTTTGGTAATCCTACATCCCCACCAGAGGCACTTAGTTCGACCATTGGATATTCTGTCATCATTCTATCTAGGTTCGGTGTATTTGCTTCCTTTACAGCATTATGTTCTGCTGACTTATTAATTCCTACGCCGTCTAAGATACATAAGACAAGTGGTTTACTCATTTTGTTTACTCCTATTACTGTTTACTTATTTATTATTCTTCTATTTTTAAAATATATACACTCTTTGGTGCTTCGTTTAGTTTCTTACGAGATAATTCATCTAATAGATCTTCATCCCCTTGTTTTAATAACTTAATACGCTTTGATAATTTTTCATTATCTTGACGTACTTCATATAATTCTTTTTCAACCATGTCTTGTTTATGCGACAATGAGATTAATTTAAAGACATTGGAATTCCCTCCTAATAACAGAAGACATAGATAGAATACCACAAATGTAGCAGCTATACTGATTGCGCCATACTTTGAACGTCCTAATTCTTTGATAAATGAGATTAATTTTTTCATGAGTTTTATTCTCCCTTTATTCAGCGCCCCATTATAAAAGAATAGGCTTTGGGAGTCAAAGACTAAAGTCATTCTTACTTGATTTTTTCAAATGGATTGTTTATCTTGTCATCCATGAAAAATATTAAGATTAAAGGTTTTGAATTTCCTCCTGTGATCCTTTGCCCATTGGCAGGGATTACTGATCGTGCATTTCGTGATTTGGTTCGTCAATTTGACCCAGAAATCCTTACTTTTACAGAAATGGTATCTGCACATGCCTGTACATTCCATCATGGACGTGGAGGTAAACACCTTTCAACATCTGAAAATATTACCGATGAAAATTATGTAGCCGCTCAAATTGTCGGGGAAATCCCAGAAATGATGGCGGAAAGTGCCAAAATTATGGTTGCACGCGGGGCTAAGCTGATTGATATTAATATGGGATGCCCAGTTAAGAAAGTATTACGTGCCGGTGGTGGTTCTAAATTAATGGAAGAACCAGAGACTGCAGCCGCAATTATGAAGGCTGTATCAGAAGCCGTTGATGTGCCAACAACCGTTAAGATGCGCCTTGGTCCAACAGAAGATAATAAAAATATTGTGGAAATGGCGAAGCTTGCTGAGGCCAATGGGATGGATATGATTACCATTCATGGTCGTACTCGCTCTCAGTTATACAGTGGGGATGCTGATTGGTCATTGATTAAGAAAGTAAAAGAGACTGTTTCAATTCCCGTGATTGGAAATGGCGATATTCTCAGCGAAGAAGATGCTAAACGCCGTATTGAAGAAACTGGTGTAGATGGCGTGATGATTGGTCGTGGTGCCTTAGGTAGACCTTGGTTCTTAGGCTCTGTTCATAAATATTTAACTACTGGTGAAAAAATTTCTGATCCAACTGGACTTGATTTACAAAACCTTGTTCTTCATCATTTAGATGAAATGGTTAAAATTTATGGTGAAATTGGCGCGCCTCGTATCTTTCGCAAGCATTTAGCTTGGTATTCAAAAGGCATGAAAGGCAGCAATGAATTCCGTCAACGCATCAATAATGAGAGCACGACAGATAAAATTAGACCATTGATTAAAGATTTCTTTAATTAAATAAAATAAAAAGTGCAGGAATTTTCCTGCATTTTTTTTATATACTCATTGACTCTGACGCGGTGATTTTCTATGCTAGGAACATATTATTTAGAGAAGGACTTATTTATGCGTTATTCATTCATTTTCACAGGATTTGCTTTAACTTTGGGAACAACGGTGTCTCATGCGGCGACTGTGCGTCAATCTAATCCACTATATATTCCAAAGGCGAATACTTTTTACAGCCAATCTTCTGTTGGATCACATGACATTCAATTCCAAGATGGAACTTCTGGCGATGGCGATATGTACCATGTTGCACAAACTATTGGTTATGGGGCAACTGATCGCTTTTCTGTTTCTGGGCAACTTGCTTATACACATAACGACGATGAAAACCGCTCTGGTGTTTCAATTTCTAATTTAACTGCGTTGTATCGCGCCCTTCCATCTTCTGGAAAATCTACGATGGACCTTTATGGAACATTTGATTTTGAAGGCAGCCGTATGTACAAAGGTGTTTACATTAACGATCAATTTGTTCCTACTAATTATTCAACTGGTCGCCATGGAATTGGTGCTGGGTTCCGTACTGGTAAAACAGACGGCGTTAATACCTTAGTTGGATATGGGGAAGTGATGTATCGTTACGGGAAACAAAAATCTCGTATTACTGATCTAACTTATACATCATCTGACTTTACAGCGGAATACGAAGACAGTATTGATTGGGTACTTGGTATTAAAACTGCTTATGAAACAACTAAATGGGCTTGGAATTTCGATGTTTCTTATCGTTCTTATGACGCCACAGTTGTGACAGACATTGATTCTGCGGATGCTGGATTACGTGCGGCAGTGATTGGGGATCAACAAGATAACTATCGCGAATGGGTTTTCAGCCTTTCAGGTTATTATTCATTGGCTTCGAATGCTCAAGTTGGGCTTTATACCAATTATATCAACCCAAATTATGAACATAAAAACTATGAAACAGTGGATTATACTCTTCAATATGGCCTTTTGCTCAATATTGAGTTTTAATCAGAATATTATATTTTAAGGAGACTTGTTAATGAAAAAGATATTATTAATTACACTTTCACTTTTACTTACTTCATTTTCTGCTTTTGCTGGAGAATTATCAGATTCTGACCAACAGATCGCACGTGCGACTATGCAAAAATTAATTGATAATTCATTAGGCGAACTGTTATCAAAAGACAGTGATTATGATGATCGTGTTGAATTATTAGAAGATCTTATCACTGATCACATGGATGTAGAACGTGTCAGCTCTTACGTTTTAGGTAGCACATGGAAACAGGCTGGTAAATCACAACGTGCTGAGTTCCAGAAAGTTTTTACTGATTATCAAGTGTATCGTTTTGCTCAGACATTCAGTGATTATAATGGTGAAAATATTTCAATCGAAGGTACTGAACCAGCATCTGGAAATGATCAAACTTTTGTTGTTATGAACATTACACCAGCAGGTGAAGGTGCTGAAATTATCGAATTAAAATGGCGTTTACGTAAAGATAAAAAATCAAGTGAATTTAAAATTATTGATGTAATTGCTGCTGGGATTTCAATGGCTCTTACTTATAAAAATGAATACTCTTCAGTAGTTAAAACAGCTGAAGAACAAGGCAAAAATGGACTTGACACTTTAATTGAACTTCTTCGTGCAAAAACCGAAGAAATGAAGAAAAAATCATCTTAACATACTTTTATATTTAGGAAAGGACACACAGTATGACAACCCACTTAACAGGCATGGCAACTGCCCTACGTTTTTTATCAGTTGATATGGTTAACGCAGCAAATTCTGGACATCCAGGAGCTCCTCTTGGTATGGCTGATATTGCGACAGTTTTGTTTTCAAAACATTTAAAATTTGATCCAAAGAATCCAGCTTGGTTTAACCGTGACCGATTTATTTTATCAAACGGACACGCATCAGCGATGCTTTATTCTTTACTTTATTTAACTGGATATGAAGATTGTTCATTAGATGATTTAAAGAATTTCCGTCAAATGGATTCAGTGACTGCGGGACATCCTGAATATGGATACTTATCAGGCATCGAAGCAACAACTGGTCCACTTGGTCAAGGGATTGCAATGTCTGTTGGGATGGCACTTGCTGAAAAGAAATATCGTGCCAACTTTGGTTCTGATGTATGTGATCATTATACTTATGTATTTGCTGGGGATGGATGTTTGATGGAAGGCGTTTCTTATGAAGCTATTTCTTTTGCAGGGCATCATCAACTTAATAAGCTGATCGTTCTTTGGGATAATAATGAAATTACTATTGATGGACGTACTGATCTTACTCAATCAGAAGATATTCCAGCACGTTTCAAAGCGATGAAATGGAACGTTCTTGAATGTGATGGACATGATTTTGACAGCATTGATGCCGCAATTACGGAAGCAAAACAATCTGATCGTCCTGTTTTAATTAATTGCAAAACAATCATTGGAAAGAGTTGTTTCAACCTAGAAAATACATCTAAAGTTCATGGAGCTCCTATTGGTGCAGAAGGTCGTGAACACATGACACATTGTCTTGAATGGCCACATGCTCCATTTGAAATTCCTTCTGATATTAAACAAAACTGGGAAGATTGCGCGACTTCTTCAGATGTATGGGAACAATCCCTTTCTGAAAATACTCGTTCTGAATTAGATTCATTGATGGCAGGTCGTATTTCTGGGGATACTTTTTCAGCCTTAGATACTTACAAAAAATCTGTAGCGGATGAACAACCTGCTCAACCAACACGTAAATGCATTGGATCTTTGTTGGATGTGATTTATCCTTCGATGCCACAATTAGTTGGTGGATCAGCCGATTTAGCACCTGCTAACAACGTAAAACCTGCTGATATGCCAGTGATTTCACGTGATGACGCGAGCGGACAATACATTCATTTTGGTATTCGTGAACATGCAATGGCTGCTATTGCCAATGGATTAGCTTTATCAGGATTACGTACTTATGCCGCAACATTCTTATGTTTCTTTGATTATTTAAAGCCTGCTTTGCGTTTATCTTCATTGATGCATTTGCCTGTGCTTTATATTGGGACACATGACAGTATTCAATTGGGTGAAGATGGTCCGACCCATCAACCGATTGAGCATTTAGCTTCTTATCGTGCACAGCCAAACCTTCTTACTTTCCGTCCATGCGATGGGGTTGAGGTTGCTGAATGTATGGAAATTGCGTTACAACAATTTGACACACCAAGTATTTTGGCGTTGTCTCGTGATAAACTCCCTACTCTCCGCAAAGATGTGACTGACAATCAGTCTGCACGTGGGGCGTATGCGATTAAAGATTGTGATCAACCTGATATTATCTTGATTGCAACAGGATCAGAAGTATCACTTGCGATGGAAACAGCCGATATTCTTGAAAAAAATGGAGAAGCCGTTCGTGTGATTTCAATGCCATGTATGGAATTATTTGATTCACAGGACATTGAATACCAAGAATCTTTATTACCGGAAGATGTTTTCACCGTCTCAATTGAAGCAGGATCAACATTTGGTTGGGAACGTTATGCTAATTTAACGATTGGATTGGATACATTTGGTGCATCAGGTCCTTATAAAGAAGTTTATAAGTCTTTTGAACTGACCCCAGATGCCATCGTCGCGAAGATTAACGATATTCTCGACTAAAAAATTAAAAAGAGTGGTACAGCAATGTACCGCTCTTTTTTTATATTTATTATTGCATTCCCCTGCTCTTTTCTTTATCTTTAACCCTAAATATTTAACACATCAAGCCGAAGGAAATACTGATGGAATTAAAAACTTTAAATGATTTAAATGATATTGCTGGGAAAGTCGTACTTGTACGTGCCGACCTTAACGTGCCTTTACAAGATGGTAAAATCACAGATACAACACGTATTGATCGCTTTTTACCAACTCTTACCGCGTTGATGGAAAAAGGCGCAAAAGTTGCAATCCTTTCTCATCTTGGTCGTCCAAAAGGTGAACGTAAACCTGAATTTTCTTTGAAACCAGTATATGAATATTTGGCAGATAAAATTGATATTGCTTGGGCAGATGATTGTATTGGTGATGTTGCAAAAGATGCAATTGATGCGATGGAAAATGGTCAAGCTGTTTTACTTGAAAACGTGCGTTTTTATGCAGATGAAAAAAATGATCCAGAATTTTCAAAACAATTGGCTGACTTAGGTGATATTTATGTAAACGATGGATTTTCTGTATCTCACCGTGCACATGCTTCGACAGAAGGTATCACATGTTTCTTACCATCATATGCTGGATTATCATTGCAACAAGAAGTGGAAGCATTAGCCTCTACACTTGAAACTCCTGAAAAACCAGTGGTTGCGATTGTTGGTGGTGCAAAAATTTCAACAAAAATTACTGTACTTTCAAACCTTTTACTTAAAGTAAACGTACTTATAATTGGTGGCGCGATGGCGAACACATTCTTATATGCACAAGGGTATGAAATGGGTAAATCACTTTGTGAACCTGATATGAAAGAAACTGCGTTGAATATTTTGGAAAAAGCAGAAGAATACAATGTTAAAATCGTATTACCTACTGATTTAGTTGTGGCAAAAGAATTTGCAGCGAATGCCGCAAACGAAGTTGTTCCTGTTGATGCTGTTCCTGCTGATTCAATGGCATTGGATTTTGGACCTGATACTGCTGCGTTTATTTCACAAGTATTAGAAGTATCAAAAACAGTTATCTGGAATGGTCCATTTGGTGCGTTTGAAATCGAACCATTTGATGCATGTACAAATGCTGTGGCTCAAAAAGTTGCTGCCTTAACAGTTGATGGTAAAATTGTTTCTGTTGCTGGTGGTGGTGATACTGTTTCTGCATTAAATAATGCAGGTGTATCAGAAGACTTTACTTATATTTCAACAGCTGGTGGTGCATTCCTTGAATGGATGGAAGGTAAAGAATTACCTGCGATCCTTCCGCTTGTAAAGGCTATCTAATATGGTATTTGGTAAACTTGGGTCTGCGATTTCTTCTGTCTTTACCGGCAAACGCCGATTGGATGATGACGCACTTGAACAATTGGAAGAATTGTTGATTACTGCGGATATCGCACCCAAAGATGCCATGTCAATTATTGAAGATTTTTCATCCACACGCATGGATAAAGATGTCAGTGAAGATGACATCAAATCAGCACTAAAGGATATTTTATCCCCTGCTCTATCCAAGTGTGAAGTTGATTTTCAACTTCCAGATACCGATGGTCCCGTTGTGATTATGTTGGCGGGTGTTAATGGATCTGGAAAAACAACAACCCTTGCGAAATTGGCTCATTATTTTCAATCTCAAGGTAAATCAGTTATGGCGGCGGCATGCGATACATTTCGAACTGCGGCGACAGATCAATTAAAAGTTTGGATGAACCAACTTAGTATTCCAATGATTGAAAAAGAAGGTGCAGATCCTGCCAGTGTGGCTTATCAAGCCTATGCTACAGCCGTTGAGCAAAAGACTGATATTCTTTTAGTTGATACTGCTGGACGTTTACAGAATAATCCAAACCTGATGGCGGAATTAAAAAAAATTCATACCACTCTTGGGAAACAAAATCCTGAAGCACCACACTTTACATGGTTGGTTTTGGATGGTACAAACGGTCAAAATGCTTTGATCCAATCAGATAAATTTTCTGAACATGTCCCAATTGACGGTTTAATTATTACTAAACTCGACAGTTCTTCAAAGGCTGGTTTTTTAGTAACCCTTTCACGTCAAAATAACGTTAAACCCGTTTACTTTATTACGAGTGGCGAAGACTTAAAATCACTTAATCCTTTTTCATCTAAGAATTATCTCAATCAACTGATTGATTAAAAAAAATAGCGTTATCCCTTTCAGTTTAACGCTATTTTTTTATTATTCTGCAAATACATTTTCGGCAATATACGTCATGTATTTTTGATGCAACTCTTTTGCCTGAGCCAGATCTATCACCGCATCCATTTTGTGATTAAATCCGAATTCCAGCAAATCTAACATATTCACCTTTTCAATTATTGCGTCAGCTAAGTCTTCGGTTTCTTTTGAAATAAAGAATATACTTTCCACCCACAAAATACTTCGCCCCATATAAATTTCATGTTCGGCAAACATTCGCTTTAGTGTATTCCATGCCATCTCCGAAAATAAACCATCACACTTAAACTCCCAACCTTTATTTGGTGTTCGCACAAAGGTCATTGCTAATAATGCCAGTAAAGATTCTTTAAAAACCTCTTCAGTATCTTTACCGTCTACCTGCAATTCTCTTTTTAAACCTTTTTGAATAGCTTCATACGCCTGTTGATCATTCTTTGCAATCCCTTGGATCGCTTGAATAAATTCAAACCCATTCATCATAATATAGTATAAATTTAATTAATATTTTATTTAAGAAACAAAACTTTAACACATATTTTATTTTTGTCAAATCTTATAAAAAAACTCCCAACTGGGAGTTTTTTTTTAATCTTGATCTAAACAGATACCTCTTTGCGTATCCCAATATTTCGTTACATCTTTTTCACAGGAAATCTTATCAATTTCAGCGCGATAATTTGCTTCTTCAACTTCTAAGAAATCCATCCATACTGCATCATATTCATTTGCTTCTTTACATTGATCCAGCACATCTTGGCACATTGCACGGTTTGCTTTTAACACGTTAATTGTTGGACAGTTTGAATAATCAGCTCCACACACGTCAGATCCTGTCATACATTTTCTTAATTCCTTCAAGCAAGTTGAACCATTATATACATTTGATGCGGCAGCTTCTTGTTTTTGAAGTTTTTGGTATTTATTGCTGAGTTTTTGCAATTTTAAATTTCCATTTTGGACCGCAGTTGTTAAACGATTATCATATACACGACATGCCTTATCTGTTGCAGCTGAATATCCTTTTTCGATCAACGGCGCTACACCTGGACATGATTTTAAGAAATATGAACATGATTTATACGCTTCTTTGTATAACGCTTGTCCTTCCTTACGCTTTACATCCGTTGTTTCCAAATCTCCATAATCAATTCCTGAGTCACTTAAAAGAGATTCAAGATCAATCTCAGCTTCTTCAGATAAACTACCAAACATTGCGTTTTGAGCTTCTTGATCAAATTCTGTTAATTGTGAATTACGTGTCCCCATTTCAGCAGCCAATTTAATTTTATCCACAAATTGACTTAATTGACGGATAATTGTCTGTGCTTTTTCTTCTTTTGCCTTATATTGTGGGAAACTTTGATTACATAAGCAACGCCCTACTGCTTCTGATACATCATCTACACACAATTCATCCATACATGCAACATATGCTTGTTTACATGCTTCACCATCCATTATATTTGTATATGCAACCGCTTTTTCTTCTGCATATTCTTGTGAATTCACAGTTACTCCAGTTGATGTTGTTGTCGCTGATGTTGTTGCAGTAGAAGTATCATCATCTTCATCATAATAAGATATAGATGTTTCAGGTATTGTTATTGTTGAACCACTACGCCCTGAACGTCCGCTGTAAGAAGACATTGAATTAGTTGATTGACCTGAACGTCCACTATAGTTTGAAGATGTTCCTGATGAGCGAGTTCGTCCTGTTGATCCAGATGATGCGCGACTTGATGAGTATCCAGTATCCATTGATTGACCTGAACGTCCACTTCGTCCAGAAGATGCACGAGCAGATGAACGTGTTGAACGTCCTTCTCCTGATGTTGTACGGCTTGATGAGTATCCAGCATCCATTGATTGACCTGAACGTCCACTTCGTCCAGAAGATGCACGAGCTGATGAACGTGTTGAACGTCCTTCTCCTGATGTTGCACGGCTTGATGAGTATCCAGTATCCATTGATTGACCTGAACGTCCACTTCGTCCAGAAGATGCACGAGCGGATGAACGCGTTGAACGTCCTTCTCCTGATGTTGTACGGCTTGATGAGTATCCAGCATCCATTGATTGACCTGAACGCCCGCTGCGTCCAGAAGATGCACGAGCGGATGAACGTGTTGAGCGTCCTTCTCCTGATGTTGTACGGCTTGAATACTCTGCATCCATTGACTGACCTGAGCGTCCACTGCGCCCAGAAGATGCACGACTACCTGATGATCGTGAACCTGAACTTGATGAACGACCTTCTCCATTTGATGAACGGCTTGAGTATTCAGTATCCTGACCTGAACGTCCGCTGCGCCCAGAAGATGTACGACCTGAACGTGATGATGAACGACTGGATGAGCGTGAACCTGAACTTGATGAACGACCT
>QKJL01000029.1 GCA_003250835.1 Alphaproteobacteria bacterium
TTGCACAATGTACACCTTGTTTGCACCATGTGAAAATTGCTTAAAACATACTCTTCAAGCTGGGATTAAACGCATTGTGTATCGCAAAGTTTATGGATATAAGAAAAATACATCCAAAGATTTTCAACAAGATTATGCGAAAGAAGCGATTACTCGTTTACTTCTTTCGATGCCACATGTTGAATGTATTCATGAAAATGGTGACCGTACTTATTTAGAAGATTTATGGGACGGAAAAGAAAACATTCCAACCGTTGAAGATTTCAGACATAATCAAAAAGAATCCCGAACATTCTATGATGACAAAAAAGCCGAGGTTTAATCCCCGGCTTTCTTTTTAATCCATTTATAAAAGTGATTATACTTTTACAATTGTCATAAAGTTTGTTGATTGTGTTAAAGATTTCTTTTCTAACACATCTTCTGATGCAGAAGCAGCTTTGCCAGCTGTTACAACAATTTTATCACCTTCTGAACAATCCATGAATTTTGCACAGTATTTAGCTACTGATTCTTCTAGACGTTCGAAAGTTACTTTATCTTTACGTGGTAATACGTGAGGTTTTACTCCCCATGACAATACCATTTGGTTTGCAATTGTTTGATCTTCTGTAATACAGATGATTGGAGTTGATGGACGGTATGCACTGATTTTTTGTGCTGTACGACCAGAAACTGAGTAAGAAATGATTGCTTTTGCATCAATCAATTCAGCCACATCACTTGCAGATAATGCAATTGATTCATCAATTTCAAATTCAGCGTCTGTCATTTGACGTGCTGGTAAATAGTCACGGAAATTATCTGCCGCTTCTACTTCTTTGATGATTGATGTCATTGTTTCAATTGTTTCAACTGGGTATGCACAATCCATAGCAGCTGTTTCACCTGATGTCATCACAGCGTCAGCGCCCATATATACAGCAGTCGCAACGTCAGATGCTTCCGCACGTGTTGGACGTGGGTTATATGTCATTGTTTCCATCATTTCAGTTGCAACGATCACTGGTTTACCCAAGCGACGGCAAGTTGCTACGATTTCACGTTGCATCATTGGAACTTGTGCCAATGGAGATTCAATTGCTAAGTCACCACGTGCAACCATGATTACATCTGCTTCTTCTGCGATTGCTTCTAAATCTTCAAATGCTGATGGTTTTTCTAATTTAACGATGATTTTTGCTGCATCACCGATGATTGCTTTTGCTTCACGAACATCTTCTACGCTTTGGAAGAATGATAACGCGATAAAGTCCACACCTTTTTCCATTACGAAAGCAAGGTCTTTACGATCTTTTTCTGTGATTGAAGATGCTTTAATAATTGTATCAGGAAGGTTAAATCCTTTTTTATCTGATAACATATTTCCATAATCAACAATTGTGTCAGCATATGTTGGTGTTACTTCTGTTACTGTTAATCCAACTTTACCGTCGTTCAACAATACACGTTCACCAGCTTTTAATGATGCGAATACTTCAGGGTGAGGTAATTGAACACCTTCTTCATTACCCATTTTATCTTCAACGTATACGCGGAATTTTTGCCCAGCTTTTAATTCGATTTTTTCATTTTCGAATTTTCCAATACGGTGTTTTGGTCCTTGCATATCAGCTAATACTGCTAATGGGCGACCTAATTTTTCTGCTACTGCACGAATGTTATCAATTTTTTGACCTTGTTCTTCGTGATTTCCGTGTGAGAAATTACAACGGAATACATCTGTTCCCGCATTTGCTAATTTTTCAATCATTTCTTGACTATCTGTGCGAAGACCAAGTGTTGAAACAATCTTAGTAAACGTATCTTTTGGCATTTTTTTTCCTTGCGTTTGTATTTTTTTTCAGTTAAATTCCTCTTATAAAGAATCGGAACGCAAGCGATTATACATTTTTAATTTTCAAAAATAAAGGAGAAAATCATATGTCAGAAGTAGGCGGTATTGCAAAAGATCAATTGAAATCATTTATTGATCGTGTTGAACGTTTAGAAGAAGAAATGGGTAATTTACGCCAAGATATCAAAGAAGTTTTTGACGAAGCAAAAGCTTCAGGATTTGATGTTAAAACTATGCGTACAGTTCTCCGTTTGAAAAAAGTTGATCCGGAAGAACGCGCTCAACAAGAAGAAATGGTTAAAATTTACTTCGACGCAATCGACTAAATTTACCATCATATTTTATATAAATTTGCAGGAGACTTTTTTCTTCTGCAAATTTTTTTTACATTTTTTTATATTTTTTCTTCTAAACCTATTGATTTACGCTTGATTCATTGCTATAATGAGCGATATCACTAATCAAGTGAGCATTATTTTAGTTCAAAATTGGGAAGAAGGAGAGAACAAAAATGACAATAAATCACAAAACTGTGAATGACAAATTCGTTCAACAAGTTGCATATTTCATCTGGTTACAACGTGGAATGCCTGTTGGGCAAGACAAAGCGATTTGGTCTGAAGCTAAACGCCATATTGAATTTTTCTTGAACACTCAAGCAAATGCTGCAGAAGCTATTGATACAGGTTCAAAAGAAGTAGCTGCTCAAGTTGCTACTGTAAAAGTTGCTAAAAAATCAGTTAAAAAAGCTGTGAAAAAATCAGTTAAAAAAGCTGTTAAACCTGCTGCTAAAAAAGTAGAAGCTCCTAAAGCTGAAGTTGCACCTGTTGCAGCTCCTAAAGCTGAAGTAAAAGCCGCTAAACCAGTTGCTAAAAAATCAGTTAAAAAAGCTGTGAAAAAAGCTATTAAACCAGTTGCTAAAAAAGTAGAAGCTCCTAAAGCTGAAGCTGCACCTGTTGCAGCTCCTAAAGCTGAAGTAAAAGCTGTTAAACCAGTTGCTAAAAAAGAAGTTAAAAAAGCTGAAGTAAAAGCTGCTAAACCTGCTGCTAAAAAAGAAGTTAAAAAAGCTCCTAAAAAAGCTGTAAAAAAAGCTGCTAAACCTGCCGCTAAAAAACCAGTTCTTAAAGTGGTAAAAGCTGCTAAACCAGTTGCTAAAAAATCTGTAAAAAAAGCTGCTAAACCTACTGCTAAAAAAGCTGTAAAAAAAGCTGCTAACAGCAATATCATTTCAATCAAAGAAAAAGCTGCTGAAATGAAGCAAAAAGCTGCGGCTGCTAAGAAATTAGCATCAAAAGCTCGTTCTTCTGCTCGTAAAGTTGCTAACAAAAAATAATTACGAGATTGAACTGTTATAAATAATGCTCAAAAGCACCCTGCGGGGTGCTTTTTTTTATCTATTCATTGACTCTTATTACTTTTATGATATCTTTTTAACCGTCACTTAATATTTATTAAACACTTTTATTATTATGGAACAAGCTATTAAAAATATTGTTCAAGACAAAGGTCTTAACCCCCTTGGTATGTTTGAAGAAGCAATCTTATTTTTTATTAAGGAAAATCACTTTGAACAATTTAATGTTTTTCGCATTCATCACTTAGAAGATGTGATACTTGATATTATTAGAACAGATTCCACACCAATGGATATTGTGATAGATCAAAAAACTTCTAATATTATCTTAGAAAAAGGAAGTCGCATTTTACCAATTGATTCACTTACAGGGGAGTGTACTGAGAAAAATAGTTATACACTTGATGCTCTTTCCTATTCAACGCAAAAAAACGTTTTATATCAGGATGACACCATTATCATTATTGGATAAAATTTCATTTTTTAAGGAGCTTTTGCTCCTTTTTTTTAACCTTGACGAATAAAAATCCTTTGCTATATTTTATTTTATCAATCTTTCTATTGTTAATTCTAAATATTTACAAATATGGACACAGTTAAAAAACTCTCGGATTTTATTGCATCCCAAGAAATACCTTTGGATCGTTTTTATATCCAAGGCGTGTTAGAAAATTTTATTAGTGAAGAAAATATTTCTGGAGTATTTTGTGAATCGACACACTTAACTCATAATATTTATTTTTTTCGAACTCCTCATGCGACAGTCTCACAAGATTCTGATAAACATACTGTTATTGATTTTAAAGGCAAAAGACTGGTTTCTCTTGTTAATATAGATATACAATTTTCAGAATTTGAGATGAAAAAAAATTTTTATACATTTAAAAAGGAACAGGTGTCGATTGACGACATTACAATCATCTATTAAAAAAAGAGCCTAACGGCTCTTTTTTTTTATCTTGACTGATTTTTTAAATCACCCTACTATATTTTTAATATTTTATTCATTAAATACATTATCTTATGAAAAAGGAAGAAATACATAAACTGCTCGATTTTTTTGAGTTACCTATTCATACTTTTGAAGCAACTTTTTTTAATTTTTTACACACCGTTGATTTTTCAATTATTCGTGTAAACATTGAAAAACATTTGTTAGATTTTATTAAGATTGAAAAAATTCAAGAAAATCTTACCCTTCCACCTTTTAATAGCGTTCATTTTAACCATTCTGTTCGTATGCTTTCATTAGAACAACCAGATGACGTTGTTTCAGTTCAAGACGTTATTTGTTATAATGATCCCATTAAAGCATTTGTGTTTAATACACTTTTAATATTAAAAACGAGCCCTTAAAAGGGCTCATTTTTTTATCCTATCCTGTATTCATAAATACTATGAAGGCATTTTTGTTTCAGTAAATGTTACGTGTTTACGTAATTTTTTGTCATATTTACGGAATGTCATTTTACCTTGTGTATTTTCACTTTTAGGGTTCTTTTGTGTTGTATAATATGTGCCTGTTTCTTTATTCATCAAACGCACGAATATTAATTTCGAATTTTTACCCATTGTATTGTCCTTTGTTTTCTTAGGCTTTTACTTGCTTTTCTGCCTTAAAATTTTAAACTGGGGCAGATATTACCCCAGTCTTTTTTAAATATCAAGTAAAAAATGATTATTCAGCAGGAGAGATTGCATCCACTGGGCATTGTTCTGCACACATTCCACAATCCACACACTTTGCAGGGTCGATTTCACGTTTTCCATCAGCATCTGCTGTGATTGCTTCTTGTGGACATACAGATTCACACAATCCACATCCGATACATGTATCTTTATCAATTTTATAAGCCATTTTTTTATCCTTTATGTTCGTTGTTTATTTTCCGAATATTTTCCTATTATAGCTGATTTAAATTTATTTTCAAGATCTAAAAAAAGCCCCGCAACTTGCGAGGCTATTTTATTTCTTTTCTTCTTTTAGTCGCGGTTTGATGTTAAGTTTAACAACGCGATAAAAATATTTAAAAAGTTTAAGTACAATGATAACGCACCGATAATTGCTGTACGTTCACGGTTTGTTTTATCTGTACCAACCATATAATATATTTGTTTAATACGTTGGATATCCCATGCTGTTAAGCCTGTGAAGATTACAACAGCCAAGATATTTGTAATGAAAAATACTTGTGCACTTCCCATAAAGATATTAATTACAGATGCAATGATAATTCCCCATAATCCCATCATCATGAATGATCCCATTGATGATAAATCTTTTTTTGTTGTGTAACCATATAAACTCATTGATCCAAATGTTGCTGCTGTGATTAAGAATGCACGCACAACATCAATACTTTCACGACCTAGCAATATTAGTGATAGAGAAATTCCAACTGTTCCCGCATAAATAAAGAACAGGTTACGAGCCTTTTCAGCAGACATTGAGTAAATCTTCATTGATAACCATAACACGATACCAAGTGGCGCAAACATTGCTAAATATCCTAGACCTGTTGGTCCTACGGCTAATCCTTTTGCTGTTAATTTTGTTGCGATAAATAAATTCATCAATGATGGTGTATTTAAAATTAAGAATGAGACCGCGGCCGTTACCAACATTCCCAATCCCATGTAATTAAATACACGGATTAAATATGCACGCAAATCTGGATTATTTGCCTGATCTTTTGAAATAGTTGTATATGTTTTCATTTTTTCCTCTTGATTTTTGGTTATTGTCTTAGCTTACTATCCCTTTAGATAGATTGCAATAGGACAAGATTCAAGAGCCAGTTGAAAAGAATCGAAAAAGGCCGTACTCATTTGCACGACCCTTTTCTTCCTTAATTATGAAAGCTGTTTTTTTAAAGCATATGATTTAGGAGCAGCCATTTCCCAACGCGTCCAATCCGCCTTTGTGACTTTTTCTGGATTAAAAACAGAATCATCAACTTTTTCGATGCCTCGCCAATGACATCCAGCGTTGTTGATATTTTTACGCCATACTTCATCAATTTCGCCATTTAACATGACTATTTGACGATCATTCATCTCAATTGCGATCGCAAGTGCCAATCCTTTTTGACAATCCGTCCACTCTTTTCCTAAAAAAATTGGGCGATCTCCGATTAACTCTGCTAATTCATTAAAATCATTAATTCCGTTAAAAGTCTTTTTCTTCATAGATGTAATTTTTGATGTAACTGTATAATTTTTGAAATTGCAATTTATCATATTTTTTTATTTTGTCAAGACAATCACCCTTTTACGTGTGTAAAAAAAAGGCCGCACATCTTTGTACGACCCATCTTTCTGATATCCCAACCTTGTTTAAATTATCTATGACGCTAATTTTTCCCAATAATCAAATTCATCTTGGGTTATATTATCAGGACTAAAAACAGAATTGTTTATTTTTTCTATACATTCCCATTTTAATCCAAGCGCTTCAATATTATTCTTCCATGTTTTTGTAATATCTTTGCTTAACATTGCAATTGGCAATTTTAATGTTATTGCCATATTTAATGCTAATCCCTGTTTATTCCCATCCCAATTTTTATTTAAAAAAATAGGTCTGTCATTTACGACTTTTTTCAAATCATTTAAATCTGAAATTTTTTTAATTTCATTTGAATCCATTCTGTGTAATTTTAGGTATAAGATTAATTTTTGTGAGTGCAATTTAACACAGTCATTTTCGTTGTCAAGAAAAGGTAGGGTTTTCGTATTATTTTCTTGCTTTTTGGGAATCTTTTGCGTATAAATGGGCTATTCGTTTTAATAATAAGACGAAAATACACATGTTCAGCGTATGGATAACCTTATCCTGTCCGGTGTAAAACCACGTGTTTTACTACTTGCTGAGCAGAGGATTAACCGGTAAACATTAAGGAGTTTTTAAAATGGCTTTACCAAAATTTGATATTAAAGACCTCGTAGAGGCAGGTGTTCATTTCGGTCACCAAACACGTCGTTGGAATCCTAAGATGGCTAAATACATCTTTGGTCAAAAAAACAAAGTTCACATCTTAGACTTACGTCAAACAGTACCAATGTTAAACAATGCATTGAAATTGTTAGAAGATGTTGCATCTAAAAACGGAAAAATCTTATTCGTTGGAACAAAACGTCAAGCTGCTGATATTGTAAAAGAAGCTGCTGAACGTACTGGTCAATACTATGTTAACCACCGTTGGTTGGGTGGAATGATGACTAACTGGAATACTATTTCAGAATCAATCCGTCGTTTAAAACAAATCGAACGTACAATTGAAAATCAAGATAACGTTAAATTGACTAAAAAAGAAATCTTAAACTTAACACGTCAACAAGAAAAATTAAACGCTTCACTTGGTGGAATCCTAGAAATGGGTGGCGCACCTGATGCAATCGTTGTTATTGACGTTAATAAAGAAAAATTGGCTATCGCAGAAGCACATTGCTTGCACATTCCTGTAATTGCTGTTTGTGATACTAATGTTGATCCTAACATTGTTGATTATCCAATCCCAGGAAACGATGATGCTGTACGCTCTATCTCACTTTATTGTGACTTAGCTTCAAAAGCTATCTTAAGCGGACTTGCAAAACACGTTTCATCTGTGGAACAAAAATTTGAAGCTGAACCAGCTGCAAAAAAAGAAGAAGTAAAAGTAGAAGAAGCTGCTAAATAATTATAAGGAGAAATAGTATGGCGATTACACCTGCATTAATTAAAGAATTACGCGAAAAAACATCTGCTGGGATGATGGATTGTAAAAAAGCGTTAGCGGAAACAAACGGCGATATGGAAGCTGCTATTGATTGGTTACGTACAAAAGGACTATCAAAAGCTGCTAAAAAATCTGGTCGTGTTGCTGCTATGGGACTTGTTTCAATCGCTTTATCAGAAGGCAAAGGAGCTGCTGTTGAAGTTAATTCAGAAACAGACTTCGTTGCTAAAAACCAAGAATTCCAAGACTTCGTAAAAGAAGTTGCTGATTGTGCGTTAGCAAATGACGGTGACGTTGCAAAAGTACAAGAAGAAAAAGCAGATGCTTTGACTTCAAAAATTGCAACAATCGGTGAAAACATGACTATCCGTCGTGCTGCTGCTATTACTGCAGATTCTGTTACTGGTTATATCCACAGTGCGATTGCTCCTAATATGGGTTCAATTGCTGTATTAGTTGGATTAACTGGATCTGCTGATAAAGAAGCTATGGAATCAGTTGGAAAACAAATTGCTATGCATATTGCTGCTGCTAAACCAGAAGCTTTATCAATTGCTGACGTTAACCCTGAAAGTGTTGAACGTGAAAAAGCAGTGTTTAAAGAACAAGCTTTGGAATCAGGAAAAACTGAAGAAATCATTGAAAAAATGATTGACGGTCGTATCCGTAAATTCTATGAAGAAATCGTTCTTTTGGAACAAAACTTCGTTATTGATCCAAAGAAAAAAATCAAAGACGTATTGGCAGAAGCTGGTGATGTTAAATTAACTGCATTCACTCACTTTGTTTTAGGTGAAGGAATTGAAAAAGTAGAAGAAAATTTTGCAGACGAAATTGCAAAAACTCTTGGTTAATTGATCTTTGATTCAATTTATTCAACTCCTCCTTTATTGGGGGAGTTTTTTTTACGCTTCTGCTTATGTTCCTAACCCTTTTCGTTTTTAACTTATTTTTGCTAATTTCTTTATTATAGATTGTATTTATTCATCTTTTTCAATTAAAGGAGTTAAATGTGGCACAGATGAATATTCTTATTTCGACGAATAATGATGCTGAGATATTTCTTTATCAAAGATACTTGGCTAAATCATTTCAGCACCTTGAGCCACATATCGATATCGCCACCACCTTAGATGAAACAATTGCCTTTTTAGAGAAAAATACTTACGATATGTTACTGATTGATTCTGTTTTAAATCCAGGTAAAGATTATTCTAATCATCCTGATAATTTTAATGATATTCCTGTTTCAAACTCTTATTATGATAATGTCCGTTACTTTTTAGAATCATCTTATTTTCAAACACATCCTATTTTTATTGGCTTAATTTCATCTTTCCCAAAAGCCGAAGTCTTTACTCATTCAAAAACTGGTAATAAACTCTTTCATTATTTCACCTATAAACCTGTTACTTTTGGTGAATTTAGCAATACGCTTGTCGAAGAAACTTATTCTTATTTTCATGAACGTACACGTTAATAAAAATCTGTTATTTTTTTCAAAAAAACCTTTCTTTTCTTAAAGGACTTCTTTATAGTTGATGTTGGGAAAAATATTAAAGGAAAGGTTTATTTCTATGATACAGACTGCTTATGCAACCGATGCCTTAAATACTGCTGCCGCTGGTGGTGGATTATTGGGTGGAATTGTTTATTTCATTCTTATTTTCGGCGTCTTTTATTTTATGTTTATTCGTCCTCAAAAAAAACGTGCAGCCGCTCATCTTGAGACAGTTGCATCACTTAAAATCGGTATGGATATTGTTACCACATCAGGCATGATTGGTACAATTACTAAGATCACTGACTTTGATGTTGTGATTGAAGTTTCAAAAGGAAACACTGTTCGTCTTTTGAAGCAAGCCGTTGCAGGACCTTTAAGTAATTTTCAACCAAAGAAAGGAACTAAATAATGCGTAATTTTTCAATAAGAACTTTATTTATTGTTGGGGTAAGTGCATTAGCATTCTTACTTACAATTCCAAATTTCTTATCACAAGAAACTCAAGATAATCTTCCAGGCTGGATGAAACCAATTCCACTTGGACTTGATCTTAAAGGTGGAGCATACTTGTTGATGGATGTGGATATGGATGTTGTTATCTCTGATCGTATGGCTCAGCTTAAAACAGCGGTGCGTGATGCGATGGTAAAAGATACTGATGAACGTATTCGTTTTCAATCACTTCGTATTTCAAACCATACTATTACTTTTTCTGTGCGTGAAGATGATCAATTATCAACTGCTCGTAAACGTATTCGTGCCATGGATCCAGATTTGGAAGTTGATACAGATGGTTCAAAACTAACTGTTTACTATTCTGAAGCTGGTATGCGTAAAATCAAAAATGATGCGATTGATCGTTCAATTGAAATTGTACGTCGTCGTGTGGATGCTTTGGGAACTCGTGAACCATCAATCCAACGTCAAGGTGAACGTCGTATCGTAATCCAATTACCTGGTATTTCTGATCCTGCGCGTATCAAAGATTTGATTGGTACAACTGCTAAGATGACATTCCACCGTGTGGCAGAAGATGCAGCACCGAATGCGGCTGGCGTAATTACACTTCCTTATAATGATAACCCATCTTACACATTGACTATTTATGAAGCAGTGGCTGTAAGTGGTGAGTATCTTACAGATTCTCGTGTATCTTATGACATGAATAATCGTCCAGTTGTGACAACTACATTTAATGGCGTTGGTGCTCGTTTATTTGGAAACCTTACAGCAAGTAATATTGGTAAACGTTTTGCGATTGTATTAGATGGTAAAATTTTGAGTGCGCCAGTTGTGCAAGAAGCTATTATGGGTGGACATGGACAAATCTCTGGTGGATTTAATGTTAAAGAAGCTCAAGACCTTGCAATGTTGCTTCGTTCTGGTGCGTTACCAGCTCCATTAACTGTTGTAGAAGAACGTACTGTTGGACCTGGACTTGGGGCTGACTCTATTCGTGATGGTACGATTGCCTGTGTACTTGGACTTGTACTTGTAATGCTTGTAATGGTTATTATTTACGGAATATTTGGATTTTTTGTAGACCTTGTTCTTGTATTAAACATGATGTTAATCCTTGGTGTACTTGGTTTATTTGGTGCAACACTTACACTTCCTGGTATTGCTGGTATCGTTCTGACAATTGGTATGGCTGTGGACGCAAATGTGTTGATCTTTGAACGTATGCGTGAAGAAGGATCAAATGGGTTGCCTATTTTAAAAACAATTAATGCAGCTTATGATCGTGCTCTTGTGACCATCTTAGATGCGAACATCACAACACTTGTTGCGTCACTTATCTTGTTCCAATTTGGAACTGGACCAATCCGTGGATTTGCTGTGACATTGGCAATCGGTGTATTAACATCATTGTTCTCAAGTATTGTTGTGTCACGTTTCTTTATTGATATGTGGGCAAAAAATCACAAAAAATTACCATTAATTAAACAAAAAGGATAACTATTATGAACCTTATTAATCTTATTCCGATTGTTGCACGTTTTAAATTTTTAAAATATAAAACAATTGCTTTTATTTTTTCTGCTTTTTTAGTAGTAGCATCGATTTTCTTTGTTGCTACAAAAGGCATTCACTTTGGAATTGATTTTTCTGGTGGTATTGATGTTGAAATTAAAACAAACGGTACGACTGATATCAATTCTCTTCGTTCACAATTAAAAGACCTTAAACCAGAACTTCAAAGTATGAGTGATCAAGGTGATGTTATTTCAATTCGTTTAGCGGCAGATGGGCAAGATGAAGCTGCTCAAATGGCTCGTTTGAAAGAATTGAAAGATCGTTTAGGTACTCAGGTTGAATACCGTAATGTTGAAGTTGTTGGACCAAAAGTTGGTGGCGAATTGGTACAAAGCGGTATTTATGCTGTTGTATTTGCGTTGCTTGCTATTGCTCTTTATATCTGGTTACGTTTTGAAATGTCATTTGCTGTTGGTGCATTAGTTGCCTTGGCGCATGATATGATTGTTACTGTTGGTTTTTACTCTGTTACACAACTTGAATTCTCACTTACAACATTGGCTGCGATGTTGACTATTGCTGGGTATTCAATTAATGACACCGTGGTTTCATATGACCGTGTACGTGAAAATCTTAATAAATTCCGTAAAAAAGAAATTCCTGAATTGTTGGATCAAAGTATTAATGAAACATTCTCACGTACGATCCTTACATCATTCACAACTTTGATTGCAGTACTCGCGATTACATTGTTTGGTGGTGTTGTATTGCAAAACTTTTCAATTGCAATCTTGTTAGGTATTTTTATTGGAACATATTCATCCGTTTATATTGCTGTTCCAGCGTTACTTTATTTCGATATTCGCGATTAAATTATCACTTAAACGGACTCTTGTTTCCTCCTTCAATTTATGGTATAATTGCCGTTAAGAGAAGGAGGATTTTTATGTATATTCGCTCAACTTTGGCTCTTTGTAGCCTTATTGCTTTGCTATCTGTAGATGCTCAGGCGTATACGCGTGCACGTGTAGCCACCCCTGATACTAAAATATCGATTACAGATACTGCTCGTGCTGGAGATGATGAAGCTACTCCTGAAACAGTTGAAACACCTGTTGTTGAACCAATTACTGCTGAAGAAATTCAAGATATTAGCATTGTAAACAGTGAAACAACTGCAAATAATGTTGCTTATATCTTAAACTGTCAGGACAAATACAAAAATTTAATCCTTGCACATTGTGATGACAATCCGAAAACATGTTCAGCTTCAAGTACTGTTGAAATTCTTATGCATGTAGAAGCAAATATGATTGATGCTCAATGTAAATCAATTCCACTTACTTCAAAAACAATGAGCGTAGAAGAAGCTCTTGCTCTTTACAAACGTTGTGAAAAAATGGGTGGTGGATATGACGTAGATGCTAAACGCTGTGCCTTTAATGTTGAATTACGCAAAGGTAAAAATAAACAAGAAGTGATTGGATCTGCTGTTGTACTTGAAAGTGATACACATACATGTGGTAAAGAATTATTTCCAGAAGCAGCCAAAAAACGTAATCAAAATATTGCATTAACTGGTGTGCTATCAGCGGCTGGTGGGGCTGTGGCTGGTGGATTTATTTCACAAGAACTCTTTAAAAAATCTAGTCTGGAAAAAGAAATTCAAAAATATTGTGGCGTAAACAATAAAGATACTTTGAAACAAATTTCAAAAAGTGCAATGGAACAAAAAAAATTAACTATCGACATTCTTTCTGCTAATGGAGTTAAAGATCCTCAAGAATGTTTAAATCGACTTATTTTTGCAACAGCTCGTACTCCTTTAGAACAACTAGAAAATACTTTTTATGTATTTTCTAAACATGACCCACTTTATTTTGATTGGGATGATTCACAAATTATCTCTGAACAAGGGGATAAATTAAACGCTCTTGCATCTCTTCTTGTTTCAAATCCAGACATGAAGATTATCCTTATTGGATATGCTGATAAATCAGGAGCTGCAGGATACAATACAACTCTTTCTGAAGCACGCGCAAAAGCTGTAAAAAATGAACTTCAAAAAATCGCACCTGAGATTAAAGATGAGCAAATTAAAGTTACAGGAGCTGGTGAAAGTGCTGATTATCCTCAAGATGACAATGCTCGTGAACAACATAATCGTCGTGTGGATATTGTTATGAATTATAATTCTGAGCTTTCTGCTAAAGCTATGAAAGGTGACTTTAAGAAAGGGGCAATTATTGGTGGCGTTTCTGGTGCCGTTGTTGGAACTGGACTTGGTGCACTTATTTCACACGAACGTTATAATTGTTACCTTGAAGGTCGTGATGAAATTATTGCTGGATGGAATGATGAATTTTCACTTCCTAAGAAGTAAAAAATTGTAAGGTGATCCTATCCTTATCAACAAAAAAGACGGTACCCTCACCGTCTTTTTTTATTTTCCTTTTAATCTAATATTACTTCGCCCAGTAATTCTTTTAGACCTTCATAAACCTCTGGTGTTAGGCGATAACGTTTTGGCAATACCATATTTGCTACACCTTGATCTGTTGGAATTTTAAGTGTAATGTGTGCAGTTCCTGGTGGACAATCCTCCATAATACGTGCAATGTCTGGTAAATACTTTTT
>QKJL01000011.1 GCA_003250835.1 Alphaproteobacteria bacterium
CGAAGTTAAAAAATGGTTTAAAGGTGAAAAAGACATCAGAGATCTCGCGTATGATGATATGCCTGATTTTACAAACGGTATTGGATTTATCCTTTCGATGGCATTAAATAAAAGCCACACATGTCGAAGAGGTATTACTTTACCAGGAGTTCTTATTCCAACGGATCTTTATCCAGAAGATATTGAAAAAATATTCACAAAATTAGAATTTTTCACTTATTAAAAAAAGCCCCTTTGGGGGCTTTTTTTAAATACCTTTAAAGAAACGTTCAAATCGCATCAATTCTGGCCACACCCAAAACTGAATAAAAGGACGATAATGATTATGAGAATAAAAAATAAATTCCGCACGTCCAATCAAATTTTCACGTGGCACAAAACCAACAACGTTTTGTACACGACTATCTTCTGACATATCACGATTATCACCCATCATAAAATAATGCCCTTCTGGAACAGTAAAGACTTCTGTATTATCAAGTGGACCATGATCAATTACTTCAACCACCTCATATGATTTTCCATTCGGCAATGTTTCACGATACTTATTTAATACCACAACCTGACATGAAGATGGAGCTGTTTGACATTGAGCGGACGTACGATAATCCAACGTATAATTTTTATCCAATTGCTCACCATTAAGAAAAACAGAATCTTCACTCACACGCACCAATTGATTTGTCGGCGTAGAAAGTGTTTCACCTTCCCAAGAACGTTCAACATGTGCCAATATATATTCACCAGTATATTCTTTTGGAATCTTTTTACCATTTAACCAAAGACGTCCTTGTTTCATTTGAATTTTATCCCCTGGCAACCCAATGAGACGTTTAATAAAATCCATCTTTGAATCTTTACCAGGCTTACGGAAAACAATTACATCCCCACGACGTGGTTCAGATGCAAAGAAACGTCCATTAAATAAATTCGGAGATAACGGAAATGAATACTTTGAATACCCATAAGAATACTTAGAAACAAATAAATGATCCCCAACTTCTAATGTTGGAATCATTGAGCCTGACGGAATGTGAAAAGGTTCCGCCAAAAATGAACGCACAAGTAAGGCTAAAAAAATCGCCGTCGTAAGAGAGCGAACAAATTCAATAGTTTCTTTTTTAATCATAAATATTCCTTAGTTAATTTGAAAAAATTCTACCGTAAAAAAGTTTTGTTTTCAATAAAATAAAAAGGCGCAGTTTTTTGCGCCTTTTTATGGTTTTTAGATACCTGGAAGAATTGGTGTTTCTTCTTCCATAGCTTCTTGTTCAAGTGCAGCGTCATCACGAGCTTTTGCAATATTTTGAAGACGTTTAATGTATGCCCCTGTTCCAGCTGGAATCAAACGACCTACGATCACGTTTTCTTTCAAACCACATAGCTCATCTTCTTTACCCGCCACAGCAGCTTCCGTCAACACTTGTGTTGTTTGTTGGAACGATGCCGCAGAAATAAATGAACGTGTTTGCAATGAAGCTTTAGTAATACCAAGTAAGATTGGTTCTACTTCAGCAGGTTTCCCATTCATCTTAATCACTTTTTCATTTTCTTGCGCCAATTCAAATACATCAACTTGTTCACCAACAAGGAATGTAGTATCACCAGCATCAATAATTTCTTTCTTCTTCAACATTTGACGAATAATTACTTCAAAATGCTTATCATTAATATCCACACCTTGAAGACGATAAACGCCTTGGATTTCTTGAATCAAGTAATCAGCCAATGCTTCCACACCTAACACACGTAGGATATCAGCAGGTGCCGGATCACCTTCTACTAAATAATCGCCTTTATGTACGAAGTCGCCTGTTTGTACAGAAAAGTGTTTACCTTTTGGAATATAATATTCAATTGGTTCTCCACCATCTTCTGGCACAACACGGATACAATGTTTTGTACGGTAATCAGGACCAAATTCCACACGACCATCTTGTTCCACAAGGATAGCATGATCTTTTGGACGACGCGCATCAAACAATTCAGAAACTCGAGGAAGTCCCCCTGTAATATCCTTTGTTTTAGCACTTTCACGTGGTAAACGAGCCAAAATATCCCCTGCTTGTACATCCTGACCATTTTCAACAGCCAAAACAGCACCCACAGATAAAAGATAATTTGCATCTGATCCACTTGATAATTTTACAATTTCACCTTTTGCATCAGTCAAAAGAATATGAGGTTTAAGGTCACGTCCTTTTGCTCCAATACGCCAGTCAGATACCAACTTAGATGAAATACCTGTTGATTCATCAACTACATCTTGATATGAAACATTTTCAATCAAATCAGCATATTGAATCTTACCAGCTTTTTCAGTAATGATCGGCCATGTATATGGATCCCATTCAGCCAATTTAACCCCAGCTTTTACAGCTTCACCATCTTTAACTAAGATTTTTGATCCATAAGGAACTTTAAAGCGTGTGACACCTTTACGTTCATCAGTTAAAATCAATGATCCATTACGTGAAATCGAAATAGATTCACCAGCTGCATTTTCAATCGCACGAATTGCTTCATAAGCAACTGTTCCTGAAACACTAGATTCACATGATGATTGTTCACCAGTTGTTTGCGCAGTACCCCCAACGTGGAATGTACGCATAGTCAACTGAGTACCAGGTTCCCCAATAGATTGAGCAGCCAACACACCAACTGCTTCACCGATATTTGCAAAATGTTTACGAACCAAATCACGTCCATAACATTTTTGACATACACCGTTCAAAGATTCACAAGTCAATGTTGAGCGTACAAATACTTTTTCAATACCTGCATTTTCAATATGAGAAACGGCTTCTTCATCAATCATATCACCTTTTTTCACAATTGTGATTTCTGTATCTGGATGTAAAATATCTTCAGCAGCAGTACGTCCTAAAATACGAGCACCCAATGTTTGGATCACTGTACTTCCATCAATAACAGCTGTTAAAGTAATACCATTTTCAGTACCGCAATCATCAATAGTAACAATCGCATCTTGAGCAACGTCCACCAATTTACGTGTCAAATAACCAGCAGAAGCTGTTTTCAACGCAGTATCGGCCAAACCTTTACGTCCCCCGTGAGTAGATGTAAAGTATTCAGACACTGTCATACCTTCTTTAAAGTTAGAGATAATTGGTGTTTCAATAATTGTACCGTCTGGTTTTGCCATCAATCCACGCATCGCAGCCAACTGTTTCATCTGACCTTTCGATCCACGCGCTCCAGAATTAGCCATCATGTAAATAGAATTAAATCCATTTTCATCTGGTTTAGACAAACCTTCCAACATCGCATCAGTCACTTTGTCTGCACATGCACCCCAAGTATCTGTTACTTTATTGTATTTTTCGTTACGAGTAATCAAACCTTCTTGATATTGTTGTTCAAATTCACGAACCTGAGCAGAAGCTTCTTCTAAGATAGCTTTCTTTTCAACAGGTACTTTCAAATCATCTTTACCAAATGATACACCTGATAACGTCGCTTGTTCAAATCCAAGGTTTTTCAATTTATCACAGAAAATAACTGTTTCTTTTTCACCACAACGTTCAAAAATTGTAAAGATCAATTTTTCTAATTGTTTCTTACCCATTGGTTGATTAATCATATCAAATGAAATACCTGGGTGACGCGGCAAGATTTCACCAAGAACAATACGACCTGGTGTTGTTTCATAAGTTTGTGAAACAGAATTACCTTCTTTATCCACAGTTGTGAAACGAGCTTTAATTTTTGAGTTATAATGTACTTTACCATTTTCCAAAGCAAAACGAACTTCATCTAATGATGAGAAAGCCATACCTTCACCTGCAAGACCATCACGTTCTGAAGTGATGTAGTAAATACCCAAAATCATATCCTGTGAAGGAGTAATAATCGGTTTACCAGACGCTGGGTGAATAATGTTGTTTGATGCCAACATCAATACACGCGCTTCTAATTGTGCTTCCAATGATAAAGGAACGTGAACAGCCATTTGGTCACCGTCGAAGTCGGCGTTAAACGCAGAACATACAAGCGGATGTAACTGAATAGCTTTACCTTCAATCAATTGTGGTTCAAATGCTTGGATAGACAATTTATGCAAAGTCGGCGCACGGTTAAGAAGTACTGGGTGTTCTTTGATAACTTCTTCTAAGATATCCCATACTTCAGGTAATTCGCGTTCAACCATTTTCTTCGCAGTTTTGATTGTATTTGCATGACCATATTTTTCCAATTTAGAATAAATAAATGGTTTAAACAATTCTAACGCCATACGTTTAGGCAAACCACATTGGTGTAATTTCAATTCTGGACCAGCCACAATCGCTGAACGACCTGAATAATCTACACGTTTACCCAACAAGTTTTGACGGAAACGACCTTGTTTACCTTTAAGAGTATCTGCTAAAGATTTATATGGACGTTTATTATTTGTCATCACTGGACGTGCACGCATTGAATTATCAAACAAAGCATCCACAGATTCTTGTAACATACGTTTTTCATTACGAACGATAATTTCAGGAGCTTTAAGATCCATCAAACGTTTCAAACGATTGTTACGATTAATCACACGGCGATACAAGTCATTCAAATCAGATGTCGCAAAACGACCACCATCCAATGGAACCAATGGACGTAATTCAGGTGGAATAACCGGCAACACGTCCATCACCATCCATTCTGGACGTGATTTAGAATCGATAAATGCTTCAATTAATTTCAAACGTTTTACAATTTTCTTTTTCTTTGCTTCTGATTTAGTTTCTTTCATTTCCAAACGTAACATTTTACGTTCTTCTTCAAGATCCATAGACGCCAAAATTTCACGAAGAGCTTCCGCACCGATTCCAACGCGGAATGCATCTTCCCCATATTCATCGATATAGCTTTCATATTGTTCTTCAGAGATCATATCGTATTGTTTCAATGGTGTAAGACCTGGTTCAATCACAATATAACTATCGAAATAAATCACTTGTTCCATTTTTTTCATTGGAAGATCAATCAATGTTCCAATTTTTGATGGTAATGATTTAAAGAACCAAATATGACCTACTGGACATGCTAATTCAATATGTCCCATACGATCACGACGTACCTTAGATAATGTCACTTCAACGCCACATTTTTCACAGATAACACCACGGTATTTAATACGTTTATATTTTCCACATAAACATTCGTAATCTTTAACTGGTCCGAAAATCTTCGCACAGAACAAACCTTCTTTTTCAGGCTTAAAAGTACGATAATTAATCGTTTCAGGTTTTTTTACTTCACCATATGACCATGAACGAATTTGATCCGGAGAGGCAATCGAAATTCGAATTTTGTTAAAAGATTCTTCTGTTTGGATGTTTCCAAAAACTTTTTGTAATTCTTTCATTTTTTAACTGCTCCCTATCTTAGCTTTTTTTCAAATCAATATTCATACCCAACGATTGTAATTCTTTTACCAACACGTTGAATGATTCTGGTGTACCATATTCAAAGTCTTGTTGATCACGAACAATCGCTTCATAAACCTTTGTACGTCCTGAAACGTCATCAGATTTAACGGTTAACATTTCTTGTAGGATATGTGCCGCACCATGTGCTTCCAACGCCCATACTTCCATTTCTCCGAAACGTTGTCCCCCGAAATTCGCTTTACCACCAAGTGGTTGTTGCGTCACAAGAGAGTACGGTCCAACTGAACGAGCATGGATCTTTTCATCCACCAAGTGGTGAAGTTTCAAGATATACATATATCCAACTGTTGTCTTACGTCCAAATGGTTCCCCAGTTTGACCATCGAATAATTGAACCTGACCTGATTTATCTAATCCAGCCAATTCAAGCATATCTTCGATGTCTGTTTGGTTTGCACCATCAAATACAGGTGTCGCCATTGGAACTCCATGAGACAAGTTCATAGAAAGTTCTTTTACTTCAGATGCTGACATTTTTTCGATATCTTTATATTCATCTTCTGAATAAATATCTTTCAAAGTTGCTTTAAGATCATCAGTTTTCTTTTTACCTGCTTCTACTTGTTCAAGCATATCACCGATCTTAATACCAAGACCTTTTGCAGCCCAACCAAGATGAGTTTCTAAAATCTGTCCGATGTTCATACGTGAAGGCACACCAAGTGGTGTCAACACGATATCAACTTGACGACCATCAGCCATATAAGGCATATCTTCGATTGGAAGAACTTTTGAAACAACCCCTTTATTTCCATGACGTCCAGCAAGCTTATCACCTGGTTGTAATTTACGTTTAATCGCAATGTAAACTTTCACAGATTTCAACACGCCTGATGGAAGATCATCTCCACGACGTAATTTTTCAACTTGCAATTCAAACTTATCTTCTAATTGTTGAATCTTCGCATCATATTCTTGACGGATACGTTCAACTTCTGTTTGAAGTTTTTCATCAGCAACAGTCACTGATTTAAAGATATGAGTTGAAAGTTCATCCAAAGCTTTTTCAGTAAGGTCATCGCCTTTCTTTCCAAATCCCTTAACAGCAGCACCTAATTGTTGACCAACAACCAATGATTTGATTTGATCACGGTAACTACGTTCGAAAATAGATTTTTCAGCAGCTTTATCTTCTTTCAATTGTTCAATCGCTTGTTGTTCAACCATCAATGTACGTTCGTCTTGTTTCACACCTTTACGTGAGAACATACGAACATCCACAACTGTTCCAGTCACCCCTGGTGGCACACGCAATGATGTATCTTTCACATCTGTTGCTTTTTCACCAAAGATCGCACGCAACAATTTTTCTTCTGATGTTTGTTGAGTTTCCCCTTTCGGAGTCACACGACCAACAAGGATATCCCCTGCTTTAATTTTTGATCCAATATGAATAATACCTGATTCATCTAAGTTGCTTAAAGCTTCTTCACCAACATTTGGAATATCACGAGTAAATTCTTCTTGTCCTAATTTAGTATCACGAGCTTGTACTTCAAAATCTGAAATATGGATTGAAGTCAACACATCATCGCGAACAATACGTTCTGAAATCAAGATAGAATCTTCATAGTTATAACCACGCCATGGCATAAAGGCTACTAAGATATTACGTCCCAACGCCAATTCACCAAGATCTGTTGAATGTCCATCAGCAATCACATCGCCTTTATGAACTTTATCGCCAACATTCACTAATGGTTTTTGGTTAATACATGTGCTTTGGTTTGAACGCATAAACTTAGAAAGTGTATAAATATCAACACCCTTCACTGTCTTTGTTTTTGTATCAACGATTTGAACTACGATTTTATCAGCATCTACTTGTTGAACTTCACCGTCGTTTTTAGCAACGATAACAGCCTGAGAGTCAGTCGCAATTTTACGTTCCATACCAGTTCCAACAAACGGAGCTTCTGCACGTACCAATGGCACAGCCTGACGTGACATGTTTGATCCCATCAACGCACGGTTGGCGTCATCGTTTTCAAGGAATGGGATAAGCGATGTAGACACAGAAACGATTTGTTGTGGAGAAACGTCCATCAAATCAATTTCATCAGCTTTTGCAGTCATAAAGTCACCATTTTGACGACAAGTAATATCTTCTTCTACGAATGATCCGTCTTTATTCATTGGGATATTCGCCTGAGCGATAATATATTTACCTTCATCCAAAGCTGAAAGATAAACGATAGTATCAGTTACTTTTCCATTTTCAACTTTACGGTATGGTGTTTCGATAAATCCATATTTATTAATCTTCGCATAAGAAGACAATGAAGAAATCAAACCAATGTTTGCCCCTTCAGGAGTTTCAATCGGACATAAACGACCATAGTGAGTTGTATGAACGTCACGAACTTCCATACCCGCACGATCACGTGTCAATCCATTAGGACCCAACGCAGATACACGACGTTTATGTGTGATTTCAGCCAATGGATTATCTTGATCCATAAACTGTGACATTTGTGATGAACCAAAGAATTCTTTAACCATTGAAAGCAACGGACGTGCATTAATGATATCTTGTGGCATCACAGTATCAATAGAAGTCGAACTAATACGTTCTCTTACTGTACGTTCCATACGAACGAATGCGATACGGTATGATTGTTCAAGTAATTCACCCACTGAACGAACACGACGGTTACCCAAGTGATCAATATCATCAACATCACCACGACCATCTTTAATTGAAAGTAATTCTTTCAATGTCGCCATAATATCAGCTACACGTAAGATACCTTGATCTTCACCAACTTCTTCATTTGAAATATCCAAACGACGGTTCATTTTGAAACGACCAACTGGTGATAAATCAAAACGAGCTTCATCAAAGAATAAGTTATTAAACAACTGAGCAGAAGCTTCTAATGTAGCAGGTTCCCCTGGACGCATTACTTGATAAATATCAGCCAATGCTTCTTGACGGCTATTTGTACGATCAGACATTACTGTATTACGCATATGAGCCCCAACATTAACATGATCGATATAAAGTGTAGTAATTTCTTTTACACCAGCAGCTTCAACTTCAGCTAATGTTTCTTCGGTAATTTCATCACCCATAGCTAAAATTGTTTCATTCGTTTTTGGATTAATAATATCACTTGATACATATTGTCCAATCAATTGTGCTTCCGCAACAATTGAAGATTTAAAGCCATCTTCAAAAAGTTTTTTAGCGCGTTTTGGTGTCAAGCGCATACCTTTTGCCATAACTTCTTTTTTAGTATCAGCATCAATCAATGCATGCACCAATTTAATTGTGCTTTTGATTTTTGAAGGATCAAACGCAGTTGTCCAATCACCTGTTTTCATTTTTGTAAATGTTTTTAAATCATAGAATGCTGAAAGGATATCTGCTTTTGACATACCTTTAAGTTCTGTTGACGCCATATTGTCTTCAACTTCCCCTGGGGCAGGCAATGCTTGCAAGAAAGTAGACACTGGTAATTTACGACGGTTATCGATTTTAACATAAAGAATATCTTTGTGATCGAACACAAAATCTAACCATGATCCACGTGATGGAATAACACGTACACTATGCAATAATTTTCCAGAAGCATGTGTTTTTCCTTGATCATGTGTAAAGAACACACCTGGTGAACGTTGTAACTGAGAAATAACAACACGTTCCACACCGTTAAAGATAAATGTTCCACGTTCTGTCATTAATGGCATTGAACCCATAAACACTTCTTGTTCTTTAATATCGCGAATTGATTTCGCTTTTGTATTTTCGTCTGTATCCCAAACGATTAAACGGAACGTCACACGCAACCATCCTGCATATGTCATATCACGTTTGATACATTCCATTTCTGTATATTCTGAATCATCAATTTCATATTTTACAAAATCCAATTGAGCCGATGATGCGGTATCTTCCATCGGAAAAACAGATTTGAATACACCTTGCAACCCAATATCTTCACGATCTTCTGCCGGTATATCTTTTTGCAAAAACTTTTCAAAAGAATCCTTTTGAATTTCAACCAAATTTGGAATATCAAAGAAATTTTTAATTTTTCCAAAACTATGTCGAATACGTTTTAAATGCGTTTCCATATTTGCCACCCCTTTTAAAATTTTTTCTGTTTTATTATGTGTTGTCGACGTCTATTTTTTTATAAAGCGAAGATGATAAACAAATCCACCAAAACCAGCTAAGACAAATAACCACATGATCAATTTACGGATCTGTAGTCGACGAAGACGTGTCAAAGCCTGTTCTTCGAAAACCTGTCGCGCTTCAAGTACCCGCATCTGCGTCACGTTTTCGGTTAAAAATACTTCACATTCAGGTGTTTCATACACTGTACGATGTGCACCTTCATAATATGAGCAATACTCATAAAAAGATAAATTATCTTGATAAACATCCAATTTGTTTGAAGTCAATTGAGGTGAGATCAAACCAACAGCCTGATATGCAAACACACTTAAAAACGCATAAAACACGGCCATTAAAAATAACTTTAATCCGTGTGTCTTTAGTGTGTATAATTCAAACATATATATCCCCTCAATGCATATATAACTGTTATCAATCAAATGTTTCAAATTTTAAATCAAACTATGTCATGACCACAGATTGATCAAAAGAGGAATAGGGAAGCAAATGCTTAATCCCCATTCCCCAAAAATGTGTAACTTAATTATTTAAGTTCTACAGTAGCACCAGCTGCTTCAAGTTTAGTCTTGATATCTTCAGCTTCGTCTTTTGATACACCTTCTTTAACTGGTTGAGGTGCACCGTCAACTAAGTCTTTAGCTTCTTTCAAGCCTAGACCAGTGATTCCGCGAACTTCTTTAATCACGTTGATTTTTGAAGCACCAGCGTTTGCTAAGATTACATCAAATGAATCTTTAACATCTTCTGCGCCAGCAGCAACAGGTGCAGCAGCAGCAGCAGGTGCAGCAGCAGATACGCCCCATTCTTCTTCAAGCATTTTTGAAAGCTCAGCAGCTTCCATTACTGTTAATTTAGAAAGATCTTCTACTAATTTTTTTAAATCAGCCATCGTTTTCTCCATTGTTTTTTGTTTTGCGTCATTATAATTTTCGTTTAATTATAATAAACAGTTAAAAAGTTTTGTTTGTTAATGCATAAATACATTAACCGGTTTCAGCAAACTATGCAGCAGCCGCTTGTTCTTCGCGACCAGGTGCCACCAAAACACGTGCCATTTTTGATCCAGGTGCTTGTAACATTCCAATGATCATTGCACGAGCTTCGTCGAAAGAAGGCAATAATGCCAAACTTTTAACACCAGCAACATCAAAAACTTCTGAACCCATTCCACCACCAAGGATTTCCAATTTGTCATTTTCTTTTGAAAATGTATTCATAGCTTTTGCCATGCCAATCGGATCTCCAGCGTACGCAACAACAGTTGCACCGTTGAAAAGGTCAGATAATTTTTCATAGTTAGTATCTGCAAGAGCTAAACGCATCAACCTATTTTTTGTTACTTTTAAAGTCGCACCAGTTTCACGTAACTTACCACGTAAAGCATCCATATCTGTCACAGATAACCCTTTATAATGGGCTACAAAAACAGCTTCAGTAGCTTTCATGTCTGAGTTCAATGAACTGATCCAAGCTTGTTTATCATTTCGGTTCATGAAATAACTCCGCTTTTTAAAGTACATCGTTTAATTTAAAATTAAATTTTGCACTTCGGGTTTAACTTAAGCCTTTTTCTTTTTTCAAATCAAAAGACCGGTTTAATGCCCTGCCGAGGAGAAAACTAAAATTCCTCTTCCTATCTGTACAGGCCGTTACCATTTAAGCTTTACAGCACCGGTAGTCTCGGACAGGTCATTCTTTATATCTAGACGCAAGTCTAGGCTAGTTCTTTAACATCCAATTTAAGTCCAGGACCCATTGTTGAACTAAGTGTAACTTGTTTCAAGTATGTTCCTTTAACTCCTTGTGGTTTAGCTTTTTTCAAAGCATCCAACAAAGCATCAAAGTTTTCTTGAAGTTTTTTCACATCAAAACTTGATTTACCAAGTCCAGCATGTACGATACCATTTTTTTCTGCACGGTATTCAACTTGACCTGCTTTTGCTTTTTTAACAGCTTCAGCAACATTAGGAGTCACTGTACCAAGTTTAGGATTTGGCATTAAGCCTTTTGGTCCCAATACTTTAGCAACTTGACCAACCATACCCATCATATCAGGTGTCGCGATACAACGATCAAAGTTTAAATCACCTTTTTGGATAGCAGCAACAAGATCATCTGATCCAACAACATCCGCACCTGCTTTTTTAGCAGCTTCTGCATTTGCATCTTTTGCAAATACAGCAACACGGTAAGTTTTACCTGTTCCATGTGGCAATTCAACCATACCACGAACGTTTTGATCTGATTTACGAGTGTCAACACCCAAAGCAATAGCAGCTTCGATAGTTTCATCAAATTTTGTAGAAATTTTTTCTTTTAACAAAGCAATTGCATCTGCAACAGAATATAATTTTGCAGTATCCAATCCTTCATAAACTTTTTGCATTCTTTTTGTCATTTTCGGCATTTCATTACTCCTCAATCACTTGGATTCCCATTGACACACATTGACCAGCAACAATATTCATAGCTGCTTCAACAGTGTGTGCGTTTAAATCAGGCATTTTTGATTCTGCGATTTCACGAATTTGTTTTTGTGAAATTTTTGAAACAAAACCACCACGACCAGGTGTTTGAGACCCTTTTTTCAACTTCAATGCTTTTTTGATATAATAACTTACTGGCGGTAATTTTGTAATAAAATCAAAAGAACGATCCCCATATACTGAGATAACAACAGGAACAGGCATTCCTTTTTCCATATCTTTTGTTTTATCATTAAAGGCTTTACAGAAATCCATAATATTAACCCCAGCTTGACCCAAAGCAGGTCCAACAGGAGGCGACGGATTAGCAGCGCCTGCGCCGATTTGCAATTTAATTTGTCTTGCAACTTCCTTTTTTTTAGGTGCCATTTTATACTCCTTTGTTTATATAGTTTTTAGAGTTCGCGGGATGAAGATGGCAATGTTAACTTCTACCGCAATTTTAAAATCTTTTTATATTAATCTTTTTCAACTTGAACGAATTCTAAATCCACTTGTGTTGGACGTCCAAAAATTGAAACAGATACTTTCATACGTTGTTTATCTTCTTCTACCTGTTCAACAGTTCCTGTAAATGAAGCAAAAGGACCATCAATAACTTTCACAGTATCCCCAATTTCATAACTTACCATTGAAACAGAATGTTCTTGTTGTTCCTGTAATGCACTCATCAATTTCTTCGCTTCACGTGGTGAAATTGGCGTTGGTTTATTTTGAGCGCCTAAAAAACCTGAAACTTTTGGCAAATCTTTAACTAAATGCCAACTATCATCAGTCATGATCATTTTGATCAACATATATCCAGGAAAGAATTTCTTTTCTGTTTGAACACGTTTACCTTGTTTAACTTCTGTTACTTCATGTGTTGGAATAAGGATTTCTTCAAAATATTCTGACATTCCACGTGCTTCAGCTTTTTCTTCAATCGCTTTTTTAATAGAGCCTTCTTGCCCACCTTGCACATTCGCAACATACCATTTTGCATTTTGTTCCATCGTCATAGTATCCCTCTATTATCCAACTAAATTATAAATTGTTTTAAATACCCACATAATCACTTGATCCACAGCAAAGAAAAAGAACGCTGCAATCAAAGAAATCACAATAATCATAATCGAAGCAGAAATAGTTGCCTGCTTTGTCGGCCATGTAATCTTACGCGCTTCTGCACGGACTTGCTTTGAAAAAGCACCCAATGATAATCGTTTCTTTTGATTTTCCATAATGTTCACAGCCTTTAATTTTTTGTTCGTTTTTCTTAATGTTAAGTGGCAGGGGTGAGAAGATTCGAACTCCCGACACGCGGTTTTGGAGACCGCTGCTCTACCAACTGAGCTACACCCCTAAATCACATACATACGTACAATGCGAATCGGGTATATTCCAAACCGCTCGTACAAACTACCTTCCTTTTCGCAAAAAGGCAAGCAGATTCTTAAGATTCACGTAAGTTTAAATGATTCGCCAAAAAAAAGCAACACCCAATTATAAAATTTGATTCAAAAAACAAACGCTTAGAGTCCATAAAAGATTCAATTTATCAGCATAAAAAAAGCCCCGCTAAACGCAGGGCTTTTAAGTACTTGGTAATCACTAAATTATTTAGTAATTTTAGCTACAACACCAGCACCAACTGTACGGCCACCTTCACGGATAGCAAAACGAAGTCCTTCGCTCATCGCAATTGGGTTAATCAGTTTAACTGTCATTTTGATGTTGTCCCCTGGCATAACCATTTCTGTACCAGCTGGCAATTCAATTGTTCCTGTAATATCTGTTGTACGGAAATAGAATTGTGGACGATAGTTTGAGAAGAAAGGAGTATGACGTCCACCTTCATCTTTCGTCAAGATATAACATTCACATTCAAAATCTGTATGTGGTGTAATTGAACCAGGTAAAGCCAAAACT
>QKJL01000007.1 GCA_003250835.1 Alphaproteobacteria bacterium
GCTTGCGCACCAATACTCCATTCTGAATCAGCTGAATTAGATGAGTCAAACATTGTATAGCCTAACATCCCATTGATCGAAATCATTTTATCCACGAATGTTTGTGCAGCCAACCCAAATTCAACATCTGTCTCAGCATCTTGAGCACCACTTTTATCTGTATAAATACCATCCACTGTAAATGCCCATGTTGTATTTGCATCTACATGTTGACCTAAGCGGATACCGTATACTAATTCATCACGATCATCAGTCACTTCATTGTCACTTTGACCCACAGAATATTCTAATTTACCATCTAAGATCATTCCTTGATCCATGAAACGATATACTGTTCCAACTCTTGGTTTTGTTGTATCTGATGCTGTTGCTCCTGAAGTCATTTCAAGATCCATATATCCAATTCCAAGATATGCATACCAATTATTCATTACACCAAAACCATATTCACCGTCCACAGCTATTACAGAATCTAAACCTTCAACATCTGCTGACATTAATTCTGTTTTTACGTAGCTTTGTCCTTTCATTGGCATATAGAGAGGGTTTTGCGTATTGTTCATAGCGTTTGCTGATCCTATTGCCATCATTCCAACCGCGGCCATCACTGCCATTAAACTTGTTTTTTTCATGATAACACTCCTTTTTTGTGTTCATTATATCGCTTCTTTCTTTTTATAAAGTGCGAATAATTAAACATTACGGAGAAAAAAGACAAAAAAAAATGTATAGGACATTAACCCTATATATTTCTATGTTTATAGGAAATATTTCTTATTTTAGGAATGATTTCTTTCAGGATTTGATGCGACTCGTGTCCATTTATCAAATGGTAAATCCATATATAATTTTTGGGGCGTTACATAATCTTCATCCATCATTTTTGATGATAAACGATATAAATCTTCAACTGTTTCTGAATCTAATACTTGAAAACCAATAATCCCAAATGAGCGTGTTCCATACATATCGAAAATACGATACGCCAGCGTCAATAACATCTTTGAATCTGTGGCATGAACCTTTAGCCCTGCTAATTTTAATTCCTCGATACAATTAATAACTTTTACAATTTCTTCGCGTGTACTTAACACTTTATCCGACATAGTCAGGATTATTTTTTGCGTATTATGTGTACGTGTCATTGATTCTAAAAATTCTGATAATTTGTCATGCAAGTTTTCTGATTGCAGCCATTTTGTTGGTAATACTACTTCGACATATTCAGCGCCACTGTTGATCAATTCAATTAATTCTTTTCCTGTTTCAACGGATGACTTTCCTGCTGTTTTATATTCTACATGTACTTTTGTTTTTGTACGTTCTAAACAGTTCCACGCAAAGCCTAGATTATCTGGTGCAACCAATACACGTGATACCTGTTGTTCGATTGCTGAACGGCATAATTTAGCAACAGAAGCCTTATCATCTTCCTCTTTTGTGGCAGATGGCATCATGTACGGCATACTGTGAACTTCGATCTTTTTCATGTTGTGTAGTATATCACATTTTTTTAAAATTTTTCTAGTAAATATTTTTCGGATCAGTATAATCATTTTTATTATGAGGAAAGTTATTTTATTTTTGATTTTACCGGTTTTGGTTTCTGCGTGTAGTCGTGATACTGGACCAGCTGATATTTACGATCCGTACGAACAAACGAATCGTGAGTTGTATAATTTTAATATGAGTATTGAAAAGAATGGATTACGTCCGGGTGTAAAAGCTTATAACACTGTTATGCCACGTTCTTATACTTCTTCTTTTGTGGAATTCTTTTCTAACTTAGAAGAACCGGTTACTCTTTTAAACAATCTGCTCCAAGCTGATTTTTCTGGTGCTCTTGCAACCACTACTCGTTTTGCAGTGAATTCAACGCTTGGGTTCTTTGGATTATTTGATGTCGCCGAAGATATGGGACTCCCACGTAACCGTAAACGATTTGGTCATACATTCGGTGTATGGGGTATTGGATCTGGACCTTACTTAGTTCCACCACTCTATCGTCCGATTTCAACACGTGAACTTGTTGGTAAGGGATTTGATATGGCACTTGACCCACTCAGCTATACCGTTTTTTATGGTATGAGCTTTGCTGAATCTGCTGCTATGACTGTGGGTGATGTATTTACTTATTATGCTGATAACGTTGAACTGGTTGAACAATTGGAACAAGCAAGTGTTGATCCATATGCGACACTTAAAAGTTTATACTATCAATCCACTTATAACAAAGTACAAGAATCTCGCTTAATTGATTCTGATCGTCCAAAAGAAAAAGTGGAAGCGTTGAAAAAATCAGGTAAAAAGATTAAGTCCGTTCCCAAAAGTTATGATGTCGAAATGGATTTTGATGATGAATAAAAAAAAGCTAGAGAATATTCTCTAGCTTTTTTCTTACCTTCGATTTCTAAATGGTTTAGTTTTCGGTTTTCCGGTAAACCTCTGATCAAACCGTGCTTGTTTTTTGTAATGTTTTTTCTGATATGATTTTGTATCCATCTCCTCTTGCATTACTTTGATTAAGTCAGCATCGTCTCGATCCACTCGTTCAATCGTTAGAGCATGTGGAATTTCAACACCACTTTTTTGCATTAACATCTCCAGTTGATCTATTGATGATCCTGGAATATGTTCAATTATTACATGCTTTGCAGGTAGGTTATATTTTTCATTCTCTACATGTTTAATCATTGAATCGGCTGAGAGTTGATCAATAATCCCCATTGGCATCGCAATAATATCAATTTCATGAGAAAGCGTCTCTAGGGCTCTTAATAATCTTCCATGCTCTATTAATCCAATTAGCATGCCGATACATATGATCTTAATGTTTTCAGGTACTTCTTCTGATTCTGTTTTCATAATAGGTTTTTTAATAATTATTTTTTATGAACCATAATTGATTTATCAAATCTGTCAATACAAAAAAGGTTCCGAGAATATTTCCCAGAACCTTTTTTTTACGCTGCAATAATTTCACCGCATATGAAAGCATTAATATGCTTTTTCTCAAGTGATTTAATCATTTTTTCTGCTACGTTAGCAGGACAATGCATCACCATACCAATCCCGTCATTGAATGACTTGCGATACTTTTCTTCGGTCATACCAAATTCTAAACATTGTTCATGCAACCATGTAAACATTTTTGAACGACGTTCTTCTATCTCATCATAGTTGAATTTGATTTGAAGATCTTTACGATCACCGAACATACGCTTTGGATTAGTTACCATTCCGCCACCAGTAATATTTGCAAGCCCCATGCATTGTGGAAATTCTTTTAATATTTCCAATACAGGTTTTACATATAGTTTAGTTGGCTCCAGGAATATTTCACCAATTGAAAACATTTTATTAAATGGCGCCGGATCATTCCAATCCATTTTTAAATGTTTTTCAACCAGGTCACGAATTGCTGTCAAACCATTTGAGTGAATTCCATTGGATGGTAATGCAATCACCACATCTCCAATTTCCATTCCACCTGGCTGAGGCAATATATTTGATTTTTCAACCACACCGTTTACAAACCCAGCAGCATCAAAATCACCTTCTGCATACATATCTTGCATTTCGGCTGTTTCACCACCCACAATTTGACATCCTGCTTCTATGCATGCCCTTACCATTCCTTCGAGCAATATTTCCAATTGCTTTTCATCGAATTTTCCAGTTGCAATGTAATCTAAGAATGTTATGGGTTGCGCGCCTTGGCAAATCACATCGTTTACACACATTGCCACCAAATCCTGGCCAAGTGTATCCAATTTTTCAATTGCTTTCCCAATCATGATTTTCGTTCCAATACCATCGGCACCAATGGCACATATTGGGTATAATATTCCTAATTTTTTTGCGGAAGCAATCATATCCCATAAGGCACCAAAACCACCAATATCATTTAACATGACACAGTAATCTACTGCGGTTCGGCGTGTTTGTTCTTTTACCATTGTGATCGAGTTATCTGCTCCATCCACATCTACGCGGTAATCTAATTTTTGGTTTTCTTTAGTCATAGAATTTTATTTTTAATGAGTATTTGATTTTCTTAGGCATAAAACTATAGGTGAACCTCCATTTTGTCAAGATCCAATATTTAGGTTGACATACTACTTCTTTTGACATACCCTCTCTTGCTAAACAAAGTAACTATTAAAAACCAATTATAAAATGACAGCAACACACAAAGACAAATGGGTTAATGCTTTTAATCATCGTATTTTAGCAGCAGAAAAAAATTTTATTGCGGATGAAAATATTTCTACATTACTTAATGGTGCTAAAACTTTTTCCATTCCTGGATCAAGTACATCATTTTTAAGCGAGTATTTTCAATCAACTCTTTTACAGGTTTTTTTGGAACATCCAGACAAATTGGATACATTTCTTGAGTTTTGGAACACTATATCCGCCAAAGTAAAAGATTTAGATCCTCCAAAACCTTATGCTTTAAAAGGTTTTGAAGAAGCGATTGATAAATTGAAAAAGGAACAACGTTCTCCGGAAGAAATTAATTCTTTCATTAAAACAAACCTTCCTTTAGTTGCATAAAAAAATCCTCCAGCTTTTTCAAGTTGGAGGATTTTTTATTTATTCTTTATCTTACATACGTAATGGCATCAATACGTATAAGAAGCTGTCATTTCCTGATTCACGGATCACACATGGAGAATTTCCATCAGAGAATGTGAATTCAATTTTTTCACTTTCAATTTGTGATGCGATTTCAAGCAAGTAACGTGCTTTGAAGCTGATTTCAAGTGGAGTTGCTGAATTATATGCAACTTCTATATCTTCTGTACCACTTCCTGCTTCTGGTGTTGAAGCTGACAAATCTGCTTGTCCGTCTTTTACACCCATTTTAATTGCTTTGAATTTATCCAAAGACACAGCAGAAATACGATCTACAGATTCTTTGAATACTTTACAATCTGCTTCCATTTTTTTGTCGTTTGTTTTTGGGATCACCATGTTGTAATCAGGGAATTTTCCGTCGATCAATTTTGATGTCATTACTGATGTTGGGAAAGAAAAACGTGTTTTTGTTTCTGATACTTCCATTGTGATAGAATCACCACCATCATCCAACAATTTACGCAATTCAGCGACTACTTGTTTTGGAATGATAATTCCTGGGATACCTTTTGCCCCTTCTGGACATGGGATATCATACAATGACAAACGGTGTCCATCAGTTGCCACACCACGCAATACTGCTTGGCCATTTTTTTCAGTTGAATGTAAGTAAATACCATTCAAGTAGTAACGTGTTTCTTCGTTTGAGATTGCGAATTTTGTTTTATCAATTAAGCTGATGATATCGTCTGGTGAAATTGTAAACTTAAATGGTAAGTTTGCACCCGCCATCATTGGAAAATCATCTGCTGATAGACATGGTAATTTAAATTTTGCTTTTCCTGCTGTTAATACCATTTGGTCACCTTGTACATCGAATACAATTTCTTCGCCATCAGGTAATTTACGTGCGATATCGTACAAAATATGAGCTGGAACAGTTGTTTTTCCTTCACTCATGATTGTCGCAGGTACTTTTTCAATTAATTCAAGATCTACGTTTGTTGCAGTTACTGTTAATTCATTTCCTGCTTCGAATTTTGCGTTTGACAAAATCGGAATAGTGCTTTTACGTTCCGCGATTGGCGCGATGTGTGAAAGCGTTTTCAATAGATCAATTTTCATTACTGAGAATTTCATAGGTCGTTCCCCTTCGTTTTGTTTGTTTCCTAAACCTTATATGGATTCCATCATAGCGAGCTTTTTCGCCCGATGCAAGCCTTTTTTGACGGTATTTTTTCATTGCTTTTTTTTGTTTTCAAATGTATCTTTTAGCTATGATACAGAAAAAGAATATTATTTGGATTGTGGCGGATGACCGATTGGGTACGACACGACAATTAGAAGGGGTGGCACACAGTTTGAGTGGCACAATTATTCACAAACCTGTTACCTATGATTGGCGTGTAAAATTACCTAATTTCTTACGCCGTATTCTTGGAAATGGTGTTACCGCACATTCATGGAGCTCTTTACTTAAACAGGACGCACCTGATGTTATTTTATCCGGTGGTCGTCGTACCGCACCGATTACAGCCTATTTAAAGCGTTTATATCCACATGCTGTTACGATGCATTTTATGAATCCTAATTATCCAAGTTCAGCTTTTGATTTTGTTGCAATTCCGCGTCATGATCAAAGTATTCCTTCTGGGAATAATATTGTTTTCTTTGATACTGCCCCGAATCAGATTAGTGATCAACGCTTGGCTGATGAACGTAAAACTTGGATGTCTCAATTTAAAAAATATCCTGCTCCACGTATTGCGGTTTTAATTGGTGGTAAAACAAAAACTACTACTTTTGATACTGATATGGCCCGTGCGTTTGGGCATGATTTAAATGCTCTTGCAAAACGCCTTAAAGGCAGTCTTTTAATTACAGATTCTCGCCGTACAGGTGTTGAACAAACAGCGGAGATTAAATCTATGTTAACTGTCCCACACTATTTTTATGAATATGGTGTATCTGAAGGGACAAATCCTATGTTTGGTTTTATGGCATGTGCCGATGTTGTTGTCGTTACAGGCGAATCCATTTCAATGGTTAGTGAAGCCCTTACAACAGGGAAACCTGTTTTTGTTTATGACCACCCTTCTCTTTTAGCACCTAAACATAAACGCTTTACAGAACGCTTGAAGGAAATTGGTGCAATCCAATCTTTGACATCAAAATCAAAACTCTTTACCCCAAAGTTGGTTGCAAATTCATCAACTGTACTTGCTGAGGTTATTACACAAAAATTGAAAGGAAAATCATAATGTTATTCTATCGTTTTTATACTTTTATTCTTTTCTTTTTACGCCCCCTTATTAGTCTTTATATCTTTATTCGATTACTTAAAGGTAAAGAAGATCGTGCCCGTTTAAAAGAACGTTTCGGACATGCTTCTGTTAAGCGTCCTTATGGTGAATTATTTTGGTTTCATGGGGCAAGTGTTGGAGAAACTCAATCCGCAATTTGTTTGATTGAAAAATTACATAAAGCGAATCCTAAACTTAAATTTTTAATGACAAGTGGGACGACTTCTTCTGCGTCATTTTTGAAAAAGCGTTTACCTGATTATGTGATCCATCAATATGTACCCATTGATATTCCATCTGCGGTTCGTCGTTTCCTTCATCATTGGCGTCCAGCGATTTGTTTCCGTATTGATTCAGAAATTTGGCCTGTCTCTCTTTATGAAATTAAAAAAATGGGAATTAAACATTTCCTATTAAATGCACGTATTTCGGATCGTTCATTTGAAAAATATATGCGTAAAAAACGTACTAGCAAATTCTTATTCTCATCTTTTGATGGGGCGTTTACAAAAGGTGATGAAGAAGTTGAAAAATTAAAAGCATTAGGTGTGCCAGATGTTTATTCGTATGGAAATCTTAAGTTTTCAAATGCAGTTCCTGGGCATGATCCAAAGGAACTCGAATCCCTTAAAAATATAATCGGCAAACGTCCACTTTGGTTGGCTGCATCTACTCGTGAAGGTGAAGAAGATTTAGCATTAAATGTGCACCGCGATCTTAAGAAAAAGATTAAAGGATTGTTCACCATTATTTTGCCTCGTCATCCAAAACGTGCAGAAGAAATTATTGATCTTGCTGAGAAGAAAGGTCTTAATATTGCTGTGCGTTCTAAGGGAGATACCATTGAAAAAGATACTGATATTTATTTAGCTGATACAATGGGTGAAATGGGATTATTTTACCGTTTAGCAAACGTTGTATTTTTAGGTCGTACTATTGCGCCTTATGGTGGTAGCAATCCTATTGAACCTGCTCAGTTACATTGTTCAATTATTATTGGGCAAAGCACATTTAATTTTAAAGATTTGTTTAAAGAAATGAAAGACAGCGGATCTCTTATTCAAATTAAACATCCTTCTCATTTACAGGGAACTGTTGAACGATTATTGATTGATCCGTTGATGTCCACAACATTATCAAGTAAGGCATTTAAGCATGCTGAAAATCAAAAGAAAGTAGTTGATAAAATCATTCGTCGATTACGTCAGGATGAGTTAATTTAACACATGCAACTTCCAAAAGATTTTCCATTACAGAAAACTTTATATGTGCAGGATATTCCTCATTCTGCACATTCGTTTTTTATTCGTCAACTTGTCGAAAATCATGCACGTCCAATTGTATTTTTTGCAGATGATTTAAGTGCCGCACAAAGCATTCAATCCATTCTGTCAGAACTTGTTACTGATCGTCATATTCTTTTATTTCCTGAATGGGACACTGTACCTTATGACCGTCTTTCCCCTGCCTCTGACCGCATGGGAAAACGTATGGCTATTTTGTCTGATTTATTATCAGGGGATGATCGTTTCATTTTGATTTTACCTGTATGGGCTGCATTTCAAAAAGTATTACCAAAGAATGTTTTGACTGCACGTTCATTTCATCTTTCTGTTGGCTCAATGATTCAACATGATGATCTTATTTCATTCTTATCTGCGAATGGATATCATCGTGTAACAGAGGTGATGGAGACAGGTGAATTTTCTGTTCGTGGATCATTGATTGACCTTTTTCCAAGTGGCGCTGAACGTCCCGTTCGTTTAGATTTTTTTGACACAGAATTGGAAACAATTAAACCATTCCACCCACTTACTCAACGTACTGATGGTACCCTGTCTTCATTTTCACTTTATCCTGTAAACGAAGTGATTTTAACGGATGATACCATTGCGACATTCCGTCAAAATTATCGTGATCATTTACCCGAATCATATGACCTTTTAAAGGATGAATTATACCAGGCAATCAGTGCCAAACAGATGGTGCAAGGTGTGGAAAATTATCTGCCTTTTTTTTATAATACTTTATCAACTTTATTTGACTACTTACCCCAAAATACATTGCTGATTCAGCCCCATCAATTTAATTTTATAGCCGATCAATTTCAGGCTAATTTAAAAGATTACTTTGATTATCGCGTTAATGATTCTACACGTTTAACGTCTGCCTTTTCTCCTGAAAAAATGTATTTAACAACGAAAGAAGTTTCTGAATATTTCAAACAATTTTCAACCCTTTCATTTATGAATCCTATTCATGATGAGGTAATTCATTCAACTAATTTTAATTCAATTACACATTTAAAACTAGCGAAAGCAAAGCAAGAATTATTGCCTCAAATCAAGCAATTAATGAAAGGTAAACGTCGCGTTATTTTTGTTGGTGACAACAAAGCATTTATTGATCGTGTCTCACATTTTTTAGATACGCATTTACCTGTTCATGAAACACTTTCCGAAGCCTTTAACGCTGGGTATAATTGTATCCTTATCCATCCATTTTCACATGGATTTTCAACAGATACTTTTTCCGTTATTACAGAGGCTGATTTATTTGATACGACATCAAAATCGAAACGTCATGCCTTTACCAAGAAACATAAAAAAGCTCAGTTTATTGAGGATTGTTCAACACTCGAAATTGGCGATTATATCGTTCATATTGAACATGGTATTGGGCGTTATGAAGGATTACATACTCTCACCATTTCTAATCAGCCTCATGACTTCTTAAAATTGTCTTATGGCGGTGGGGGATCTCTTTTCGTTCCAGTGGAACAGATGGATGTTCTTTCCAAATATGGGCATGAAAAAGAAGGTGTGATGCTGGATAAACTCGGGTCCACTGCTTGGCAAGAACGAAAAGCTCGAGTAAAACGCAAGCTGAAAATGATGGCAGAAAAGCTGATTAAAACTGCAGCGAAACGTTTGTTGGCTGATGCCCCTGTTCTTCCAAATTCATCTGAGATTGATTATGATAAATTTGTTGATGCTTTTCCATACGTAGAAACAGATGATCAACTGAATGCTGTTGATGAAATTATGACTGATTTTCAAATTGGACGCCCGATGGATCGCTTGCTCTGTGCCGATGTAGGATATGGTAAGACAGAAGTTGCTTGGCGTGCGGCTTTCTTTGCATTGTCACATGGACATCAAGTTGCATTGGTTGCTCCGACCACCCTTTTAACTGAACAACATTATGCAAATGCTTTGCAACGTTTTAAAGATTTTCCATTCCGTATTGCAAAATTATCACGTGCAGTTTCAGCCAAACAAGCGACACAAGTTAAAGCTGATTTAGAAGCTGGTAAAATTGATTTAGTGATCGGGACACACAGTTTATTTGCTAATTCTGTTACCTTTAAAGATTTAGGGCTTTTGATTGTTGATGAAGAACAAAGTTTTGGTGTGGCTCATAAAGAGAAAATTAAACAAACTTATCCAAATGCCCATCAACTTACTTTGACTGCCACACCTATTCCACGTACCTTACAACTATCACTTTCAGGTGTTCGTGAATTATCCGTGATGACAACGGCACCGGCGGCGCGTTTACCTGTTCTTACTCATTTAACACCTTTTAACCCATTGGCGATTAAAGATGCTATTTTACGTGAACGTGCGCGTAATGGACAAGTTTTTGTAGTGTGTCCTCGTATTAAAGATTTACACAGCGTGCATAAAGAACTTCTTTCTGTGCTGCCTGATTTAAAAGTGACCATTGGACATGGGCAAATGGGAATGCGTGCTTTGGAACAAGCGATGGATGAATTTGCTAACGGTGAAACGGATGTTTTACTGTCAACCACCATTATCGAATCTGGATTGGATCTTCCCAATGTAAATACGATGATTATTTATCGTGCTGATCGATTTGGGCTAGCTGCTTTGTATCAATTACGCGGACGTATTGGACGCCGTCAACGTCAAGCTTATTGCTATCTGACCTATCCATCTCATATGAAACTCTCAGACACTTCTAAAAAGCGTTTAGAAGTTATTCATACTCTTTCAGGATTAGGGGCTGGATTCCAATTGGCTTCTTATGATTTAGACATTCGTGGTGCCGGTAATTTACTAGGGGCTGAACAGTCTGGTCATATCAAAGAAGTTGGGATTGAATTGTATCAAAAAATGTTGGAAGAAATGATTAAGTCAATGAAACAAACTCTGTTAGCAGAAGCAGGTAAAGTTGCAACAACGGCTGAAGATGACGAACAATTTGTACCAAAGATCACAGCGCCATTACCAATGATTATTCCAAACACTTATATTAATTCTGCTGACCTTCGTTTAGAATTATATCAACGTCTGGCTCATTTACGTGATACGGCTTCTTTTGATGATTTTGAAGCAGAGCTTTCAGATCGTTTTGGGGTCTTGCCTGTTGAAGTACGCAACTTGATTACTATGGCGCGTTTTAAAGAATCTCTCTACCGTCTTCGTATTAGTGAAGTCGATTTATCTACAACTGCGCTCACTATTCGTTTTTATCAAGATAAAGCGCCTGCTGCTGAAAAATTGCTCGACTTTATTTTACGCAGTGCGGGTGTGTATCGTATTTTACCAGATCATCGTGTAATGTATTCTAAGGTACAAAAAAAGACTGCCTTTGATGCAATCAAGACAGTCATTGATGATTTAAGTTCAATCTTACTTTAGTTGATTGACGCGATACGGCGTTGGATCAATGTTAAGATTAAAGGTAACCCCATGATGTATGCAAATTCTTGGATTGTGTTTGATCCCACTTCATTTAATAATGAGAAGTCTAATCCTTTCATTACAAGAGCCGCCACCAATGTTAAGAAGAATGCTCCCCAACGTGTTTTGATTGCATATACTCCGATAATCCATACCAACACACCAAAGAAGATATAATTTACTTCATTAAATCCTGGGATAATTTGAAAGAGTGCTGTTTTAATTTGTGCGTACATTTATAATCCTTTATTTTAAATTTTTATCAAGACAACATTGTTCGGCTGCGTCTTCCCATTTTTTGAAAGCACCACCTTTTCCAACGATCGTCCATGCTTTCCAGCCTTCACATTGGCCATTCTTTTGCACTTTTACTTTACGTTTTACTACACATACTTCCGTTGATTTTGTGTCATCAAAATTTTGACACTGAACAATTGCAGTTTGTGTTTTATCTGGGCATTCGCCGTCTGTTTTTGCTTGTTTGATTACATATGCATGAGATGCAGTTGTTGCAAATGCAAATGCTGTAATAAGTAACATTTTTTTGATCATTGTTAGGCTCCTTTCCTAGCTTAATAAAATTTAGTATAGCGGGTCACCTAACACGAGTCAACTTGGTATTGAATACTCTAGTCTGGCTTCTTTTCGTTATCGTTTGAGTTACCATTCAAGTAGATTGCTATTCCTCCACTGCCACCTTTTCCACCGCCAGCAGATCCTCCCTTGCCTTTGATAGCTGTATACATTTCTTGTGCACACTCTTTTGGTGTTGATAATTCTTTTTGATTTTCTGTTAAATTACATTTTGATAATTTAATATCTTCAACTGTTAGATTTTTTGCAGCTTCCATCAACACCTTCATATCCGATGAAGAATAATCTTCTTCTTTCTTTGCGAGGTTACGTAAAATTGGTGTATAACAACTATACATCATTGATCCTGTCATTGATGAACAATTTCCAGCACCTGATGACATTTCCATTCCTTCTGTGAATACATCCACCATACTGAGTGCGATATTATCAGCCATTTCCATATAGGCTCCTGTTAATGCCGTTGCTCGTGCAATATCTGATTCCATTGTATTTTTCATATCTAATTCTTTAAAATCATATGTACAAATTTGACCTTTTTTAAAATCCCCATAAAAACCAGATGTTAAATTTTCACATCCACCATCAACAGGTGCATTATATGATTTTAAGTAATGAGTGATATTTAAACGCCCTGCGTATGAAGATGCTTTTGAGCGAATAGTTCCCATTCCCTGTAATTTTGCATTTAATAATTTTCCAGCAGATTGATTATATCCTTCTGCCTTGGATGCGCTTTTATTCATTGTTTTTACGCATGTGCGAAAGTTATCAATCATTGTGATTGTATCTTTGAAATTTTCTTGTGCTTTTGCTAAACGAATTCCTTCCGGTAAATTACATGTACCCACACCATTTAATGAATCTGATTTTTTAGTTGTTCCAACACCTTCATTAAAATCAATTTCAGCCCATACTGATGACATACTATTATCATCATTACCTGCATTAGAAGCTATTACATTTAAAGATGCGGAACATTGAATGTAATCCGATGCGAGGTTCCATTTTCCCGTTGCTGATGCATAAATTTTTTCACATTTTTCCATTGACGCATCCGCCATATCAGCCGCAGTCATTGGGTCTTCTTTTGCTGCTTCTGCTGCTGCCGCTGCTTCTGCTGCTGCCGCTGCTGCTTCTGCTTTGATACGTTCTGCTTCAAGTTCTTTTTCTTTCAATGCCATTTGCAATTGCATTTCTTGTTGGGCTTTTTCAGATTGGATCTGGCGTTGTTTTTCCAATTTTTGCATTTCAAGTTGTTGTTGTTGACGTTGCAATGCCAATTGTTCT
>QKJL01000015.1 GCA_003250835.1 Alphaproteobacteria bacterium
TGCAATTGTTCTGGTTCTTCCTGTTTTAAATTGATACACTTTACACATGCATCTTTTTCTTCTTTTACTTTTTCACAGCAATAACAATCACTGTCTGGTTCCGGTGCTTTTTTTATCATTACATATAATATCAATGTACAAATTAACAAACCAAAACCAACAATAGGCCAGTGTTCAATTATCCAATTCATAATGTATATAAGGTTAAGTTCAACAATTTTTTAATTAATTCGGAGTGTAGGACATAATTCTTAAAAAGTCAAGCTCATCCAATGCTTTACTTTTTTAAATTCTTGTTTTATAGTGAGCGCATCTAACAATAAATTAAGGATGATCTTCATGAAAAAGATTCAAAAACCAGAATTACTTCTGCCTGGTGGCACACTTTCAGTACGGGGCGGATGCCGTGTATACTGGCATGCTTGATATGTCTATGCGTAAAAAGTCTGCGATGACTTTTGATGACCTTAAAGCAGGAATTGATTTTGTACATGCAAATGGAAAACGCATTTATCTTGCGTTTAATATATTTTCTCATAACTCTGATATGCCTAAACTACAAGAAGCTGCTGATAATATTCAAAAGCTTGGCCCAGATGGATTGATTATTTCTGATCCAGCCGTGTTTATGTTTATGAAAAATGCATTACCTGATATGCCTTTGCATGTTTCAACACAAGCGAACGTTTGCTCATGGGGAACTGTAAAATTCTGGGAACAACAAGGCGCAAAGATGTGTGTACTTGGACGTGAAGTTTCTTTCCCTGAATTACTTGAAATTCGTGAAAAATGCCCAGATATTAAATTGGAAATGTTTGTGCATGGGGCGATGTGTATCAGTTATTCTGGTCGTTGCCTTCTTTCTAACTTTATGACAGGCCGTGGTGCGAATCAAGGAAACTGTGCTCAGAGTTGTCGTTGGAATTATAAAGTTCATGCGAAAATCGATGGAAAGATGGTTCCAGTTGGTGATGCGTCAGATGAAGCAGTATTCTATTTAGAAGAAGAACAACGTCCTGGGCAATTCTTACCGATTGCTGAAACTGAACGTGGGTCTTATATCATGTCTTCAAAAGATATGTGCCTTCTTCCTAAGTTGCCTGAATTAATGGAAGCGAATGTTGAATGCTGGAAAATTGAAGGACGTAACAAAGCTGAATATTATGTAGCTGTGACTGCTCGTGCGTATCGTGCTGCGATTGATGCGTATATGGCTGACCCTGAGAATTTTGATGCGACACCTTATATGGAAGAGCTTATGACTCTGCAACACCGTGATTATACTCTTGGATTCTTTGAAGGTGTGCCAGATGGAGGGGCGCAAACTTATGAAACAACCAAATCAGATAGTGATTGGCGTACGATTGGGATTGTAACATCAATTCATGAAGATGGTCTTATTATGGAACTTCGTAATCAAGTCATCCGAGGGGACGAAATCCAACTTTTATCGCCAATGCGTTTTGAACCGTATACTATTCCTTTGACGAAAGTGATTGATTCTCGTAATGGACAAGCTGTTGAAAAACTTGCGGCTGGTCATGAAAAATCAATTCTTCTTCCTTGGGATATATTACCAGAAAATGCATCAGCTCTCTTCCCTGAATTGACTGTGGCACGTAAAAAAATTAACTAAAAAAGAGAGAGCAAATGCTCTCTTTTTTTATATTACCCTTACTCTTTTAATTAAATTTGACAGATTTTATTTTTTGAGCTACAACTTCTTTGAATCTCAATTATCATTTTATGAACTTTTAAACACTTTCTATGGAAAAAAACATTCTTATCCTCGCCTCTGGGGGAGGAACCACAGCAGAATACTTTGTTCGGCAATGTCAGGAAAATAAATTACCTTTTTCATTTATTGTGATTTACAACAATAAATCGGCTGGGGTTGCTGCACGTATGAAAGCACTGGGGGTTGAATCGATTCATTTAAGCGTTACCTTAATGGGAAATCAAATGTCCTTTGACCAGACCCTTCTTGAAATTATCAAAAAACGAAACATTCATTTAGTGGCTTGTTTAGGTTATATGAAATTGATTACTAAATTCGTTTTAGAGAATGCAGGCGTTAAATTTGTGAATACACATCCTGGTCTGATTGAAAAAGGATATGGTGGCGAAGGAATGTACGGAGACAATGTACATAAAAAAGTTTATCTGGATTGGTCAGCCGGTAAAATAAAACAAACCGGCGTTACCATTCATTATTTAAATGAACGTTATGACGAAGGGCCTATTATTGATTCCGTGACTTTGAATTTGACTGATCCACATGATGCAGACAACATCAAAGAACAAGTGATGGCTATTGAAAAACCGTTTGTCTATCAAACCTTCATTAAACTTCCAGAACTTACCACTGCTTAAGACATTTTATCACCTTCTCATTAATTTGGGAGGGTGATTTTTTATATACAGCCTCAATTTTCTTGACTTTTTGATAAAAATTTGCTATAATTATTATTACTAAATGGGACAGGTATGTCCTTTTTTTTATACCCCTTTGGCATTCTGCCCTAGGGGATTTTTCATTTTTAATTTAAGGAGTAATAATATGACGACAAAAGCCGTTCAATTTCGTCGCGGGACTTCCGTACAACATTTAACCTTTACAGGGTTGGATGGAGAAGTGACCGTTGACACTGATAAAAAAGTTATTCGTGTGCATGATGGCAGTACTGTTGGAGGCGTTCCTTTGGCACGTGAAGATCTGAGTAATGTATCACAAGAGACTATTGCCGGAATTGGCATTGCCAAAGATGATCTGAGTAATATTGATTTAGCCACACTGACAGATAAGGGATTAGCAGCATCTGACCTTAGCAATGTATCACAAGACAGCGTTTCTGCGCTTGGGATTGCTAAAGATGATCTTTCTAATCTTAGTTCTGAGGCAGATGCGACCGAGACCGTTAAAGGAGTTGTGGAGCTTGCCAGTTCTGAAGAAACTGTTACTGGGACTGATAGTGTTCGTGCCGTTACGCCAGCGGGAGTCCAAGCAGCGATTTCAAATTACCTCTCTTTACCCCGTAACTTTATTTCAGGTTTATTAATCAGCAATGCGTCTGATGCTGATCACGATATTACGATTTCTGTTGGGGAGTGTCGTGATACAACTGACACAATGGATATTGCCCTTCCCTCTTCTTTGACGAAGCGTCTTGATTCTGATTGGGAATCTGGGACTGATTGTGGCGGATTACCAACTGGGATTACTCTTAACCCAAATGACACCTATCACTTATTTGTGATTAGTAATGGAACAACTGTTGATGCAGGGTTTGATACGGCCATTGATGCCTCTAACCTTTTAGCCGATGCTACGGGGTATACCTCTTACCGTCGCGTGGGATCCGTTATTACTGATACTGATTCAAATATCATTCCTTTTCGTTCTATTGAAATGACTGGCGGGGCGACGGATATCTCTTATCTCACTCGAATTGAAGATATTACTGAAGAAGATAATAGTGCCACAGATCAAGCAACCATTATCTCTGTGCCAACTGGATTGCAATTTGAAGCTCATGTCATGCTTACATCGATTTCTGATACTACTGGTGCTTATCCTTATATTTATGCAACAGAAATGAATTCTTCCAAAGAAATTCGTTGTGGAAGTGTGAGTGCGGGTTCTGCTTATGCTAATGGTTATTTATTTACTGATACTAGTGGGCAACTTAGTCTGACATGGGGTGGTAATTCAAACCGTAGAAATTATTTATACACAACTGGATTTAGAGATTATCGTTAATAAAAGGAGAATTATTATGAAATACATACG
>QKJL01000028.1 GCA_003250835.1 Alphaproteobacteria bacterium
AACATACGAATCATTTTTATTTATTATTTTATTTTATAAACACCCCGCCTAATCCGTGGGGTGTTTATTTTTTTTCTTGCTTTTTTTTAATTTAGGTATACATTTTTATGTGATACCTTATTATTTTAATTACATAAATCTTTATCCTATGGAAAAACGAATTACTATTTGTGAGCTTGCAAATCAACTTGGGGGGACCCCTTTTGATCATTTAGAGTATTTAATTTTAATTAACACATATCCCGCATTATTTGGTATGGGGATACCTTTAGATGATAACGGTGAATTTAGCTTAGACCCTAAATTTTTGATACGTTATGTTTCTAAATTTTCACATAAGCGAATTGATGATAAAATGTTGAGTCAGCTTTTAGGGGAGTCGCCAGAAGATCATCAGGATTTATTATTATTATTTAGTGTCTATCCGTTTTATTTAGGTATTAGACATGATGCTGTTCATTTGGAAGATTATTCATTGGAACCCAATGCGTTACCAGCTTATGAGCGTGTATTTGCATAATAACAAAATTAAATTTGGCTTTGTCTATTTAGACAAAGCCTCTTTTTTTCTTGCGTGTATTTGGATTTTCTGATATAATGACTTCTTGATATAGATAAAAATTATATGTAAATTTAAAACCTATTATATTATGACACCTACGGGATATTACTTTGCACATGAACTGGCATTTAAGTTTGGTGGAAAAGATGAAGATCATCAGAATTTTATGGAGCAATTATCAAGCACATCTTTCAATCAAAATTTGGGAGGAAATCGTTCAGTTATTCAATTGGAAGATGATAAAATTGCTTTACGTTTTACGTATTTGAAGAAATATAAAGAACGGTATGATGCTTTTTTGATGAATCAAAAGAAAAAAACACAGAAGTCAGAAACTGGACATTCCTTAGTTGCTGCTTAAAAAATAAAAAAGTCCTCGCTGTTTAGTGAGGCTTTTTTAGTATCTTGACAAATATAGAATATACAGTATTCTTCTCTTACCAACCTATATTATTGTAAATTATGAAAAAAATGTATTCAATTTGGTCTTTTTCATGTACGAGTAATTCTTATGAAAAACACTATTTAACCCCTTTTGATGTTTCTTTGCAAACCGGAGAGGGGGTTGAAGAAACTGAAAATCTTATTACCTATCTTAAAACGCATTCTTATAATCGTTTAGTTGATGGATTACCCATGATTCAAATTATTTGTGGTATTCCATTGCTTCATAAAGATATGGTTCCACTTTATCAGTCATTAACAGCTGATATATGATATTTTGTATTAACCCTTTCTGTTTTGTAACAGGAGGGTTTTTTTATATTTGATTTTTTGGTGAAATTTCTGTATTCTATCTTTTTGATAAAGAAGTTCTTATTAAATATTACAGATTATGCCTAGACCGTCAGAATTTTTTATGACAATTCAGGAATTATCTTCGTTGTATCCAGATGTTTCAGATAAATTAAATCAGCTGGATTCAGATCCATCAACATCAGATTGGGTTTACAAAGAGCGAGGGGTAATTGTTGGAATTAAATCTAAGTATATTGAAGCGTTTAAAACGCGTTTTCAATAAATCTTTTCAAGGGATGACTGTGCATTATTGTATGGTCATTTTTTGCTTGCATTTTGTTTGTAAATACATATAATAGGGAGATCTTTGGCTGGATTGGCGATACGGCATGCCTGTTCAGTGTAATTGTAAATTCTTGTAAAAGGAGTATTAAATGCCTAAAATGAAAACGAAATCTGCCCTTAAAGGGAAGGTGTCATTCACAGCGACTGGAAAATTAAAAGTTGCTCGTGGAAATAAAAACCACTTTAAAGACAAAAAATCGAAACGTGCTAACCTTGCAGGACGTCAAGCACAATATTTAAAAGATTGCCATGTAAAAGGCATCAAGAAAATTGCACCATATGGAATTTAAAGGAGTTTAGATAATGGCACGTGTAAAAAGAGGGATGACGACCCACGCTCGTCACAAAAAAATTACTGATATGGCGAAGGGTTTCCAACGTCGTAATAAAAACTGTTTCCGTATTGCAATTGAAAAAGTTGAAAAATCATTACAATATGCATACCGTGATCGTCGCGCGAAAAAACGTAATTTCCGTGCGTTGTGGATCCAACGTATTAACGCTGGGGCACGTTTGAATGGTTTGACTTATTCTCAAATGATGGGTGGATTGGTAAAAGCTGGTATCGAAATGGACCGTAAAGTTCTTTCAGATTTGGCTATTCATAATCCAGATCAATTTGCAAAAGTTGCAGAAGAAGCTAAACGATTTATGAGCTCTGCTAAATAAGCGGACGGCTCTGACGTATATGTTTTAAAAAGAGGTGGTTCCGCAAGGACCACCTTTTTTGCATTGAGTCTTGAATTAAGGTGTTTAAAAATATATAATTTTTGTGATTATGATTAATAATGAAGGATAAGTAAAATGAGTATTAATGTAGATCAGATTAAAAATGATATTATGGCGGCGACAAGTGTAGCCGATGTAGAAGAATTACGTGTATCGTTATTGGGTAAAAAAGGGCAATTGACTTTGGCTATGAAAGAGTTGAGTGGATTGGATCCTGAGGCACGTAAAGAGGCTGGGAAGCAATTGAATGAGCAAAAGCAAGAAGTTGCGGTGGCTATTGATTCAAAAAAGGCTGAACTCGAACTGATTGAAATGAATGCTCAATTAGAAAAAGATAAAATTGATTTAACGTTGCCTGTTAATCAAGGTAAAAAATCAGGGACTTTGCATCCTATTACGCGTGCAATGATGGAATTATCTGCGATTTTTGCGAATATGGGCTTTGAAATGGCAGAAGGTCCAGATGTAGAAGATGATTGGCATAATTTTACAGCGTTGAATATTCCTGAATGGCATCCTGCACGTGATATGCGTGATAGTTTTTTTATTGAAGGGGCTGAAACAATTTTGCGTACTGAAACATCAGCAGTTCAAGTACGTAAGATGGAAAAAGATGGTGCGCCGGTTCGTATTTTCTGTCCTGGACGAGTGTATCGTGTGGATTTGGATGCAACACATGCTCCTATTTTCCATCAATGTGAAGGTTTGGTGATTGGGGACAGTGTGACAATGGCTCATTTAATTGGTACATTACAAAGCTTTTTGAAATCATTCTTTGAAGTGGAACAGGCTCCGATCCGTATGCGTCAACATCACTTCCCATTTACAGAGCCATCAATTGAAATTGATGTGGATTTAGGAAATGGTAAATGGATGGAAGTTTTAGGTGCTGGGATGGTTAATCCAAAGGTATTAGAAAATTGTGGTGTTGATTCATCAAAGTATCAAGGTTTTGCTTTTGGTATGGGGATTGATCGTTTGGCTATGCTTAAATATGGTATTAAAGATTTACGTAAGATGAGTGATGGCGATGTGCGTTGGTTGCGTCATTATGGATATGCTCCAGTTGAAATGCCATCAAAGACAGAAGGTTTAAGTTAAATGAAAGAAGTGTATACGGAAATTGGTATTGGTAATCCTACTTTTATTAATTCTCAGATTAATGAAGGTCAAAATGAAGAACGTGTTTCTGGATTTGTACCAATGGAATTTAAACATGCGTATGTACGATTTTATTTAGGTTTTATAGTGTTAAGTTGGACGTTTCCATTTGTTTGGTTTCGTTCTCATAAAAATCAAATTATTTTTGAACTAGGTGGTTTTCGTATCACTTTAAAAAAGAAGTTTAAGATTAAAATTTTATTTGGATTATATGGATTAGGAAAAGGAAAATAAGATGAAGTTTACATTAAATTGGTTAAAACAATATTTAGATACTGATAAAACTCCGGCGGAATTGGCGGATAAATTATCATTGATTGGATTGGAAGTTGAAGAATTAATTGATCCTTCGGAAACATTAAAGCCTTTTATTGTCGCGGAAGTATTGGATGCAAAACCTCATCCAGATGCTGATAAGTTGCAAGTTCTTTCCGTATCAATTGGTGAAGGTGAACCATTGCAGGTTGTGTGTGGGGCGCCGAATGCGAAGAAAGGTTTGAAAGGTATTTTGGCTCGACCAGGTGATATGATCCCTGCGTTCGGCGAAAAGATTAAAAAAGCAAAAGTACGTGGTGTTGAATCATGTGGAATGATGTGTTCAATGCGTGAGCTTCAACTCGGACAAGATCATGATGGTATTATTGAATTAGATGCGAATGCACCTGTTGGAACTTCTGCTGCGGATGTGTTGAAGTATGAAGTTGTGTTTGATGCGGAAGTAACACCAAATCGTCCTGATTATTTAGGTGTAAAAGGTATTGCGCGTGATTTGGCTGCGTCTGGTATGGGGACAATGATTGATGAACAATTTGACCCTGTGAAATCTTCTATTGAAAGTGTTGTTTCTTTGGCTGTTGCTGATGATGCAAAAGAAGTGTGTTCTTATATTGGTGGGATTTATTCAGAGATTAAACGTAATCCAGTTCGTTCAGGTTGGATTGGGGATTTATTATCTGCTGTTGGTATGAATCCTAAAAATTTCTTAGTTGATGTGACGAATTTTATGACACTTGATTCATGTCGTCCGATGCATGCTTTTGATGTGGATAAATTATCTGGTAATTTAACTGTGCGTCAAGCGAAAGAAGGCGAAAAGTTTGTTGGTCTTGATGGAGTTGAGTATACTTTAACTTCGGCGGATACTGTTGTGGCTGATGATAAGGGTGTTCAATTATTATCTGGTATTATGGGTGCAAAATCTTCTGGGTGTGATGAAAATACAAAGAATGTATTTTTAATTGCGGAAACATTGGATCCGGTTGCTATTCGTCGTACAGCACGTCGTCATAATATTCAATCAGATGCGAAGTTCCGTTTCGAACGTGGCGTAGATCCTGCGTCAGTTGGGTATGGATTATCAAAAGCAACTCATATGATGAATTATGTGTGTAAGGGTGAAGTGTCTGGTTTAGTTGAAGCTGGAGCTGTTCCATCAGATGATCGTTCGATTTCTTATGATTTGAAATCATTTAAACAATTAATTGGAATTGATATTCCTTCTGATATTGCTGTTAATATTTTAACAGTATTAGGATGTGACGTGACAGGAACAGATGTATTGACTGTTGTGCCTCCGTCATATCGTCAAGATTTAAAAGAAGTACATGATATTACAGAAGAGCTTATTCGTATCTGGGGATATGATAAAATTGTCTCACAAACATTGGATATTAATCCAGTTGTAAAACCTGTTTTATTGCCTGCTCAAACTCGTTTATTCCAAGTGAAACGTTTATTGGCGTCAATCGGAATGAATGAAGCTTTATCTTGGTCTTTTGTATCAGGAAAATTAGAAGAAAAATTAATCGGGCAAACAGGTGTTCGTATTTCAAATCCGATTACACCAGATCATGATGTATTGCGTCAAACAGGATTATCTTCGTTACTTCCATTTGTTTCAAGTAATCAAGCACGTGGACAATTGAATTTACAATTATTTGAATGTGCCCCGATCTTTAATGGAATAAATCCTGGGGATCAGGAAATGGTTGTGACAGGTGTGATGTCTGGTGAATCTCAGGAAAAATCTTGGGATAAGCGTGAGCATGCTGTTGATGTGATGGATGCAAAAGAAGCATTGTTTACAGTGCTTGATCGTTTAGGATTGTCAGATAAAGTTCAATTGGTAACAGATGAATTGATCCCTGGTGTACATCCATATCGTTCAGCGCGTGTTCTTTTGGGTAAGTTTGAAATTGCTCGATTTGGTGAAGTACATCCGATGATTATTAAAGATCAATCAATTAAAACGGGTGTTGCTTTCTTTGAATTGTTTATTGATCGTATTCCTTTAAAAGCTAAAAAAGGAACTGCTAAACAAGAATTACAAACATCAGCATTCCAAGGAGTGCGTCGTGATTTTGCGTTTATGGCGGATGAAGATTTTAAATCAGGTGATTTGATTAAAGCAGTTAAAAAATTAAACCCTCAATTAATCACAGATGTTTATTTATTTGATGTTTATCAAGGTGAAAAATTGAATGGTAAAAAATCTTTGGCTATTACTGTTGTGATGCAACCAATGGATAAGACTTTGACAGATGCTGATATTGAATTGGTGGCTGCGAATGTTATGATTACGGCTGAAGATTTAGGTCTTTCATTGCGATAGGTTGATTCGAAAATGATGAAATTATCTGATTTTGATTTCCATTTACCTGAAGAGCTGATTGCTTGCTATCCAGCTGAGACCAGAGATGGTGCACGCATGCTGGTTGTGAATGGAGATCAAGATTATTCAGATCAACATTTTAAAGATTTTCCTGACCTTTTAAATGCTGGGGATGTTTTGGTATTGAATAATACCCGTGTTATTCCTGCACGTATTTGGGGTAAGAGAGGTGAGGCTAATATTGAGACGACCCTTCATAAAGAATTAGGTGAGTCAAAGTGGTTAGCTTTTATTCGTGGATCAAAACGTTTAAAAATTGATGATGTGATTCAATTTTCAGATTTGTTATCTGCGACTGTTGTGTCTAAATCCGATGAAGGGGTCGAATTAAATTTTAATTTAAGTCGTGCTGATTTATTATTGGAATTAGAATTAATAGGAAAGCTTCCATTGCCTCCGTATATGAAGCGTGAAGAAGAAGCTCTTGATCGTGATCGTTATCAAACTGTTTTTGGTTATTGTAAGGGATCTGTTGCTGCGCCGACAGCGTCTCTTCATTTTACAGATGAGATTTTGGAACAGATTAAAGCAAAGGGCGTGCATATTGAATATGTGACTCTTCATGTGGGGGCAGGAACATTCTTGCCTGTGAAGACAGAAGATTTGTCAGAGCATAAGATGCATGCCGAATATGGTGTGATTGATGCAGAAGTGGCAGAACGTATTAATATGGCTAAGTTAAAAGGTGGACGTGTCATTCCAGTTGGGACGACAGCCGTTCGTGTTCTTGAAAGTGCGGCGCGTTCAGATGGTTTGGTTCAACCTTTTGCCGCAGAGACAGATATTTTTATTACGCCTGGGTATCAGTTTAAAATCGTTGATGGGATGTTGACTAATTTTCATTTACCAAAGTCTACGCTTATGATGTTGATTTCATCATTGGCTGGGTATGATACGGTGATGCATGCCTATGAACATGCGATTGAGCAAAAGTATCGTTTTTATTCTTATGGTGATTGTTGTTTCTTTACGCGTCAAAGTTAGTTTTTAGAAAGTTCTTTCTTTTTGGTGTTTTACTCTTTATACTTTTATATATATGTATATAAAGGAGGTGCTTATGGCAATATCAGCAGCTGTGGCGAAATTAGTAGATGCGTTTATTGGGCATCCGAAGAAAAACCAATGGTACAAAGATACGTTTGCAAAGTATGAAGTTCGTAATGGTGGATTTGCGTTTTCATGGTCTTGGTGGGCTTTTTTCTTTGGTCCATTTTATTTGTTTTATCGTAAGGCTTATTTATATGGCGTTTTACTTTTTCTTTTGGAAAAGGTTTTATTGTCTTTATTACCGAGTTCGTTATTTGGGATCTTTTTAATGATTGGAACGGCAATCATTTGTCCTTATTTGATTTATTTACGTTTTAAAGAAGTTGTTAAAACTGCGAAGAGTACAGCAAAGGGTACTGTTGCCCAGACTGAACACGTTCGTATTGAAGGTGGCCGTCATACTTGGCCAATTTTTGTTCTTAGTCTTTTTGCTTTCTTTCAATTTGTAGTATTGATGACATTTTATCCAATTATGAAAGAAGCTGTTAAATTACCGCCAGAGCAACAACAAGAATATATTATGACAGAATTTTTGAAACGTCATAGTAGTGAGTTTAAAGATGTTTCAGTTGAAATTAAGAAAGAGGGTGATTCTAAAAATGTAAAAATCCATCTTCAAAAAGATGAGGATGATGCTTCTAAAAAGATTGAAATTGAAATTTCAGAATAAAAAAAGAGGGGCGAATGCCTCTCTTTTTAACTTGTGGATTTGGTTTTAGGTTGGTATTATTTGCGATATGGAATTATTTGAAAAAGAAATTGATGAAATGAGTATCCCGTTGGCACATCGTTTGCGCCCGGGGAAGCTTTCTGATGTTTTTGGGCAGGATCATTTATTGGCTGATGATGGCTTGATCGGTCGTATGTTATCCCAGGGCAAATTTTCATCGTTACTTTTTTGGGGGCCTCCCGGTTGTGGTAAGACTACACTTGCGCTTTTGATTGCAAAAGAAATGGATGCTGAATTTTATCAGTTATCTGCTGTATTTTCTGGGGTGGCTGATATGCGTAAGGTTTTTGATACTGCGCGTCAGAATAAGAAAATGGGGCGTCGTACAATTTTATTTATTGACGAAATCCATCGTTTTAATAAAGCTCAACAGGATAGTTTGTTACCTGTTGTAGAAGATGGGACCGTTATTTTGATTGGGGCGACAACGGAAAATCCTTCGTTTGAATTAAATTCAGCTTTGTTGTCACGTTGTCGTGTATGTGTGTTGAAACGCTTGGATGAAAAAGCATTAGCTCAATTGATTGAATATGCAGAAAAAGAAGTTGGGCAAAAGCTTCCTTTGGATCAAGAAGCATGTGATCGTTTGATTGGAATGTCTGATGGTGATGCTCGTTATTTATTGAATGCTGTGTCACTTTTATTTGATGTGGTTGAGAAGGGTAAAAAGCTTTCTGTTGATAATTTGATGAAGTTAATACAACAACGTCCTAATTTGTCTGATAAATCAGGTGATGAGCATTATAATTTAATTTCAGCGGTACATAAGTCATTACGTGGATCTGATCCTCAGGCTGCTCTTTATTGGGTGGCGCGTATGATTAATTCGGGGCAAGATCCACGTTATATTTTTCGTCGTTTGACACGTTTTGCAAGTGAGGATATTGGATTGGCTGATCCTCAGGCAATGGTACAGGCTGTGACGGCTTGGCAAGCATTTGAACGTATTGGTCAACCAGAAGGTGAAATTCATTTATCTCATTTGGTTGTGTATTTAGCATTGGCGCCGAAATCTGTTGGGGTGTATTATGCTTGGAATGAGGTGAAGGTGTTTGCTCAACAAACTGGTTCTCTTATTCCGCCACAGAATATTTTGAATGCCCCTACGAATTTGATGAAAGATTTAGGGTATGGTAAAAATTACACTTATGATCCAGAAACTAAAGATGGATTTTCTGGTGATAATTATTGGCCGGATGGGATTGATCCTCAGGAATTTTATCGTCCATTTGATCGTGGGTTTGAAAGAGATTTGAAAAAACGTATGGATTATTTTGATAATTTGCGTCGTAAATTAAAGGAAAAATAAAGATTTATAAACCTATTAAACTTATTATTATATGACTGATACTAATATACAATTTCGAGAGCCGTTTAAATTTGATGATGATGACATTTTAAGAGTAGCTTTCCCTGAAGGGTTGGATTACTTTTCTTTTGAATCTATTTCTTTTGACTTTGAAAAAGCATGTGAAGAAAGATTTAATGGATTATGTGGTGTTTTGTCATTTTATTTAAAACCAAATTCTTTACACGATAAACATTATTGTGAAGATGTTACGGTTCGTTTAGAATTTTTTGAACGAAAAGAATTTATTTTATTTGAAGATATTGATGTTTTTATTTCAAACGAAAAATTATCATTTCAGTTTGCTTTAAATCACACTATCATTCTTGAAGTTATTAAAAGAGGGGGTTGAGGTTTCATCAACCTCTTTTTTTATGTCTTGACTTTTGTCTGATTCAGTTTACATTTAATTTTCTATTATTATTGTTATATAAACCTATTAAAAAAATTCTTATGATACAATTACAATTAGATTTTACAAAACCTTTTGAAGAAATTATTGGTGATGGTGCTGCTCTTTACGTAAATGGAGAACGTTATGGATTTCTGTTTGATTCGTTTAAGCATGAATTTCATAATGAACGATCATCCATTATTCAATTCAATGTTGATAAAATGAGCTTTAAACATTCGGAACAGATGTTACATTCTGATAAGATTACGTTATCCGTTTATGGGAAGGTTTATTCAATGATTCCTTTTTATATATGGTTGACGCCGGAGTCTGTTTTTATGTATGTTGATACGCGTTCAATTAAGTGTGAAGGGGATATTCCGCCATATCGAAAACGTCGTCGATTACCAGGAGATGCTTTTTACTTTATGGAAGCTGATAATAGTATTCCATTTGCGCATAATGAATTTGGTGTTTAATTTCAGGGGTCTTTAGACCCCGTTTTTTATGCTTGATTTTTAGGAATTTATGCTCTAGTGTTATTTTTACTTTCTTATAGTTAAAATTACCTTCAAACCATTTAAATCTATATTATGCGATTAGAACTTTTTAATTTTCAGAAACCGTCCTCTCAGGAAATGTACGGGACGTTAAAAATTACATTAAATGAGGGCAATACAGCATATGTATTGTCTTTTAAAAAGATTTATATTCAACCGTTAAATGGGTTATCTCATTTGATTTTTGAATATAGAGAAGATTTTAAAGAGAAGAAAAATCCTATTTCAACAGCTGCTCAGATTAATTTATCTTTTAATGGTTCAGCGTATAATGTTGATATGAAGAGTATTTCTTTTGCTAAAAATTCTATTGCGATTTTATTTGATCCATCGTCTATTAAGCAAGTTGGCGTAAACCAATTATCTATGGCGAGTTGATATTATTGGGGCTTTTGTGCCCCACTTTTTATGCCTTGATTCTGTCTGTGTTTTCTTTATACTTATTGGATGATAAAGGGAATACGAAAGGGATAGGTAGTATGTTACGTTTTTTATCCATTAATAATGTTGTTTTGATTGATAAATTGGATTGGAGCTTAGATTCAGGTTTATCCGTTTTGACAGGTGAAACTGGGGCTGGTAAATCGATCCTGTTGGACTCTCTTGGCCTGGCCTTGGGGGCTCGTTCAGAACGTGGTCTCATTCGTGGTGATAATGATAAATGTTCGGTGACTGCTGAATTTGATTTATCGCCGGATCATCCTGTTTATTCTATTTTACGTGAAAATGATATTGAGGTTTCATCTGATGAACCATTGATCTTGCGTCGTAGTGTGCATGATGGTGGGTATTCAAAAGCGTATTTAAATGATGAACCAATTGGTGTTCGTTTGCTGAAACGTATTGGTAATACGTTGGTTGAAATTCATGGTCAATTTGAAAATCATGGATTGATGAATCCTGCTGTTCATAAAGATTTAGTTGATAGTTTTGGTTGTTTGCAACAGGAAAAGCAAATTGTAAAAGATTCTTATTATGCTTGGGTAGAGGCGAAGACTGCTTTGAAAGAATTTGAAGATAAGTTGGCAAAGGCGAAGGAAGAGGAAGAATACTTAACTCATAATGTGGATGAGTTGGAAAAATTAGCACCTGTCGAAGGTGAAGAACTTGAATTAGCAGAACGTCGTAAGATTTTAATGAATGCTGAGAAGAATATTGGCACGATTAAGGATGCGTATGCTGCGTTGAATAAATATGGTGAGCCTAATGCACGTGTGCGTGAGGCAGAGAATTATTTAGTGCGTGCAGGGGATGATAGTTTATCTGGTTTGATTGATCGATTATCTAAGCTTGGCGATGAGCTTTCAGAAGTGTCGTATGAAGTTGAGCAATTGGTGTATGGGTTTGAAAATCCTGCAGCAGATTTGGAAGTGACAGAAGAACGTTTATTTGCTTTGCGTGGTGTGGCGCGTAAACATCAATGTCATGTGGATGAGTTACCTGCTTTGCTCGAAAAGATGCAATCTGAATTGTCGGCGATTACCCATGGGGATGAGGCTTTGGCTGGGTATCAAGCTGCTGAAAAAGCGGCACGTGCTGCGTATGTAAATGCGGCGACTGTTTTACATGATCAACGTGTTGAGGCAGCGAGTCAGATGGCATCGCAAGTGATGATGGAATTGCCTCCATTGAAATTGGAAAAAGCTCGTTTTGTTGTGGATGTTGAAAAACAAGATCAAGAGCATTGGCATGCGGATGGGATGGATAAGGTTTTATTTACCGTGTCGATGAATCCTGGGTCGGATTTAGTGCCGTTGTATAAGACCGCATCTGGTGGGGAATTGGCGCGTTTGATGTTGGCATTGAAAGTGATCTTATCTAAGTTGTCTCCGGTTCCTGTTATGGTGTTTGATGAAGTGGATACTGGAATTTCTGGGGCGACTGCGGCAGCGGTTGGGGAACGTTTACGTAAGTTATCATCTGATGTTCAGGTGTTGGTGATTACGCATTCTCCGCAGGTTGGGGCTGTTGGTCAGCATCATTTTAAAGTGAAGAAGTATGATGAAAATGATCAAACGTTTACGACGGTGACGCCTTTGTCAGATGACGATCGTTTGTATGAAATTGCTCGACTGTTGTCGGCAGATGAAATTACCGATGTGTCACTGGAAGCAGCGAGACAGTTATTAGGGAAATAGGATATGGAATTTGTGAATGCTGGGGAGCTGGATCACCCAAAGAAGATTTTTTTATGGTTACATGGGTATGGATCAAACAAAGATGATTTAATTGGATTGTCTGAATATTTTGCGGATCTTTATCCTGATACGCTGTTTATTTCTGTGGATGCGCCATTTGAGTGTGATGATAACCCATGGGGCGGGCGTCAGTGGTTTTCTACGATGTCTAAGGCTACGTTATCGCCGGATCATTGGATTGGGCATGCGGAGGAGCATTTTCCTGATTTGTTTGGGCAATTGAATGAATCTCGTGGAATTTTGAAAGAGTTTGTTGAAACGCAATTGCGTATCTATGGATTGACTGAATCCGATCTTATTATTGGTGGATTTTCACAAGGGGCAGCGATGTCGATTGATCTTGGCTTGTCTTTATCAAAACCTGTCGATGCTGTGATTGCTTTTTCAGGTTGGTTTTTTGCTGATAGTTATTTGGATATTCAATCAAAGCCACGTATGATTTTATGTCATGGTGAATCAGATCCTGTTGTGCCTGTTGAGGCTGTGAAGTTGTCTCAGACTGCTTTGAAGGTTAAAGGTGT
>QKJL01000031.1 GCA_003250835.1 Alphaproteobacteria bacterium
AAATAGTGATACTACTGTTATTAATAATTCTAGTTTTGTTAATTCATCCATCGTTAATTTTTATTACGCGAATGGAAATAATAAATTTACAAATAATGATACATTTTTAAATGAAACTGGTGCGCAGGTTCAAGTTCATTCAGGCGATTTTATTAACACCGCAGATGTTACAAATAATGGGTCTTTTGTTTTTGGATATTCTACTACAGGAACAGGGACTTTAAATAATTCAGGGACTTTTACTAATACTGCGGGGGTTCAACTTGTATCAAATTCAACAGCTGTTACTTCAGGAGAATTTATTAATTCAGGTGGTTTGACTTTGGCTGGAACTTCTGTGTTTACGAATTCAGGAGATTTTATTCAAGAAGGTGGAATTACTTTGGGTACTGGTACTTCTTTTCAAAATGATGGTGTTTTTTATTGGGATAATGCTTCTGCTGTTATGACTGGGGCAGGTGTGTTTTCAAATGGTCCTTCTGGAGAGTTTTATTTAAATGAAAACTTAACTCTTGCAGTTATTTTAAATCATGCTGGAAATATGTTTGAAAATAATGCTACATTAACTGTTAATGCTGCTTTTACTTCAACAGGGGTTGTTGAAAATTATGGCGTGATTACTTCTGGTACAGGTGCAATTATTAATGATAATGATGGTTCTTTGTATGGTATTTTCCGTAATTATGATACTGTTAATGCATCGGGTTCTTTTGCTAATAATTCTGCAAAAATTTATAATTATGATACGTTTAATGCTTCTGGAGTTTTTTCTAATACAGATAATGGAGAAGGAACTGCTTTTTTCTATAATGAAGGTGTTTTAAATTATACTGGTACTTCTTTTACTAATACTGGTGGATTGATTGATAATTCAGGAGTTGTTAATTGGGAAACAGCTGGCAGTTTGGCTGGGGCAGTTGATAACTGGGATGAAGATGGAATTTCATTAAATGATAATGGTGGAACATTTAATGTAAATGCTAATTTGACTATTTTAGATGTTAGTGGTTTGACTACTGATAGTGATTTAAATTGTGGTGGTTCAGACGCTACTGTTAATTTTTGTGTCCAACAAGGTTCTAAGTTAACAATTGCAAGTGGTGTTACTTTTGCAAATCAGGGGGATGTTGCTCTTTGGGGACGTTTTGAAAATCAAGGAACTTATAATAATACAACTGGAACGACTTATATCCAGGGGAATATTGATCTTGGTACTTTTTTAAGTGCAGGGACATTAGTGATTGAAGATTCTTCTTTTAAGAATGTTTTGGGTACAGTTGATCTTTTATCTACTTCAGGTACTTCAAGTACATCTTTAACAGATGTTACACTTGTTGATGCTTCTTTTACTTTTAATGATCAATCTGCGATTTCAATTGAGGGTGATATTGTGGTTGAATCTGCTGCGTCATTTACTATGAATGCTGATACGACGATGACTTCTGTTGCTGGATCTGTTTTTTCTAATAAAGGTTCATTAACAGCTTTGTCATTAACAGCTTTGGGAGATGCGAGTTTTCGTTCTTTGATAAATACTGCAACTCTTGATGTAGAGGGATCTTTGAGTACGGATACATTTTTTAAAACGACTGGTACCGTTGATAATTCAGGTGATATGGTTATTGGTGGTTCTAATAATTGGATTGGAGAAGATACGGTTTATGCTTTGGAAGATAATTCTGTTGTATTTGATAATCAAGTTGATGCCTCTTTAGATTTTTCAGGTAAAGTTACCCAAGGATCTTTAAATAATTCAGGGGCAATTACGTCAGATGGTTTTATTCATATTTATACATATGCAGATTTGATTAATTCTGCTGGGGCGACTATCGATTTTGAAGGTTCTGATTTAATGGGGCTTTATAATAGTGGTATTATCAATAATAGTGGTGATATTACTTTTACAGCGGGAGCTGACAGTGATCTTACAAGTGGTTTTTATAATATTCGTCGTTATGGTTCAGCTGGTCAATGGATTAATGATGTTGGTGGTACTATGACTACTGATGATCAAATTTATAACACTGCTCAACTTACGAATAATGGATTGATTACTATTTTAGCAGATGGTGCTGTTTATAATGATGATCAATATAATTCATCAGGTCGTGGTGCAGGGGTATTTAATAATACTGCAACAGGTGTGTTTGATCATGAAGGGTATACAGCAAATTATGGTGTTATTAATCAATTGGGTACATTTGAAAATTATGGTTTGATTGAAAACTATGCTGTTTTTAATTGGGATTCAACTGTTGATTCAGAAATGACAGGTGAATATGCTAATTTATCAGATGTGACAAATGCGAATGGTGTGACAACATTAACTGAATATAACGGTCAATTTAATGTGAACGTTGATCTTCAATTAATGGCTGATAGTACATTTACAAATGGTGAAGGGGCAACATTTAATATTGCAAATGGTGTTACCTTTACAAATTCAGGTACATTTGATACAGGTTCTGATATTGTGATTAGTGGTACATTTACTAATAATGAATTGATGCATGGATCACTTGATACAGTTTTAAAAGGTGCGGGAACCTTTACAAATGCGGATACTTTTATTAATTCGAAAATTTATGATATTGATGATGAAGATCCAGATGAAGATTATATTGATTCAGCATCAACAATTACTTTTAATGAATCTTTGGCTTCTGTAACAAATGATAATACGTTTTTGAATACCGTTTCTGGGGGTGTAATCTATAATTACAATGATAATTTTGTAAATAATGGTTATATCATTTCAACAGTTGATGGAGCTGGTGGAGCTTCTGAAAATACTGATTTTTATAATTATGGAACAATTACAAATAATGAAACTTTTAGTGCATGGCGTTTGCATTTAGGTAAAACTAATTATGCAACAAATTATAATATTGTTGCTGATGCGACAGTTTCATTTGTTAATTCAGCGGATGCTACTTTTGTGACTGATTTTAGTTTGTTAATTGGTCAAGGAACATTTGATAATTATGGTGTTGTGGCAGCTCCTGATAATGGTTCGTTGATTGTTTATACTCGAGGAACATTGATTAATCGTGCTGATGCGACTGTTTCAATGACTTCTGCTTCTGCTACATTTGAAAATTTAGGTGGGGTTATTGATAATTATGGTACACTGGTTGTTAATGTTGATAAAACTTCATCATATGATGGTTTGGGATTATTGAATATTGTTCAGTATACAGAAAGTGTTCCTGTGTTTACCAATCATGAGGGCGCACAAATTGATTCAAATCATCGTATTCTTAATCATGGTACATTTGTAAATTCTGGTGTTATTTATTCATCAGGGGATCTTGGATTACAAAATGGAATGGCATCTGCTTCTGCCACATCATCGACTGTTAATGGTCTTGGTGAATTTACGAATACAGCAACAGGTGTTATTCATCTTTCAGGTGATTTAGAAAATTATGCTGTGTTTAATCAAGCTGGTACTTTGAATAATTTAGGTGGATCAATTAAAAATTATGGTGAGTTTAATTGGACTTCATCAGATAATATTTCTGGGGCTGTGTTGAATGCTGTATCAGGCGATTATGAAGGTGAATTTAATATTTCAGTAGATCTTTCATTTGAAGCTGGTTCATCGTTTGTTAATAAATCATTATTGGTTATTGCTGATGATGTTGATGTATTGAATAATGGTTCTTTGAAACTTGATGCAGGTGAACTTTCAATTGGTGACGCTGGTACATTTACAAATCATGTAGATGTAAAATTAACAGGTGAATCATCTGTTACAGGTACAGGAACTTTTGTAAATGATGCGGCAGGTGTAATTACAATTGAAACGGGTTCTGATTTTGTTATTGAAAATACTATTACTCAATTTTTAAATACGGGGTTGATTGTAAATGATGCATTAAATTCAGGTGATATTACCAATTATTCAAATGATTTCCGTAATGATGGGGTTATTGATATTACAGGTACACTTAATACAGATGAAACATATTTCTATCAACTTGGAAAAATGACAAATAATGGAACTCTTCGTGTGTGGCGTTTTTCTCTTGGAGGTTGGGAAGATATGAGTACTTGGGATGCTGCTGATACTCCTGATGCTAATATTGAATTTACGAATTCTGTTGGAGCTGAATTTAGATCAACATATGATGTGTTTGTTAATCAAGGTACATTCCATAATCGTGGAACATCTAATATTGAAGAATGGTTTGCAATTGCTGAACATGGTACTGTTGTGAATTATGCTGGGGCAGATTTTAATTTTGTTCAACCAGAATCAACAAGTATGAATAATGGTTTTAGTAATCAAGGGATCTTTAATAATTATGGAAACTTTTCATTTGTTTTGAATACAGAGCCTTCTTCTAAATATTTTGGTATTTTGAATAATGAAGGTGGAACATTAACTAATTATGATACTGGTGTGTTTACTTCAGAATATCGTTTCTTAAATAATGGAACTGTTGTAAATTCTGGTGAATTTAATGTTTCAGGTACTTTAGGATTTCAAAATGGAATGACTAGTTCTGCGTATCCAAATCATCTTACACAAAGCCAAGCAAATGGTTTAGGTGAATTTACAAATACAGCAACAGGTGTGATTAATACTTCTGGTAATTTTGAAAATTATGCTGTCTTTACAAATGAAGGAACAATTAATAATACAGGTATAATTAATAATTATGGTGAATTTAATTGGGATACAACAAATGCATTAAGTGGTACAGTGGTTAATGCTGTTTCTGGCCAATATATTGGTACATTAGATCTTAGTGTTGATTTTATTGTTGGCGCTTTCTCTGATTTAACAAATAATACAGGCGCAATTATTGATCTTGCAGATGGAGTTGATTTTACTGTTGTTGTTGATGGTGAATTTACAAATGCAGGTACATTTAATAATGAAGCAACTTCTTCTGTGATTAATAATGGAACATTTATTTCAACTTCTGATATTGATTTTGCGGGCGCTGTTACAAATTCAGGAACAATGACAGTTAATGAAATGATTGCGGAAGGTACATTTACTAATTCTGGGGATTTTGTTGCAAATGAAGCAGTTGTATTTGATGGTACTGTAACTAATTCATCTGAGTTCAATGCTTTGGATGAAGTTGAAATGACAGCTTTATTTACAAATACTGGTAATGTAACTGGAGCTGATTATCGTTTCTTTGGTGCGGTTGATAATGATGCTGTGATTGATGTTGATACTTTAACTGTTTATCATACATTCGATAATTCTGGGGATATTACGGTTCAAGCATTGAATAATGATATTACTGTTTATGATAATGGAACAGCAGGTAATACAGCAGATGATATTGTTCGTATTGGAACATTTAATCATACAGGGGATATTACATTTGTTACCGGTTCAACTTTCTTGAATGATTCATGGTTGGATGATCAAGGAACTTTATTGACTGTTGATGATGTATTGCATAAGGCTGTGTTTAACCATAATGGTACATTTACAAATATGTCAAATGTGACAACATTTACTAATAAAGGTATCTTTAATTGGAATGTTGCGGGAACATTAAATTCTCAGGCTTTTTCAAACCAAGCTGATTTTAATGTTAATGCAGCTTTGGTTATTGCTTCGAATGTGACGACAACTGCGGATAGTATTATTACTATTGATTCTGATGATAGTTTAACGATTGCTGCGACTACTACGTTTACAAACGGTGGTTCAATTGTGAATAATGGTTCATTTGTAAATAATACAACTGCTGCATTTGTTAATAATGATGTGTTTGATAATGCTGGTTCATTTAATTTAACAGGATTGTTTACTAATGTTGGTGAATTTAATCATACAGGCACATTTACAAATACAGGCACATTTACAAATACAGGTGTGTTTAACTGGGATGTTGTTGAAGGTTTAACTGGTTCATTTGTTAATGCGACAACTGGTGATGAAAAAGCATTGAATATGAATGTTGATTTTGTTGTGTCTAATTTGGCTCGTTTAACCAATAATTCAGGTGCGACAATTAATCTTGCAGATGGTGTTGATTTTACAGTTGCAACAGGTGGTTTATTTACTCATGCTGGTATTTTTAATATTTCAGAAACTTCAGTTTTTACAAATAATGGAACTGTTAATGCGACTGCTGCATTAGCTGTGTCAGGTACTTTGGTTAATGCAGCTGATTTGAATGTGGTTGATATGACAGTAGATGGTACATTTACTAATTCAGGTGATTTCGATAGTACTGGTTCAGTTGTCTTTAATGATGTTGTAACGAATTCTTCTGATTTCACAGGATCTGATTCAACTGAATTTAATGCTGCTGTTGTTAATACTGGTTCAATTACTGGAGATACTTATGTTTTCCATGCAGCTGTTGATAATGATAATTCAATTAATGTGACTGCATTAAATACTTCTGGTGTGTTTGATCATTCAGCGAATATGATTGTTGAAGATTTTTCAAATGAAGTAACTGTTGATGATAATGGGACTTCTAATACTACATCGGATGATGTTGTGCGTCTAGGAACATTTAATAATACAGGTGATATTGAATTTACTGTGGGTTCAACATTTATGAATAATTCTTGGGTTGATACAAAAGGAACTGCAGATGAAAAAGATGATGTATTGTATCAAGCAACATTTAATCATGATGGTACCTTTACTGGATTATCTAATGTAACAACATTTACTAATAAAGGTATTTTTAATTGGAATGTGGATGAAGTATTGGCTGCGCAAACATTCTATAGCCAAGGTGAATTTAATGTTAATGCGAATTTAACAATCGATTCAAATGTGATTGCGAATGAAGATAGCGTGATTACAATTGGTGCAGGGCATACATTGACGATTGCAGGAACTTCAACATTGTCAAATAGTGGTACAATTATTAATAATGGTTCATTTGTTAATAATATGACTGGTTCATTTGTGAATACAGGTACATTTACACAAGCTGCTGGATCTACATTTACAACAACATCAGATATTAGAAATGCTGGTGAATTTAATTGGGATGTTGCAATGGGGTCTGCTGTTCAAGTTGATATTACAAATACGGATGGTGTGTTTAATATTAATGCGGATATGGATTATGATGCGCATATGGAAGTTACTGGTGGCCAAGTTATTGTGGCGTCAGGTGTGACTTTTGATAATCAATCAGTGAATACAGTTTATGTTGATGGTGGTGAATATCGTGTAGAAGGTACATTTGTGAATAATGGTGTTGTTGAAATTCCATCTGGTGATTTTATTGTAGATAGTGGTACATTTACAAATATGACTGATAATGGATATGCTGTTGCGACAACAAATGGAACGGTTCCGTTAACTGCTCCAGCTTCTGCTGTTTCTGGTGATTTGATTTTTGAGAATACTGCTTCTTATACTGTTGATGCTGCTGTTACGGATGTTTTGATTGATTCAAACTTAATTTTACGTAGTAATTCAACATTTGATTTTGGAGAAGCTGAACATCATGTGATGGGAGATATTTCTTTTAATAATGTTGATATCGATCTTTCATCAGGGGCTGGTTTCTTTACTTCTTTTGGAGGATTATCAGTTGTTGATTCATCTCTTTCTTTGGGAGATAAACATTTAACAGTTGGTGATACATTTACAATGAATCGTTCTGATCTAACTATTTTGTATGATGATGCTGATACATCAGCTGTTATCCAATTAGATGATTCAACAAATACTGCATCTTCTATTTCTATTACAAATTCAACTATTCATTTGGATTTAGCTTCATCTGTGTTGAATTTAGGGGATCGCGTATTGTTGATTGCGGATGATGCATCTGCTGGGATTTCAAATATTGTGTTTACGAATAATACAATGGATATTGATTCTTCATTGTTTGCTGATCAAAATACTATGGTATCATTGAGTGCAAGTTCTGGATTAGGAATTGAACTTGTTGTTCACCAAGATTTTACTTTTGAAGTACAAGATCAAAATGCAGAAGAAATTGGAGATGTATTTAATTCTGTTTGGACAGATGATGGTTCTGATCTATCAAATTATCTTGCTGGTATTATGAGTGAAGCAAATGCAAATGGTTTGGAAAACACATTGGTTGATTTGAAACCTCGTCAAATTGATGCGATCCAACAAAATCGTATGCGTTTGAATAATTTGGCGATTTCTCATGTTGTGGATCATTTGGATATGGAAACAAATCATTCGATCTTAGATGCTAAGGTATTAGTAAAACAAGATTTTGTACCATGGATGCAAGTTTCATTAGGATCTGCGGTAACTGATGGTGCAGGTGGATTTTCTGGGTTCTCATCAGATTCAACAATTCTAAGTGGTGGATTTGATTATAATACGAAAGATGATATTCGTGTTGGTTTAGGTTTCTCATTTATCCAATCATCAATTGCAGGGGATAGTGCATACAATGTTGATACTGTTGGGGGATCTGCTTCTGTTTATGCTCAAACAAAAGTTGATATGTTCTCATTATATGGATTGATTGGTATGTCTTCATATTCATATGATCAGGATCGTTCAGTATTAGGTTCTGTTGCGGAAGCTTCTTATTCAGATCAAACGATTTTTGCTCGATTTGCAGGTGAAGTTCATTTAACTCCATATATTATTCCTGGTGTTTTTGTGCAACATCATAGTGTTGGAAGTGTGAGTTATACAGAAACTGGTGCAGGGGATTCTAATTTATCTGTTTCTCAGGAAGGGTATGATTTGACTTTTGTTGGGGCGAATCTTCGTTTACAGACTTATTTAAAAACTTTAGATTATCAAGTTATTCCTTATTTAAAGATGGAATATGGGCAAAATATGTCTACAAATCCTGTTTCAATTCGTTCAAACTTAGAAATTTTACCTACTGATTCATTTAATATGCAAACAGCTGGATTTTCTAGTTTCTATTATACTGCAACTGTTGGAACTGATTTCCGTACAAAAGGTACAGATACATTGTTTTCTGCTGGGTATCGTATGATTGTTGATGATCGTACCGTTGATAATCAATTCTTCTTACAATCTAATTTTGTATTCTAAAAGGCTTTGATTTTTATGTAAAAAGGAGGATTTAAATCCTCCTTTTTTGTTTATTTTTCAGATAGTTGTCAAAAGGGTTGACAGGTATTTTTTTAGATGTTATAACTAGCGTGTAAAAAGATATTATTAAAAACATTATATATAATGGCTTGCTTTTGATGGGGTTGGAAATTTTGACGTTTGATTATAGCAAGCAATCTAAAGCCGGTAATAATAATAGGTTTTAGGGAAAGTTATGTATTTAGCTTTCCCTTTTTTTAAAATTAAACAGTTACCTTTTAGGTAGCGATCTATCCATAGAATAATTTTTGATTAGGCTCTTCACGTGGTGGAGAGCTTTTTTTATGCATTTTTTCAATTTAGATATAAAAAAATCCACCATAATTTGGTGGTTTTTTAATGGAGGCCGGTACCGGAGTCGAACCGATGTACAAGGATTTGCAGTCCTCTGCATAGCCACTCTGCCAACCGGCCTCTGACGACATACAATATACAATTTAATTAGCCGGGTCAAGAGGCAAATTATAAAAATTATTTTTCTGTCTTTTTTATTATTTGTAACATTTCTAATATTTCTGCCATTTTTTGAAAAGCAAGTGAAAAAAGTGTCTTTTTTTTACTTTTTTTGCATTGTCGGATTCTTGTAAATTTGCTATACTATTGGGTATGAGTGAGAGAAAAGTTGATATTATTGTGCAAGGTGATTGCATTGCAAACATGAAAAAAATGGATGATCAATCTGTGGATTTAGTGTTTGCAGATCCCCCTTATGCTATGCAGTTAGGAGGGGAGTTGGTTCGTCCTGATAATTCTCGTGTTGATGCCGTTGATGATGAATGGGATCAATTTGATAGTGTGGAGGCGTATGATAATTTTACAGAAGCATGGTTGCGTGAAGCAAAGCGTGTAATGAAAGATAATGCTACACTTTGGGTGATGGGATCATATCATAATATTTTCCGTGTTGGAAAAATTTTACAAGATTTAGGTTTTTGGGTGTTGAACGATGTTCTTTGGATTAAGAATAATCCAATGCCAAACTTTAAAGGTACTCGTTTTACAAATGCTCATGAAACATTAATTTGGGCCGCAAAATCTTCAAAATCGAAATATACTTTTAATTATGAAGCAATGAAAACCATGAATGATGATACGCAAATGCGTTCAGATTGGTATTTGCCGATTTGTTCAGGTGGTGAACGTTTAAAAGATGAAAAAGGTGAAAAATTACATTCTACGCAAAAGCCAGAAGCTTTGTTGTATCGTGTATTATTGGCTTCATCTAATAAGGGTGACCTTGTGTTAGATCCGTTTTCTGGATCTGGAACGACTGCGGCAGTAGCTAAAAAGTTGGGTCGTCATTACATTGGATTGGAACAAGATGCGAAATATGTGAAGTTTTCACGTGAACGTTTGGATGAAATTGATCCGGCGGCTGATGAATTATTGGAAGTATCTTCTAAGAAAAAAGAAGCGCGTATTCCGTTTGGTCAATTGTTAGCAAGTGGGCTTTTGCAACCTGGTACTAAATTGTTTGATGAAAAGCATAAATACGAAGCTGTTGTACGTGCCGATGGTTCGCTTAAAACAAAAGATGGTAAGGCTGGGTCTATTCATAAGCTTGGTGCTGAATTGCAAAATGCGCCATCATGTAATGGATGGAAATATTGGATGGTTGAACAAGATGGTGAGAAAAAATCTATTGATGACCTCAGATCTAAGGTTCGAGATTCCATTAAAGTTGCGTAACGTATTAAACAGTCCTTCGGGGCTGTTTTTTTATTTGTTACTTGACGCTTCATAGGGGGGTCGGGTATACTTAAATTATCTTAAAATCATAATAGAAAGGGAAGAGTATGATTGAAAAAACATTGGTTATTTTAAAACCAGATGCTGTTGAACGTGGTTTAATGGGTGAGATTATTAAAACTTTTGAACAAGCAAATTTGAAAATTCGTGCAATGAAAATGATGACTGCGGAAGCAGATTTAATTGATCAACATTATGCAGCGACAGATGCTTGGTTAACAGGTGTTGGTGAAAAAACAAAATCTTCTTACGCTGATAATGGTGGTGATGTATTGGCTGATATGGGAACGGAAGATCCTATGGAAATTGGAAAGATGGTTAAAGGTTGGTTGATTGAATATATGACATCAGGTCCAATTTTACCAATGATTATTGAAGGAAATGAAGCAATTGCTAACGTACGTCGTTTGGCTGGATTTACATTGCCATGTAAAGCTGAACCCGGTACAATTCGTGGTAAGTTTGAAATTGATTCATCTTATATGGCGAATAAAGAAAAACGTGTACTACGTAATTTGATGCATGCATCAGGTGAGCCAGATGAAGCTTCGTCTGAAATCAAATTATGGTTCCCAGAATTTAAAGGATAAGATATGACTAATACAGATATTTCAAAAATGTCGTTTGAAGAAGCGTTATCTCAATTGGAAGATATGATCCGTAAAATGGAAAGCGGTGAAGTTAAATTGGAAGATAGCGTTACTATGTACGAACGTGGCATGGCTTTGAAAAAGTTGTGTGAAACAAAGTTGAAAGAAGCACGTTTGCGTGTGGAAAAAATTACATTGTCACCTACTGGTGAAGCACAAACTTCTCCGTTGGATGCTGAATAGGATTTATCTATGACAGATCCTGTTGTACTTGATATTCATCAAGTTGAATCAGACTTTTTAGATACAGAGCACGTTATTTCAGACTCTTATGTTTTTGTCATACGTGCTTCTTTTTCTGAAAAATTAGGGCATGATATTCCTCATATTGAAAGTATTGAGGAGTTAAAGGCTTTGTTGGTTAATTCAACACATGATCTTATTCCATTTACTTTTTCATTGATTGGGTACAGTGTGGCAGGTCTTTTAAACCGTCATGATAAAAAAATGTTGTATCATGATGCGTATGGTTCAAATCTTTCATCCAGTTATAAACGTCTTATTAAAGATGCATTACCTGGGTATTATATTGAAACTCTTTTGAAGCGTAATCAAAAGGCAGGGGAAAATAGTTCGGCTGTTTTTGCTGTTTTGAATGCGTATAATCTTTATATGCGTGAAATGGGACGGTCATTGTATGATTTTACTTCGGAGACTTTGCGTCAAGTTTTATGGGATGATTTAGTTGATCAGCTGTTTGAGCAAGCTGAAATTGATGCTTCCCAAAAACAGGAAGCAGAGGCTCTGTCAGAAGAAGTTGCTGAGAATAGACCTGTTGAACCTGGGGTGCAGCATTCTCGTGTTGTTGATACATATGAGCGATTGCGTGAGATAAAAAAAAGATCTATTGAAAGAAAGCTTGAAAAACAGCGTCAAATGTTTCAAAATGCATCCAAACAAGATAAGGATTAAGTATGTTTGATATTGATCAATTTCGTCGTGAGACATCACGTGATGCTAAGAAAACGTTGGGACAAAATTTTATTTTAGACCCTCGTGTTTTGGAACGCATTGCGAGTGTTGTGAAAGATCCAGAAGATCAAGTCATTGTTGAAATTGGTCCAGGGTTGGGTACGTTAACCGAGGCTTTGTTGGCGCGACATCCTAAGAAATTGATTGCGATTGAAATGGATGAACGCTTGGTGCCATTATTAGAGGCTTTGAAGAGTAAATATTCTAATTTTGATTATGTGTTACAGGATGCTTTGACAATTGATTGGGCGACCTTTTTAGATGGTCAACAGATTACTCTTGTTTCCAATTTACCCTATAATATTTCAACTGAATTGACAGTTCGTTTTGCGTATGCGCATGATCGTTTTAATCAATTGGTTTTGATGTTTCAAAAAGAAGTGGGGGATCGTATTAAGTCATCAATTTCAACAAAGGATTATGGACGTTTATCTGTTTTGTCTCAGTTAATGTTTGATGTGAAGTCACGTTTTCATTTACCGCCTTCTGTGTTTACGCCTCCGCCTAAGGTTATGAGTTCTGTTTTATCATTTATGCCACGTACAGTTGATGTTTCTTCTAAACATTTAGCTGCGTTGCAAGAATTGTTATTACATGCTTTTAATCATCGTCGTAAGCAAATTCAATCAAGCTGTAAGACTGTGATGCCTGATATTGCCGAACGTTTAAGCGAATTGGGCATTAAGCCGACCGCACGTCCGGAAGAATTAACAGTTGATCAATTTGTAAAACTCTCTTCATTTTTGATTCAATAAAAAAACCGTCCCTTTTCAGAGACGGACCATATGGCTTCTTCACGTTGTTGCTTCTTCCTCTATGGATTTACAAGGATCCTTTTATTGGAAATCTGTTTCCATACGCTGGACTTCTCCACCCAACTTATTCACCTTGTTATATTTTGTATTTGTAATATTTTACTTTTCTTCTTTGTTTATACGTTTGTTTTTTTATAAAATCAAATTTTTATTTTTTTACGAGAAAACTGTAAAATATCCTTTTCTTTTGTAAAGCAAATCTATATAAATGAGGTTATAGGGAGAATTAAAACGGAGAGGTTTATCGTGCATCGCAATCGCGGAAGTATGTTACTTGAAATTTTGTTGGTAATGGGTGTGATGATTATGGTGATGCCTGTTATGATGCGTAAAGGTTTTTTAGCGCGTCAAGATCAACAAAATCAAGCTGTTGCGCATAAAATGAAAATGCTGGGTGCGATCGTTCTTAATTATATTCAAAGTTATCCTGATGATTTGGAAGAAGGTCTGAATGTTATTGCAGATGAACAGTTAACAGATTTGTTTACTGAATATGGTTTGTCATCTGAATTTAATACTACGGATTTTTTTGGTCACGTGTATGAAGTGCATATTAATCGTAAAAATTCAGATGATGGGTCGTTTCAATTAGATGCCTTGGTGGTCGCTTATGCACCTATTGGTGATGGACTAAACTTTTTGCGTCGTAAAAAGATTGCAGAATATTTAGGATTATCTGGGGCTATTTTAGATGAAGATGGCACATTGATGAGCTTGGTTGGTATGTGGAATGATGAAGAAGGTGGTTGGGAACATCCTTTACCTCTATCATCTATTGTGATGCGTGTGCGTCCAGTCGATTTCTTTAATACTTATCTTAGTCGTACACAAATTGATAGTTTAGGGAATGCGAACACCATGACGACTGATTTATATATGAGTGGTCATTCAATTGAACGTGTGAAAACTTTTTATGCTGTGAATGCAAATTTTTCACATGCTCTTGGGGAAAAAATGACTGTGATGGAAGGTTTTGGTTCTGGTACGGATGAAGATGTTGAAAAACAAATTTTTTCAGGGGAATTTGAAACTCTTTATTCTTATTCTGATTCAGGATCTGAAAATGATGTTCTTTTAATTCAAACACCTTTGAAGGTTTCAGGAGGTGCTACAGATACCACTACACCTGTTATTTCTGGGTATGATTTATATGAAGCAGATGATGCTGGTGTGACTGGTACTATTGGTTTGCTGGATTTAACATATATGAATCTTTCATCATTATTATTGCATCCTAAAAATTGTGATGGACAATCAAATTGTTCAGAAACAGCTGCCGTTTTATCATATAAAATGACATTAGGATCAGCCCCTGGATCAGATGATGATGCGATTGTTTTGAGTTCATTTGATTTTACAGATGCTCGTGTAACGGTGGATAATGATTTTTATGATTCAAATAATCTTAGTTGTGGGAATGAATCTTGTGATACTGAATATTTTCATGTGAATAGTTTGAAAGCTAAAACTATTTTCTTTAATTATGATTCTGATCCAGATTCTGATACGTATCGTAAATATTTTTATAAATTAAATTTATCGGGTACGAATACAGTGATTTATGATATGGATGATTCCGATGATAATATTAATTTAACGACACGTGTTTTACAACTTTATAACCGATTTTTGATTAAGCGAACAACAGGGAAATAATATATGGATCATCACGATATTCGTTCTTCTGGATTAAGTATGCTTGAAGTAATTTTTACTTTGGCTATTTTGATGATGATTACTCCGTTTATGTATCGTCAGATGATCCGTCATACTCATCAGCTTCAAGCTTTATCAATGGCTAAGAATTTTAAACAATTGGAAGAAGCTGCTACAAATTATGTACGTATTAATGAAGTTTCTTGGGGTGATGGATATGAGGAAACTATTTCAGGGGTTGCATTGCTGGATCGTATGGAAAATTATGGCTTAAAACGTCCTTTTCAAACGTATCCTCAATTTTTTACACGTTTTTATTTTACAGTGATAAAAAAAATTGATTCTAGTGGTAATGAAGATACGAATGCTTATGTTATTATTTTACATCATCCATCTTTTTCTGCTTTGCGTGCATGGCAAATTATTAATTTTTTAGGTGCAACAGCTGGATATGCTGATGATGGTATTGTGGAAGGGTTCCAAAATGCTTGGCGATTAACTAATTGGGATTATGAAGATAAGGCGATTGTTTTGCGTATTAATTGGGCTAATCCAAAAGAACAGCCTAAAAATTATTTACATACGACGGATGTTGCGGGAGATCCCGTTTATAATACGATGGAAAAGAATTTGTATTTAGGGGCAGGGATTACGTTTTATGATGTGCGTAATGCTTATAATATTAATCCATTAGAAGAAAATGAATTGCGATCAGGTAAGATTGAAGCAGATGAAGATTTTAAGGTGAATTATTTACATATTGAACCTGTTGCTGATTCTGAAGTTGGAGATGATAAATCTTCTTCTGATTCAGATACACCTTTGCTCGTTGCGGAAGAAGGGTATTTTTATAATGCTTTGCGTGTTGGGCAGGCAGATAATGATGATAGTTCTTTTACCGTTGCTGGGGATGTAACAGTTAACTATAAAATTTTTCTCCATTCTGATTATACTGTTGGTTCTTTATCGGCAGTTTCATCTGGATCAGGACGTTTATCGGGAGATACTGTTCAATTAACTTTAACAAATGGTGTGGATGCTGGATATTGGATTTCTAATCTTAAGGTTTTAGATTCAGCTTCTGGATTTGAACATTTAGATGAATTTTTAATTAAGGATAGTTTGAAGTTTAATAGTCAGCAAGTTCCTGTTTTTCAGAATATTGAAATTACAGGGGAAATATATGTGGAACAAGGAATGGTGTTTAGTGATTTAGGGTTGGATACTGCTATTAAAACTGTATCTGGTTCTCCTTATCCTCCTAAAATACAAGCTAATAAAATTATTTTGGAAAACGTTTCTGATACATCTGTGTTGGATTATATTTCAGGTTTATGTAACCAACTTGATGAAGAAAATGGGTGTAATTAAATGCAGAAAAAGTTAATGCGTGAATTTGGTGGTATGTTGATGGAATTATTGCTGATGCTTGTAATTATTGGCAGTTTGCTTCCATTTATTTATCGTCAAAATACCCGTAAAAAAGAAGCGATGGAAAATGCTGCGGTTGCTGCTGAAATGACTGAAATTAAAACAGCGGTTGAACGTTATGTGGAAGAACAGGGGTCTGTTTTAAAAGGGTCGTTAGGTGGAAAGGTTTATAGTCTTTCTTTTAGTGATTTATATCAATATGGGTTGTCGTCTGCTATTCATCATATGAATAAATATGGTCAATTATATTCAGTTAAATTGCGTAAAATTACTGCAAATAATGGTGTATCCACCATTAAAGGATTGGTCTATGCGACTGGTGGTGAAATGGATTTTATGCAGCGTCGTCGTATTTCTAATTATACTGGACCTGGTGGTGGAATTATTGAGGATGGTTTAATTCTTGGTGGAAGTGGTTCTTGGGTTGAAACGTGTAATGAATGGAATTTGAAAGTGGCTACAGGAACAGTTGTTTTGCGTACAACATCTCAGCAGGAAAGTTATACATTTGTGCGTCGTGATTCTGATAGTGAAATTGATGCAACAATGGCGACAGATCTTGTTATTTTGAATCGTGATATTCATGATGTTTCGTATGTGTCCGCAAAAGCTGTTGAAATTAATGGAACACTTTCATTAAATTCATTGCGTATTGATGATGAATTTGGGAATGATTATGAACCTGCTTTTAAGACTTTTGAAGTTCGTAATCAGGCGACTGAAAATTCGGATGATGTTCCTTTGTTTATTCGTTTAAATATCTTAAAAAATGTGAATGTTGCTGGGTCTATGCAGTTGTATAAGGGTATTAATTCTCCTTCTGCAGCTTTGAAAATCCAAAATGCTGTTTATTTGAATGGTTATTTAAATGTGGAGCATTTAAAGGCTTATGATTTTACTGTGGATTCATTGGAAATTTGTAAAAATGGATCATCTTGTGATGATGGTGATAAAATTTATGATCTCACTGTCCGTTCGTTGATTTCCTATAAGCAATTGGCTTTTCAATATTTGAAAGCCCCTTATATGAAAGTAAAGGGTCCATCATTGAAGATTAATTCAGGTGGTGGTGTGTATGATATTAATGATAAGTCTGAGCGTAAAATTACTCAGGCAGAAGTTCGTTTGTATGATACTGTTTTAATGCGTTTAAATGAATGTGTTTTGTATAATCGTAATTGTCCTGATGAATCTAATTTTGTTTTACAAAAAGATACCACTGGTGATGGATATAATGATTTTCAAATTACTTTTGAAAATATGTTAAAAGAATTGAAAGCAGATTGTTCAACAGAATTTTATGCGGCGAATGATGAAGATAAAGAGAAAAAAATTCAAAGTATTAAAGTATCTGAAATTATTCGTTGTATTGAACAGTTAATGTTACAATTTGAAACGGATGGGGACTAATTAATGAAATTAGAAACACGCGGTGTTTTGCTTTCTGTTCAACCATTTTCAGAACATGATTTGATTGCTTCATTTTTTACTGCAGATCATGGACTTTTATCCGGTGTGATTGGTTTTGGGCAACGTGGTAAAATGAAGGATCAGTATCAAATTGGTAATTTTTTTGATATTTCATGGATGGCACGTTTGGAAGATCATTTGGGTCGTTTTAAGCTTAATTTTGTTCAATCCTATCAACAATATTTTTTATTTAGTAATTTGAAGTTGGCGTGTTTGAATAGTTGCGTTGTTGCCTTGAAATCATTTTTTCCTGAAAAGCAATCTTATCCTGATTTATATCATACAACTCAATCTTTACTGGTGAAATCTTCTGTGTTATCTGATGAGGATTTTTTGAAGCTTTATTTTCAATTTGAATTAGAACTTTTGTCAGAACTTGGGTTTGGGTGTGATTTTTCATGTTGTGCTTTGACTGGTCGTAAAGATAATTTGGCTTATGTGTCGCCGATTACTGGGCGTGCGGCTTGTCGAGAGGCTGTGTCAGATTATGCTGATAAACTTTTACCGTTGCCTGCGTTTTTGTGTGATGATAATGCTTTTTTTATAAAGTCTGATTTGAAAGATGCTTATGACTTGATTGATTATTTTTTCAGAAAGCATTTTGAAGATGATGGACAGCTCTTTTTTGATATTCGTCAAAGATTATTAAAATTTTGTGCTTGATGCGCGGTTTTTGATTTGCTATAACTTTTGTATCAGTAGAGATAAAATGTTAGGAGAAATCAATTATGACAGCGAAAGTACAGCCTGTTGAAGTAATTAAAGATGAACAATTATCTGATGCTCTTTCTGAGCGTTATTTAAATTATGCTATGTCGACTATTATGGATCGTGCGTTACCAGATGTACGTGATGGGTTAAAACCTGTGCATCGTCGTTTGATGTTTGCCATGCGTGAATTAAAATTGCATCCGAAGTCAGGCTTTAAGAAATGTGCCCGTGTGGTTGGGGACGTAATGGGTAAATTCCACCCACATGGTGATTCTGCTATTTATGGAGCGATGGTTCGATTGGCTCAAGATTTCTCTGTGCGTTATCCATTGGTTGATGGTCAAGGAAACTTTGGTAATATTGATGGTGATGGCGCGGCCGCGATGCGTTATACAGAAGCGCGTTTGACTCGTGTGGCTGAAATCTTGATGGAAGGTTTAGATGATAATGCAGTTGATTTTACACCAACATATGATGGGTTAGATCAAGAACCGCTTGTTATGCCGGCTGGTTTCCCAAATCTTTTGGCAAATGGTCAAATGGGAATTGCCGTGGGTATGGCGACGAATATTCCTCCTCATAACTTAGATGAATTATGTGATGCATTGGTTTATTTGCAAAATCATCCGAATGCAGAAGTTTCTCGTTTAGTTGATTTTGTGTCTGGTCCTGATTTTCCAACTGGTGGGTTGTTGATTGATTCAAAAGAAACAATTATTAGCAATTATGAAAAAGGGCAAGGATCATTTACTATTCGTGCGAAATGGGAAAAAGAAGATTTACAATATGGAAATTATCAAATTGTGGTTACTGAAATTCCATATCAAGTTCAAAAGTCACGTTTGATTGAAAAAGTGGCTGAATTATTAGAAGAAAGAAAATTGCCTTTGATGGTTGATATTCGTGATGAATCTGCCGAAGATTTGCGTATTGTGATTGAACCTCGTAATCGTACAACTGATCCTCAGCTTGTGATGGCGCATTTATTTAAGTTGACTGAGTTTGAATCTAAGTTCAATATGAATTTGAATGTGTTGGATAAAAATCACGTTCCATACGTAATGAGTTTGAAAGATGCTTTGATGCATTATTCTGATCATCGTCGTGATGTTTTGGTGCGTGTGACGGAATATCGTTTATCTAAGATTGCGCATCGTTTGGAAGTATTAGGTGGTCATTTAGTTGCTTATTTAAATATTGATGAAGTGATTAAAATTATCCGTGATAATGATGAGCCAAAGCCTATTTTAATGTCTCGTTTCCAATTGAGTGAAATTCAAGCCGATGCTATTTTGAATATGCGTTTACGTTCTTTGCGTCGATTGGAAGAAATGGAAATTCAAAAAGAAGATCAAGCATTACGTGCTGAACAAAAAGAATTAAACGATTTATTAGGTAGTGATGAAAAAATTTCTTCTAAATTGATTGAAGAATTTAAAGCATTGAAAAAAGAATTTTCAAAGAAAACAGATCTTGGCCGTCGTATGACTGAAATTACTGAAGTATGTGAAGATATTGAAGTTTGTGCGGAACAATTTATTGAAAAAGAACCAATTACAGTTGTGATGTCTGAAAAAGGATGGATCCGTGCATTGAAAGGGCATAGTGATTTGGATGCTGGATTTGCTTTTAAAGATGGTGATAAGCAACGTTTTGCTTTCCATGCACAGACAACTGATAAATTACTTGTATTGGCAGATGATGGTAAGGTTTATACTTTGGGAGCTGATAAATTACCACGTGGGCGTGGATTTGGTGAACCATTGTCTTTGATGATTGATCTTGGTGCGGCTTATATTGTTGATTTATTTATCCATCACCCAAATTCTCAATTGTTGATTGCGTCTACATTAGGACATGGATTTGTGGTCGATTCAGATACATTGATTGCTCAAACTCGTACTGGAAAGACTGTGTTGAATTTACCAGAAGGATCTAAGCCGGCATTAATGACTTTGATTAATGAAGGCGATGATCGTGTGGCTGTTCTTGGGTCTCATCGATCATTGTTGATCTTTAATTTGGATGAATTGCCGAATCTTTCTCGTGGAAAGGGTGTGATTTTACAAAAGTATCGTGATGCGAAAACTAAATTGGCTGATGTCATGACATTTAAGGCTGAAGATGGTTTTTATTGGGAAACAGGTCGTGGTAAGACTGTTGTGAAAGATTTCCGTATGTGGCAGGGAAAACGTGCTTCTGCGGGACATGCTCCACCAGCTGGATTTCCTAAGAGTAATCGATTTAAATCATAAGAAAAAGAGGCTTTTGTAGCCTCTTTTTTGTATATTTGACTTTACTTTCTTTTGTTGTATACTTTTTTGTACTTAATCAATTAAATTATATTATATGAATCCAAACAATATTATTGTGAAGAAATTTCTGGAACGTTTTGGCAATCCTAAGGTGAAAATAGAATCTTTTAATGGCTTGCATATTCCATCTTTTATTGATCCTGAAACAGGTAAGAAAACAGGTAGTGTTCATTGTGAAGCTTTGAGTGGGGAATGGTTAATTCATTTTTCTGCAACAGGAGAATCTTATTTATTATGTACATTTCCGGATCATCGTACTCATTATGGGATTAGTACGATTGAGGATTTAAAAGGAAATATAAATTAAAAGCGTATTGGTGAATTTGGCGGTGATTATTATAAGTCAATTTCAGAAGTTGAAACCATCTTTTTTGATTCTAGGCAAACCCCTGATTGTGGTTTTTATTTTAAGGTAAAACCTTTTACTGAAGAAGAGAAAAAGCAAATGAAAGCTGAACGTGATGCAGACTTACAGAGATTTGTGGAAAGAACGAAAGATTTTTTATGAAATTATATGTGTTGTTATTTTCTATAACAGCACATTTTTTTTACCAGTTATGTGTCCAGAATCCTAATTCTTTAAAGCTGACTACTTCATCTTTTCCTGTGATTAAGTGGTCATGCATGTCTATATCAACGGCTGATAATGCTGTGTAAATCTTTTTTGTGAGTTCAATGTCTGCGTATGATGGGGCGGTACGGCCTGATGGATGGTTATGTAATAAAATGACAGAGCGTGCATGTAAATCGAGTGCTTTTTTTACTACTTCACGCGGATAAACGATTGCTTGATCAATTGTTCCCGTTGCCATGCAGACATCTTCGATGAGTTCAAATTTAGTGTCTAAGAATAAAATATGAAATTCTTCATGTGCTTTATGTGCCAATGTTGAGCGGCAATAGAGTGTTAAATCATCCCATTTTTGTAGAATCGGTTTTGATTTTACTTTTTCTGATAGCGCACGTTTATTATATTCAGCAATGATTGAAAATAGGCTGGCTGCTCGAATCGATAAAGGACTTTCTTGTTCAATATTTTCTGGTGATGTGTTAAGTAGTGTGTTTAAGTTATTGAATCTTGCGAGTAATTCTTTTGCTATTGGTTTAACATCTCTGCGAGGAATCACATAAGTTAAAATAAGTTCAACTAATTCATAATCAGCAATCCCATTTGGATTTTTTTGAAATTTTTCCAACAGGCGGGTGCGGTGTCCATGGTAATGAGGTTTTGTTTCAGTCATTTTTTTATTATAAAAAATAAGCACTTAAAGGACAAGATAAAAAAAATTAAAAAAAATAAAAAATGTTGTTGCTTTTTATTTTTGCTCTGTATATAATGTCCATCACTTAGTTGCGTCCCCATCGTCTAGCGGTTAGGACTCCGGATTTTCATTCCGGCAACAGGGGTTCGAATCCCCTTGGGGATGCCACTTTTTTGAAAACCTCCCATTTGGGAGATTTTTTTTATCTATTTTCATTTATTAAGGATTGATTTTTCTTTGTTTTTTCTTTATTCTTTTAAAGTGAGAGATTTAAGAGAGGAATTTTTAATGCGTTTATTTTTGGTATTACCCTTATTATTTATGACAACTTCTGTGTTTGCGGAACAAATTCAGTTTGAATTAGGTGTGAGTTCATATTCTCATGATTATGAAGAACCTGGTTTAATGAAAGAAAGTGGTACGTTGACAGGGATTGATGCGTCTATTATTTATCGTGATGGTATTTTTGCTCAGTTATCAGTTGAAAATGGTAAAGGAAATGTGACTTATGATGGGACAGGTACAACAACAGATGTTCCAGATAACTTGTATGAATATCGTGCATTGATTGGTAAGGATTTATTGGCTGGACAATGGCGTGTTACTCCGTACCTTGGGTATGGACGTCGTTATTTGAATGATAACTCTCAAAGTATGATTAGCGATGAAAGTGGGATTGGGTATGAACGTCAGTCTGAGTATTCTTATGTGCCAATTGGAATTTCTATGCGTTATCAAGTTGCTGGGTGGGCACTTACACCGACTGTTGAATATGATTATTTCTTAGAAGGTACTCAAACCTCTTATTTGGGGTACTTAGATCCTATTCTGACTGGAACTTATCAAGATGTAACAAATAAGCAAAATGAAGGGATGGGATATCGTCTTTCAGTTAAATTAACTAAATATTTGCCAAACAATATGGCGTTTGGTGTAGAAATGTTCTATCGTTATTGGGATATTGGTGATTCAGTTGTGTTTATTGATTCTGACTTAAATGGTTGGATGGAACCCGCGAATACAACGGAGCAACTTGGTATTCGTGCCTCTATGCAATTTTAATTTAAAATGTTGAATAAAAAAATCCCTTCTTAAATGAAGGGATTTTTTATTCGAGAATATATGTTTGTGTTATTCCATATAGATAAAATAAAACAGATGTCCAAAAGATATATACACTGATACGTGTCATCCAACTGGTGCATTTTATTTGTGGACGATAGTGAATGTATCCAGAAATTAATAATGTGATTCCTGAGAAGATGAAAATATAATCTTTGTATTCAGCCATCCAATGCATAAACATTGAAATATCGTGTCCTGGGATGCCTAATTCAGCTGCTAGGTCTTCATGTGTTTTGTGTGCTTTTGTTGTTAAACTGGATGTCGCAATTACTGTTGATCCCCCTACAGATACTAATATAGCGGGAAGGGCACAGCAAAAGAAGTGACTCATTGGTGCTAATGTACCTAATAATGATAGGGTGCTTTTTGCAAGATTTTTTTTCATTTTTCCAATCCTTCTTATTTTTTAATATATTAGCATATTCTTATATTTGTTTCAATGCATCTTTTATTTATTCTTAAGGATATGATTTTTTGTGTTTTAAATCAAGTTTGATTATGTGTTGACAGGATTTTATTTTTTGATATTGTTCTGTTTATACTAAAAATTTTTATTATGAAATATATTGAAACTTTATTGATTGCAGGAGCTAAATATATGAATGGTGAAACAAATTCAATTCGATTTGTTGGAAGTATTCATGGTCTTATGGAAGGTGTTTCTGGGAATAAGAATAATATTCATTGTCAGACAGATATTGTTTTAGTGAATACTTATCATCCAGATGAGTTTGCATCTAAGTTTCAATCGGCTTTTGATGAGTATGGATTGGAATTATGGTTTGCTGAACGTATATTAAATCGGGGGCCTCATTCTGAAAATTGGATTGATCGCGTTCTTGGGGCTATGCATAAACCAGATTTGGCCAATATTCGAAATGCTCGGACATTTGTTCAGAATGTTTTGAATCAGTTAGCTCATCCTGAAAAGTATAAGTTCTCTGGTGTTCCACTTCATTTACAAGAGATCGTCAAACAAGGGCTTGGTGATATGCCACTTGCTTCTTTGTTTCGTTATACTGAAGATTAATGAAAAAGGCTTGTATTTTTAAAATACAAGCCTTCTTTATATTAAGGTTGGGTAAGTTGGAATTCGATACGTCGATTGTATGAACGTTCTTCTGCTGTTTTTCCTGGGGTCACTGGTTGATGTTCTCCGAAGCCAGTTGCCGCCAAGTTTTTAGGGTTAATTCCTTTTGAAATTAAATATTCCACTACTGCAATTGCACGTGCTGTTGACAATTCCCAATTTGATTTGAATTTAGCTGATTTAATTGGGGCTGCGTCAGTATGTCCGTCTACGCGGATAATCCATTTTGTTTTTGATGGAATTTTTTTAGCAATTCCACGTAGTATTTTTGCTACGTTATCTAATTCTTTTTGCCCTGTTTCCCCGATTGTAGCTGAACCACTGGCGAAGAGTACTTCGGATTGGATCACGAAACGATCCCCTTTGATCCCTAAGTTTTTATTGTCTTTTAGTGCAATTGTTAATTCTTGGAAAAATTCAGAACGATAGAAATGAAGTTCTGCTGTTTTGTTTGCTAAGGCACGGTTGAGGCGTTTGCCTAATTCAACAATTTGTACTTCATTTTGTTTGATTGTTTGGTCAGCGGCGTCCAATGCTGCGTTTAATTTTTTCATCTCTACATTTAGTTCGGCAATATTTTGGCGAAGTTCCTTATTTGTGTTTTTTTGATATCCGATGATTTTATCAGATTTGATAATTTTACCTTCAAGCTCGCCTACGAATACATTCATTTTATTAATGTTATTTTGGAGTGTTTTATTATGTTCACGTTCTTGAAGTGCTTTTTTATGGAGAATTTGATAACTCTTTTTAAGACCTTCAATACGATCATCTTTAATATCAAGTTCTTCTGATGCACGAATGAGTTCATTATTAAATTTATTAATTTGACGATATAAAGATTCTTTTTCATTATTAGCCGCTGTAATTTGTCGTTCCATTTGCGTAACGCGTGCTACTAATTCTGTCATTTTTCCAGCATCTTTTGATGTTTGCATGGTTAAAAAGAATTGAGATAGGATAAATACAAACACTACGAAGAGTAAGAGTACTACTAGGTTTGAGAATAAATCTACGAACCCAGACCAAGAATTGTCCACGAAAGGTGAGTTAAAACGTGTTTTCATCTATTCTTCTGTTTTATTCTTTTTTGCAGGTTTTGTTTTTTCAATTGCGATTGTTTTTGCAAGGACTTTTAAATCATTTGATAATTGTGTTGTCATTGTTTTAATATTTGTATCAATTGATTTGATATTATTTTTTGTAGGTGTGTCCATTCCAAGATTTTCAGATAATTGGTTTAATTTATCAATCATTGGTGTTAGTGATTGGTAACTTTTGGCAATTGATTCAATTCCACTGAGATCGTTTTTCATGCTGGTTGATACGTTGATAAGACTTTTTGCCATTGATTCCATTGTCGCATTGGTTTGTTGACTGTTTTCTTCACTACGGAGTACTGCTGTTTCTAAACGATTTAATGTATCGCCTGTTTGTTCAAGGAGAGCTTGTAGGTATGAAAAAATACTATCTTCGCCTTTTGCGCCTTTAATTCCACCACTGATACGTGTTAATGATGATAGTTTTTCTTCGATTAGATTGTAAAAGTCATTTTGTGCTTGGTTTACTTGGAGTGTTAAGAACCCAAGGATTAACGAAGCAGATAATCCAAGTAAAGATGATGAGAAGGCCACGCCCATTCCTGATAATGGCGTTGCTAAGTCTTCTTTTAATGATTGAAACACTAATTCAAAATCAGTTGTATTGAAAGCTAGGTTATTTACTACGTTTGCGATTGATCCAATTGTCATGAGCAATCCAAAGAATGTTCCCAATAGTCCCAAGAAGATTAATACGTTTACAAAGTAACGTGCAGTATCTTTGTAGTCTTGTAGACGAGAGCCTGTGATATCTAAGATTGATTGTAAAGAACCAGATGATAGGTATGGTGTTGATTTTCCTTGATGCCCACGTAAAATTTCCGCCAATGGGTTTAAAAGCTTTGGTGCAAAGTTTATGCCTAATTTACGTGTTGATAGGAAGTTCTTTAACCAATCCATTTCTGGGATTAAAATAAGTACATTTTGATATGATCGTACGACTGCTGTGATAAATACCAATATAATGATTGAGTTTAATTCTACATTTGCTGAGAATATTTGTATAAACTGAGGAATAAACGTTAAGAAGATCCCAGCGATTACAGCTAGAAACACGGTCATTTTGATTAGATATTTTTTTGCGAAGCTTTGAGCGAACATATATTTACCTTATATCTTGTGATTTTTATTGTCTTTTGTTCGCTTTTTTTAGCGTAGATTCTTTAATTTGTCAATGTTTTTAATCATTTCTTTTTCAGTGTTTTTTTATGAACAGTACTGGACAAAGCTGTTTATAAATGCTAAGTTGAAGGGAGAAGTGAGATAAAAAAGGAGACGGTCTTGAAGAAAATCGTTTATTTAATGGCTATATGTGCTGTTTCAGTGTTTGGTGTATCATCAGGATATGCCGGATTGATTGATATGTTTGCTGCTGAAGGTGAGGGAGCAACGTACGCTGATGAACAGGCACCTTATGTTCCTCAATATGTGCAGGGAACTATTGTACAAGAACAAAAGTCTTATTATTTACCATATCATATTAAGGAAACTAAGTCTGCGGTGCCTCATGTTGCGCCTCCTCCTGTTTTATGGGGTAAAGAAGAATTATATTATCCGTATCAGATTGAACCACATGCTCAACGTAAGTTAATGGAATCTGGTATGGCTCAGGGTGCTCAGACTCTTATTCCAGGTGCAAGTCGTCCTGTTGTTGTATGTCGTAAGGCTGGATGTACTCGTTTGAATGATCAAATTACACGTCAGTTTTTATTTAATTCATTGTTGAATATCTTTTTAGTAAACAAAGGTACACGTGTTGATTTATGTGAAGCAGATCCAAATTCACGTGCGTGTTTGTCTCAGGCTTTGCGTTTTGGTGGTAAAGTTGGTGCCGCACCAGCACTTATTCAAATTGATTCATTTACGCTGGCGGATGTTCGTTATTTGAAATCATCAGCTCGTTTGGATGTTTATTTGTTATATAATATGTATGTTAATGGTGTAAAAGCTCAATGTAATGGTGCTTTTACTTCTGTTGAAGCTGTGTCAGCAGAACAAATTTTGATGCGTGATCGTCAATATAATTGTTCTTTGACATCAGGTGTTCCTACATCAGCGTTTAGTTTATATAATATTGATTATATTGATTTGGATTATGGGTTAATTGGTGCTTATTATTCAATTGGGTTGTCTGGGGAATCAGCAGCTGGTGGAAATGGTTACGTTATGATGAAATTCTTCCGTGACGGTCAAATTCAACCACTTAGTTCAGATGCTCATATGTATGATAAGACATATGATGATTACAGTATTCCTCCGGGAGAATATGAAGTAAAGCCAGTGAAATAATTTGTAACATAAAGTCCCCTGTTTTGGGGGCTTTTTTTATTTACTTTTTTATTTGGTGTGTTACACTTTTTTTTATGGTATTAGATAAATCTATTTTGTTGATTGATGATGATCCGCGCTTACTTACTTTGTTGCGTAATTTTTTGACGCGTGAAGGGTTTAATGTGGTTACAGCGACGAATGGTCAGGAAGGTTTGGATCAATTGTCTGAACAATCATTTGATTTAATTGTGACGGATGTGATGATGCCTGAAATGGATGGACATTCTTTTTTAGAAGAAGTTCGTCGTTCTGGTTCAGAAATTCCTGTTTTAATGTTGACTGCACTTGGTGAAGTAGATGATCGTATTAAGGGATTATCTTTGGGAGCAGATGATTATTTGCCGAAACCTTTTGAACCAAAAGAATTATTATTACGTATTCACAATATTTTAAAACGTGTGGTTACTGTACCGACGTTACCTGTGATTACGTTTGGGGATTATTTATTTGATATGGCAAATTTACAATTAACACGTCATAATACAGTTGTATATTTAACACCAGCTGAATCTGAAATTCTTCGTTTATTAGGCGAAACATTTCAAAAGCCAGTTTCTCGTGAAAAGATTGCGGATGCTTTACAAAGTGGTGGAGAGCGTTCAGTAGATGTGCAGGTTGTACGTTTACGTAAAAAGATTGAGGCTGATCCATCAAAGCCTATATATTTAAAGACAATTCGTCATAAGGGATATGTATTAACAGGAGGTCCAGATGTTTAAATTTTCATTGCGTCGTTTTTTTCCAAAGGGATTATTAGGTCGTACCGTTGTATTGGTGTTTGTTCCTCTTTTGCTTTCTAATGTTTTAGTAGGGCAATTTTTCTATACACGTCATTTTGAAGATGTTGGACGAGAAATGGCATTTGCTTTGGCATCGGAAGTATCAATTTTAGTTGATCAAGTAAATGAAAAACCAAGTTTGTCATATCTTGAGCTTTTTTCTCGTTATAGTAAATTGGGATTAGAGGTTCAGTTATTAGATGATTATCGTAAATGGGGTAATGTACAAGGATTGGAAGTTATTCAAACTCATTATTTACGTCATATTTTACGTGATGTTGTGAAATATCCAACACGTGTGTTAGTTGAAGAAGATAAGAAATTATTATGGGTGTATGTAAAATTACCTCATGGTGTGTTGGAAATACAGTCTCCATTACGTCGTATTTATATGAGTACATTCCATATTTTCTTAGGCTGGTTGTTTGGTAGTTTGTTTTTAATTTTATTATTGGTGACACCATTTATTCGTGCACAAGTACGTTCGGTGCGTGCATTGGCAAAGGCTGCGGAACGTTTTGGACGTGGTGAAGATGTGCGTTATAAAGCGACAGGGGCAGAAGAAGTTCGTTTAGCTGGGCGTTCATTTTTAATTATGAAGCAACGTTTGAATCGTTTTATTCAAACTCGTACTGAAATGTTAACGGCTGTATCACATGATATTCGTACGCCACTTACTCGTATGCGTTTAACATTGGAAATGATGGAAGATGGTGAAGAAAAAGCTGGATTGTTGTCAGATATTTCTGATATGGAAAAAATGGTTAATGGGTATTTAGAATTTTCACGTGATACCAAACGTGAAGATTTAAGTGATGTTTATTTGAAAGAATTGTTGGATAAGGTTGTCCGTGATACCAAACGTCATACCGATAAGAATGTTCAATTGCATTATAAGGCAGGTGGTAAGTTGATGTCATTGCGTATCAATTCGATGGAACGTGCTTTGGTGAATATTCTTGAAAATGCGCGTCGTTATGCTAAGGATTCTATTGATGTATATGCTGTGGCACGTGATAATCGAGTCGAGATTATCATTGATGATGATGGAAAAGGTATTCCAGAGGCAAAACGTGAAGATATGTTCCGTCCATTTGTACGTTTAGATCCATCTCGTAATTCATCAACAGGTGGTGTGGGACTTGGATTATCAATGGCAAAGAATACGATAGAGCTTCATGGTGGGCGTATTGAGTTACGTGATGTACCAAAGAAGAAGGGATTACGTGTATTTATAAGTCTTCCAATTTAATAAAAAAGCCTCCTATTGGAGGCTTTTTTATGATTGTTTTTCTTTATTGAATAATGCCATACAGATTAATAATCCGATTAAGGATGTTCCGGCAGGGATTAGTGAATTAATAAATTGGGCAAACATATCATTTACAAACATGTATGCATAAATTCCAATATTAATTACTGTACTTATTGCGATGGCACGATCTATTTTATTTGATTTTTTAATCCATCCCATGCCTGTTACCACGAAAATAGGGGCTAGAATATATACAAGGCTCATCATTGCAAAAATTAATTGTACGAGGTTTCCAATATATAGAGCAGCCACACTTGTTACAGCCAATAATGTTCCCATAATGATTTTAGACCAACGAATATATTGTTTACGATGTTTTTTGATATCATATTTTGTGAAATCTTCGAGGATTGTTGATGAGAATAAATATGTAAATGTATCAAGCGTTGACATGGTGATTGCCATTACAACCACAGCTAAGTATGCGAGTACGTATTTTGATATTTGTTTTAATTCAAATAGTCGGAAGAATACGTTATTTGAATCTGGTTCTGTCATAAATGGTTTTACGCCCATTCCTACGAAAATTAAGCTGAGTGTCATGATTAGTAGGCAGATTGGTGCCATTGGTACACTGCGTTGGATTGTTTTTTTATCTTTAGCGGAGAAGAGACGTTGCCAGGCATCAGCAGAGGCTAAGAAATAAATGACTCCCACTCCAAAGAATGCAATACGGTCAATAAGAGGCATTCCATTGATTGTAGCGAAATTTGTGACATCAGCCATGCTTGGTGTGATGAAGATGGGTACGCAAATCAATGATATAATAATGAAAAATTGAATTGTATCTGTTTTTACAACGGCGCCATATCCACCTGCTAATAAATAACAAGCCACCACAATTGCGGCGGAGACAATGCCATAGATCGGTGAGATATCTGCGATTTTAGAAACAAGGTTTCCTGATACATACAGTTGCATTGATACTGCAACTAATGCGACGAGTGCAATTATAATAGATGCGATATTTTTTGTTTGTTTTCCGATCACTGAATTAATCATTTGTCCAACGGTTACATAATTATTTTTTGCGGCAATTTCACGTACACGCGGACCAAATATTGCCATTAATGAAGCTGAGATTAATGCTCCACCAATGAAATAGAATACTCCTGCATATCCCAGTGCAAATCCAAACCCAATCCAGAGTACAATTCCAGAGCCATCTCGAAATGAAGAGGAGAGTGACGCAATTGTTGGGATAATTCCTACTTTTCGTGATCCAATAATAAAGTCATTTTCAGTTTCTGTTTTTTGTGCATAATATGCAATCCCCATAAGGATTAACATATATAATCCAATTCCTGATAATACGAGTGTTTCCATTGACATGATTAAGCTCCTTCTTTTTTATGTATTTTTAGTATAGAGACTTAATTTTTTAAATGCAAAAAAAAAGCCTCTGAGTAGAGGCTTTTTAATTATTTCATTTCCATAGGTGGACAAGCTTTTGCTAATTCATCTATTTTTTTCAAATTCGTTAAGAATTCTTTTAACTGTGAAAGACGTACCATATTTGGTCCATCACATGGTGCAACTTCAGGTTCTTGGTGAACTTCTAAAAAGATTGCTGCAATACCTTGGATCATTGCTGCACGTGCGATTGTTGGTACGAGTGAACGGTTTCCACCACTGCATGTTCCACCAGTTGATGGTGTTTGTACAGAATGTGTTGCGTCGATTACCACTGGATAACCCGTTTCTTTCATTTCATAGATGTTACGATAATCTACTACGTAATCTCCATATCCCATTAACGTTCCACGTTCTGTCATTAATGTTTGTGTATTGCCAGAATCTTCCATAATTTTCGCAACGTTTTTCATTGTATGCGCTGCGAGAAATTGTGCTTTTTTCACGTTTACAGGTTTTCCTGTTTTAGCTGCTGCAATTAACAAATCTTGTTGACGCATTAAGAATGCTGGGATTTGTAATAAATCTACGTGAGGGGCTACTTTCGCCGCTTGTTCTGGTTGATGGATATCAGTGATACATGGAATTCCAAGTGTTTCACGAATTTCGTCAAATACAGGTAATCCACCTTCCATACCAATTCCACGGCCAGATGTGATTGATGAGCGATTTGCTTTATCAAATGATGATTTAAAGATATATGGAATTCCTAATTCATCAGTGATTTTTTTAATTTCAGTTGCCATCATGATTGCGTGTTCACGACTTTCCATTGCACATGGGCCTGCGATCAATACAAATGGTTTATCATTTGCGATTTCGATATTACCAACTTTTACAGTTTTTATCATAGCTTCTCCTTTATAATTATTTTTGTAACAATTTTATTTGCTTGTCAGTATATATTCAACCTTTTTTTTGTCAAGCTATTGAAATTTTAAACCTTGATTTTCCTTGAGATCCCTTGTATGCTTGTTTTTTATGAGAACAATTATTTTTCAATATTGCCGAAAACACGGCTCATAAGTTTCAATTAGACGCTTTTATAGCGTCATCTTTCATTACATATTAATATATTAAAATATAGGACAATAAGATGAGTGACAGTAATATAAACCAGCAGAAACAAGCTCGTTTAGATAAATTAGAAAAATTAGAAGAATTAAATATTAATGCATATCCGCATATTTTTAAGCCTACACATAAGGCTGTTGATTTGCATAAGAAGTATGCTGATTTAGAAATTGATACACAAACTGATGATGAAGTAATTGTTGCGGGACGTGTATATGCATATCGTAATTCTGGTATGTTTATGGATGTGCGTGATGAAAGTGGTAAGATTCAAATTTTCTCATATAAAAAAGAATTATCAGAAGAACAACAAGCTATTATGAAAGGTCTTGGTGTAGGAGATTGGGTTGGTGTGAAGGGTAAAATCACAACAACAAAAGCTGGGGAATTAACAGTACGCACATCTGAATTAACAATTCTTTCAAAAAATCTTTTACCATTACCAGAAAAATTTCATGGATTGAAAGATACTGAAATTCGTTATCGTCAACGTTATTTAGATCTTATTATGAATGAAGATAGTCGTGAAACATTGCGTCGTCGTTCGAAAATTTTAACCGAAATTCGTCGTTGGTTGGCGGATCGTGATTTTATGGAAGTGGAAACACCTATTTTGCATGATAAACAAACTGGTGCTGCTGCTAAACCATTTAAAACTCATCATAATTCTTTGGATATGGATATGATTTTGCGTATTGCACCTGAATTGTATTTGAAACGTTTGACTGTTGGTGGATTTGAAAAAATCTTTGAAATTGGTCGTATGTTCCGTAATGAAGGTATTGATACAACTCATAATCCTGAATTTACTATGATGGAACTTTATCAACATTATGCTGATTATAATGATATGATGGAATTGACTGAAAATCTTTTGGCTCATTTAGCGAAAACAATTCATGGATCTTATAAAGTTCCATTCGCTGGGAAAGAAATTGATTTTACACCTCCATTCCGTCGTGCAACGATGCTTGATCTAATTAAAGAGGAACTGGGTGTTGAAATTTCAATTGATTCAACTGTTGAAGAAGTTCGTGCTTTGGCTGAAAAATTAGATGGTGTTCATTTAGAGAAAAATATGAATTGGGGACAAATTATCGAAGAAATTTTTGAGCTTGTGGAGCCTAAGCTTATTCAACCTGTTCATGTAATGGATTATCCAAAAGATGTATCACCGCTTACTAAAGAGCATCGTGAACATCCTCGTTTAGTAGAACGTTTTGAAACACGTATTAATGGATGGGAAGTTTCTAATGCTTATTCAGAACTTTCTGATCCACGTGATCAACGTTCACGTATGGAAGCTCAAATGGCTCAACGTACAGGTGGGGATGATGAAGCTGAAGAATTGGATGAAGATTTTATTACAGCTTTGGAATATGGTATGCCGCCAACTGGAGGTCTTGGGATTGGTTTGGATCGTATTATTATGTTGTTAACTGGTAGTGAATCAATCAGAGATATTATTGCTTTTCCAACTCTTAAAAAACAAAATAAATAAAAAATCGGCCTTCGGGTCGTTTTTTATTAGATTTGACAAATTTTATTTTGTGTTTATAGTCAATATTTCTTAAGTAGTAATCATTAAATTTATTTATATGGCACGTGTACATCACAAATTTATTAATGGTATTTCTGTTACAGGAAATATGGTAGATGAAAGTTCATCTTCGGATGCCTCAGTTTGTATTGTTTGGAAAAAAGATGGTCAGGAATTGAAAACGATTTCAGGTTCGGGACAGAATTTTGGTCAGGCTCGTTATGAAGTTAGTATTGAAACAGTTTCCGTGAAGTTTAAGGAAACGGCTAAGGAGTATCGAACTTTATTGAATCAGTTTAATACGTTTTCATCTCAGCCTGAGGAACATTTTTATGGGAAGATTATGAATGGTGATAGGACAATGCTTTCTATTTACCATGATGAAGAGAATGGATTGTTTTTGATTGTTCAAATTGATCAGAAATAAAAAAAGCGACCAAGGAGGTCGCTTTTTTTGTTTTTCGATTGAAATTTATTTCAATTTTTTAACAGCTTGTGATAAACGTGATGTTTTACGTGATGCTGTTGATTTTGCGATGATTTTTTTAGAAACACCTTTTGCTAAAGCAGATTCTGCTTTTGCAAATGCTGTTTTTGCATCGTCTGATTTACCTTCAGTAATTAATTTTTCTACTTTTTTTACTAATGTACGCATTGCAGATAACAAACTTTTGTTACGAACACGGCGTGCTTCATTACGTACGATACGTTTTTTTGCAGATTTATGATGAGCCATAATTTATTCCTCTTATTCTTTGTTATCTTCAGTTGTTTCAGTTTCTTCGCCTTCAGTTGCTTCTGCATCTGCTGCTCCACCTGAAATACGAGGTGCGATCAATGTTGCAACTGTGAAGTTGATTTTGTCGTCAGCTAAACGAACACCTTCTGGTAATTCGATAGATTGAACGTGGATGTTTGCTCCAAATTCAAGACCAGTTAAGTCAACTGTTAATTCAGATGGTACGTTTGCGATTTTTGCAATGATATCAACTGTACGACGGATAACTGATAATGTTCCACCTTGTTTCAATGCACGACAAGCAGATTGATTTAAGAAGTGAACAGGCACAGATAATTTGATTTCTTTCTTTTCATTTACACGTAAGAAGTCTGCATGTAATGGAGTGTCCTTTACAGGGTGCATTTGCACGTCTTGGCAGATACATTGTTCTTTTTTACCATCGATATCCATATCGAATACACGTGTTTTAAAACCTTTTTTGTGCATTTCTGCAACAAGTTCTTTTGGTTCCATTTGGAACATTGTAGGAGTCTTTTTATCACCGTATACCACGCCTGGGATCATTCCTTGACGACGGCATTCACGAGCGGCCCCTTTGCCAATCACGCTGCGAGCGCTTACTTTTAATGGTGTAGTTTCCATTGTTTTTTCCTTTTTTTTATTATTAATCCGTTCGTTGCCTCCAAGGGTGTCGACCGAACGTACGCGCATTTATATACGATGTTATTTTTAAAAGCAAGGAAAATCGTCTTTTATTTGGATTTTATATTGACTTTTTTGAGGATTTGCGTATTTTTTTATCCGAAATTTATTATTATCGCTTTTATTATAATTTAAATATAAAAATTTTTTCTATGAGGAGTATTAAAAGAATTTTCATTTTTTCGAGTGGGGGTGATTGCCCAGGATTAAATCAAGTTTTATTTCATTTGTATAAAATGTTTGTGCAAAGGAAAATAGAAGTTTATGTGATTTATAATGGGTTAGCAGGAATTATTGATCCTAAGAATGTTAAAAAATTAACATATGATGAAGTGCATTCGCACTTTGGAAAATCTGGGACATTTCTTGGAAGTGTTCGAGATACAGTCACAAGTAAAAAAGACGGTGAACTTTTTGTTGATCATCCTTTGATTGTTCAAATTGATTCAGCCTTTCATCGTTATAAGTTTGATGCGGGACTGTTTACTGGTGGTAATGGATCTATGGCTTCCATGTATCATGTATCAAAGTATACAGGTATGCCTATGATTGGTATTCCAAAAACAATTGATGGTGATGTGCCGTTTACTAATTTTTCCCTTGGATTTTCTTCTGCTTCAGAATATTTAATTCAAGAGATTAATCGTTTAAGAAGTACATCTCATTCGCATGGTACTATTCATTGTATTCAAGCGATGGGACGTGATGCAGGACATCTTGCATTACATGCTGGATTTTCTGCGGCCGCTACGGCGGTTTTAATTCCTGAGATTTCTTTTGATTATCAAGAATTAAAGGATTGTTTGCTTGCGCGAATTTCTATGTCTGAAAGTGGACGTGCTTGTCCAATTTTAGTTGTTTCTGAAGGTGTTCAGAAATTACCAGAAGATGTGGATAATCCGAAATATGCAAATATGGGTGCAGCTCGTTATGTTTCTGTTAAATTAACAGAGCTTGGGTTGTCTCATGTGAAATATTCTGTACCAGGGCATTCTCAGCGAGGTGCTGAACCGACTTATTATGATTATAAGCGTGCTGCTATTTTTGCAGTTGAAGCTGTAAAGCGTTTATTATCTGGTGAGACAAATGTTATGTTGTCTTATGAAGGGGATCATGTTTCGTCAGTTCCTTTTGAAGATATTATGCAAGCTGATACTAAGATGGTATCAAAACGTAGTACTTTATTAAAGTATGCTATTGATTCTGGTATTTATATCGGTGATGTTTCATAGATTAACTAAAAAACTGCTGCACGAAAGTGTGGCAGTTTTTTTATTGACAGATTTTATATTTCGTGCGTTACTTTGTGTGTTAAATCGTTTATTGTTTTATTTAAACATATTTTCTATGAAACTAAAAAAAATTGATTACAACTCAGCAAATTTTGAGCTTTGGAAAGAGCATCCAGATTCAGAATGTATGACGATGCTTTCTATTTATCAAAATAAAGAAGATTATTTATTAACGTATGTTGATGGTGATGGATTAATGTCTCAGATTGCTCAATTTCCACGTCAGGATCATTTTGTTTGTGTTCGTGAAAAAGGGTGGTTGATTGTTCAAAAATTAGGACAAGAACTGAATTTGACATTTCATTTTGGTGGTCATTCATTTTCATTTCATTTTACCGATGTAGATGAATTAAGAAATCTTGAAAAAACAGATTTTTCTCAATTTGGTTATAGTGGTGAACATGGGTATGAAATTTTTGATACTTGCCGCGGTGATTTAATGTCTTGGGACTTGTAGAATAAAAGGGTATGGGATGAATTTCCTATACTCTTTTTTTTGTATAGAAAAGGGTTGCTTTGCTTATTTTGCTTCTATATCCTTAGATCAGATTTTAACGAAAGGAAATTTGATTATGTCTAAATCTTTGTATTTTGTTCTCCCTGTTTTATTGTTGATTGTTTTGTTTTTTGGTTATCGCCGTTGTATGTGGATTGGTAAGACCTTAGAAGGTTTTAAGCTGGTTCGATCAGAAAAAGCACAAGATGCTCATCATTCTAAGTTATATGAATTTGAACATATTAAAACTGGGGCAAAGGTTGTGATGGTATCAAATGATGATCCTCATAAATTTTATTCAATGCATTTTAAAGCGCCAACAAAAGATGATACTGGTGTGTCACATATTTTAGAGCATTCTGTGTTGGCTGGGTCTGAGAAATATCCTGTTCAAACTGGGGATATGTTCTTTCAATTGATGAAACAAACTGGTGCGACATTTTTAAATGCGATGACAGGTATTGATATTGTGATGTATGTTTATTCATCGCCAAATGATACAGATTTTTATAATTTGATGGATGTGTATATGGATGCTGCTTTGTTTCCATTACTTACAAAGGAAACATTCTTACGTGAAGGATGGCGTTATGATATGGATCAAAAGAATAAAATTACTGGGGCGAATGGAATTGTGTTTAATGAAATGAAGACAGCTTATAGTAATCCTGATCGTTTATTTTATATGGAATCAATTCGCAGTTTTTATGATGATACATTAAAATTTGAAGCTGGTGGCGATCCTTTTCATATTCCAGATTTAACATATGAAGATTTTAAGGAATATCATAAAGCTTATTATCATCCAACAAATAGTATGACATTTTTGTATGGAAATGGATCTGTTCGTAAACAATTGTCTAAGTTGAATGCTGAATTTTCTAAGTTTGATCGTGCAACAGAAGTTCATTATGATTATTCACAAAATTTGATTACAAAGCCTGTTGAACGCACAACTACTTTTCCTGCTGCTGATGGCGAAAATGAAGGGTATATGGGATTTCAATATGCGATGGGTCCTTATTCAGATGTTGCCTTTAAAAAGCAAGCTGATGTGTTGGCATTTTTGTTGGCTGGATATGAATCAGCTCCTTTATTAAAGGCGATTAAAGATGCTGGACTTGGCAGTAACGTTAGCACGTTTGTTTATCCATTACGTGGCGAAACTACTTTCTTCGTTTGGATTTACGGTGCTGATGTTAAAAAAGAAAAAGAAATTAAAGACTTGATAGCTTCTACATTACGTGATGTTGTGAAAAAAGGATTTTCAGAAAAAGTTGTTGAGGCTGCTAAATCATCTGCTCGCTATGATTTGTTGAAAGAATATGCAAATCCAGGTGAACATTTATTTGATATTGTGGCGGATGCATGGATTTATAATGCAGATATGTTGGATCCATTAAAACATCAAGATGTGTATGATCGTTTTTCAACAGCTATTGATCGTGAAAATGTATTTGAAGATATGGTTAAAAAATACATGATTGCAAATCAACAACGTTCTGTTGTTGTGATGAAACCAGATGTGAAAATGACTGAACGTGTTGAGAAAAAATTAAAAGATAAGGTTATTGAAACTGGCGCGAAGAAAAGTTCTGAAGAACGTGAAATTATTGCCAAAGAATTAGCTTCATATGAAGCATTGCAAAAACAATCAAAGGCTTCTTCAGGTGAAATTTTACCTCGATTAATGTTAGATGAAGTTGATATGAAATTGCCTAAGCATCGTGTAGAGGAGCATGATTTTGATCATAATGCGAAATTATTGTATCATCCGATTGCGGAACATGGTTTAACTCGTTTAAGTTGGTATTTTGATTTACGTAATGTTGATGTAAATCTTTTACCTTATGTTTCATTATATAATTTGTTAATGGGTAAAATGCCTACTCAGGATTATTCTGTGGAAGATTTGGTTTTTGCTGAAAAAACTAAATTAGGAACAGAAACAGAAACATTTGTTCGTACATCATCAATGTATCAAAATTCTGAAGATGTGATGGCTAAATTTGTGTTTAAAGGTTCTTCATTTAACCAATCCATTGAAGATATGATTGAATTACAAATGGAAGTTTTGTTTAGAACTGATTTATCAGATAAAAAATTGATGAAAACAATTATTCACCATGAAATTAATGAAATTGAAACTGCTTGGCGTCAAAAAGGTCGTCCTGTATTTGATGGTGCACATGCATACTCTGCCTTTAATTCATATATCAATGGCGAAAAATATTATCAATTCTTGAAATATTTAGATCAGAATTTTGATAAAGAATATGATAAGGTTGTTTTACAAATTGAAGCATTGCGTCATACTGTCTTTGTTGCGAATGATTTGATTGTATCTGCGATTGGATCAGCTCAGGATCAACGTCGTTTGTATAATTTAGTTTCAAAGACTGTTTCAGAATTATCTGTTCGTGAAAAAGATTTTAATGATACATTTTCATTTAAACGTGATGGTGTGAATAAGGCTGTTATTACTCCGGCACGTAATATGGAAAATTATGTTTCCTTACAAATGCCAGAACTTCCTTTTTCACAGATGAGTGTATTGGCTCAGATCTTGCGTTTAGATTATTATATGCCTGAAATTCGTGAAAAGGGTGGTGCGTATGGTGCGCGTGTGACACCTGGTTTGGATGGGGTTGTTATTTTACAATCGTATGCGGATCCTCATTTAGTAAAATCATTTTCTGTGTTTGATAAAACAGGGGATTATTTACGTGGGACAGATTTATCAGTTGATGAATTGAATAGTGCGAAGATTAAGACTTTGATGGATAATTATTTAGATCCTCAGACATCTTTTCAATTAGGTGATTCATATATGTATCGTATGTTGCGTGGATATTCTGAAAATGCATATCAAAAAGATTTCCACTCTGTTTTAGATATGACAGTGGATGATGCAAAATCAGCAGGGGATGTTTTTGATAAAGCAATGAAAACAAAAATGATTTTCTCAGTTGGAAATGAAGATATTATTGAAAAAAATAAAAAATTGTTTAAGAAAGTTTATCCGATGGGAGACTTAAATTAATTAGAATAAAAGGCTCATATTTACGAGCCTTTTTTCTTTTCTTGCTTTTTTCAAGATATTGTATTAGACTTTGATTATTATGACAGCAGTTTTATTTATTGTGTTTCGTCGTGTTTTTGCTCGTCGCCGTCAGGCGTAGGGATCTTTTATGCATTGCAAATTTACAAGTTTTTATATACAATAGTTTCTTAATATTAAATAGAGATTGGATACATTATGGTACGTTATTTACAAGATTTAAAAAATATTTTAAATGCTGCGTTTAAGGCAGCTGGGTTTGATGTGGACGTTATTGTGCGTGCGTCAGACCGTCCTGATTTATCAGATTTTCAATGTAATGATGCATTAAAATTGGCGAAACAAGTTGGGCAAAATCCACGTGCGATTGCAGAGGCTGTGAAAACTCAGTTAGACAGTGAATCTGTGTTTATTTCTATTTCTGTGGATGGGCCAGGGTTTTTGAATATGAAAATGCAAGATGCTTGGTTGGCGAAATATGCAACTGATATGTTGGGATCAGATCGTTTAGATTTAATGGTTGTTGATCATCCTCAAAAAACAGTGATTGATTATGGTGGGCCTAATGTAGCGAAACCATTACACGTGGGACATTTGCGTTCTGCTGTGATTGGAGAAGCGATTAAACGTATTATTCGTATGGCTGGTAATGATGTGATTGGAGATGTTCATTTTGGTGATTGGGGTCTTCAAATGGGTCTGATTTTTGCAGGATTAGAAGAAAAGTTCAATGCTTTACCAAATTTATCTGATAAAAGTGTGCGTATTACAATGCAAGATTTATCTGAAGTTTATCCTGCTGCTAGTTTGCGTTCTAAGACTGATGATGTATTTTTAGAAAAAGCTCGTGATTATACAAAACAACTTCAAGATGGTGATTTAGCTTTGCGTGGGCTTTGGAAATATTGTCGTGATGTATCAGTGAATGCAATTTCTCAAAATTATGATGATTTGAATATTAAATTTGATTTATGGATGGGTGAAGCTGATGTACATGATCGTTTGATTGCTTTGATTAAGAATGCTGTTCATTCAGGTGTAATTGTTGAAGATGATGGGGCGATGATTATTAATATTGCTCGTGAAGATGATAAGAAAAATATGCCTCCTGTTTTAATGATGAAATCTAATGGATCTGTTGGGTATCATGGGACAGATATTGCCACAATTGAACAACGTATTGATGAATTACGTGCTCAACGTATTATTTATTTAACTGATAAACGTCAAGCGTTGCATTTTGAACAAGTTTTCCGTGGGGCGGAAGCGCTTGGATTTGTAAATAATGGTGTACCTAAACTAGAATACATTGGTTTTGGTACCATGAATGGAAAAGATGGTAAACCATTTAAGACACGTGATGGTGGAATTTTACGTTTAGAAGATTTGATTGATTCAGTAAAGCAATCAGGATTAAAAAAAGTGAAAGAGGCTGGTGTGGCTCAGGATGCGAGTGAATCTGAACAAGAAAAGATCGCTTTGCAAGTTGGCGTGGCTGCGTTGAAGTTTGCTGATTTAATGAATCCTGTGACTACTGATTATGTATTTGATTTGGATGCTTTCACTCGTTTTGATGGAAAAACTGGTCCTTATATTCAATATACTGCTGTACGTATGCAATCATTATTGGCAAAGGCAGGTTCAACAGGATCTGATACAATTACTTTATATAATGATGCTGATCGTGCTTTGGCAAAAGAAATTCTTTCTTTTCAAGAAGCATTTGCAGATGCATATGATAAATTGTCACCACATATCATTTGTTTGAAAGCTTATGAAATTGCTTCTAAATTTAATGCGTTTTATCATCATTGTCATATTATGAAGGAAGATGATCAAGCTAAGCGTGATTCTTGGTTGGCATTAACTTCGTTGACTTTAAAAACATTGAAAAAGTTTGCGGAATTGATTGGTATTGAAATTCCAGAACGTATGTAAGTTATGTAATAAAAAAAGCTCCTTCGGGAGCTTTTTTTATGAATATTATAATTTTTATTTTCGCCATTTTTCAAATCGGACACCCAGTAATAACATACATGGTGTTACGATGAGTGTTAGGATTGTTGCAAATGTTAATCCAATCGAAATTGCTTGGGCCATTGGCATCCACATTTGTACAGATGGTGCGCCGATTGTGATATCCCAATTGATGAAATCGATATTCAATCCAATCGCCATTGGTACAAGTCCTAAGATTGTTGTAATTGTTGTTAATAATACAGGACGTAAACGTTGTACACCTGTTCGCATAATCGCATCCCATGGATTTTTCACTTGGTGTTTGATTTGATCATATGTATCGATTAATACAATGTTATTATTCACCACAATTCCAGCCAAGGATACAATCGCAATTCCATGCATAATCAATGAAAAAGGTACTTGCATGATTAAGATCCCTGCGAACACACCTGTTGTTGACAAGATAATTGCAAATAGGATCAAGAACATTGAATAGAAGCTGTTGAACTGTGTTAATAGGATTAAGCAATTGCCACAATGAATGCCACCATTAAGAAGCGCATTGATTCTTCTTGGTCTTGTTGTTGTCCTTTGAATTTAAATTTAAATCCTTCGTATGCAGGTGGGTGTTCTGCAATCCATTTTTTAAGCTTTACCACTTGTGTTGCTGGCAATACATCTTTGGTTGTATTCGCTTTGATAGTCATTACACGTTTTGCATCCACGCGATTAATTGTAGAAATACGTTGTTGAGGTGTTATCTTTACAAAGCTGGATAATGGAATTGATCCATGTGATGTTGGTACGTTTAGATTTTCCATTTGTTCTAATGTACGGTATTCTTCTGGGAAACGTGTGATGATATAAATTTCTTCGTCACTATCACTTGCATGGTATGTTGAGAAACGAATACCTTGTGTTAACATTTTTACGATTTCTCCTGCGCTTGCCAAGTCCACGCCAAATTTTGCGGCTTGAGAACGGTTGATTTTTAATTCCCATTGAATACCGGGTAGGGCGCGAGTATCCTCGATATCTTGGAACCCACCGATTTCATCCATTCCTTTACGGATGTATTTAATTCCAATGTCGAGTTGATTTTGGTCATCGGCTTCGATTTGAAGTGTGAAAGGTTTTCCGTGTGACGGTCCTTTTTTCTGTTTTTCAATTTCGGTTTTGATCCCAGGGATTTCACCAATACGTTTTTCCACTTCTTTCATGATTTCATCAACTGTTGGGCGTTTGTCCCAGTCAACAAATTCAACTTGTACATATCCAATTACATCTTCGGCGGCTTCTTGAGGACGTACACCTGATTGACCATATACTGTTTCAAAGTATGGCATATCACTGATACGATCTTCTACTTTTTTTACAAAGTTACTTTTTTCAACAGCTGATAAATTTCCACGTGCGGATACGAGAATTGACGCGAGATCTGGTTCTTCTTCTGGGAAAAATTCAACCCCTTTACCAAATTGTCCCGCCACCATGAAAATTACAATTAGGGTCATGATGCTGCCCAAGAAAATTTTCTTTGGATGTTTTAAAGAGCCTTTTAAAATTTTTGTATATATACGTGTGTATCCGTGCAATTTATCAAAATCACCACGTTCAGATGCTTGGATCGTATCAATACCTTTTGCTTTGCGGTGATCAATTTTTCCAAATAAAATTCCAAGAGATGGAATAAACACAAGTGCCACAATTAGTGAGGCTGATAAAACAGCAATTAATGTTAATGGCATGAATTTCATAAATTCTCCCACAACTCCTGTCCAGAATAAGAGTGGCATGAAGGCAGCAAGTGTTGTTGCAGTTGATGCAATCACTGGCCATGCCATACGTTCCGCACTTTCTTTGTATGCGGCACGTTTTGTTGCGCCTTCGATCATTTTTCGATCGGCATATTCAGTGATTACGATGGCTCCGTCTACAAGCATTCCAACGGATAAGATCAAAGCAAATAGTACAACCATATTAATTGTTAGGCCCATTATGTTGATCGTTAAAATCCCGAGTAAGAATGATGATGGGATTGCAAGTCCTACTAAGAATCCTGAACGTAATCCCAGCATAATGATCACGATTACCATTACGAGTAAGATTGATAAAATCACACTGTTTTCAAGATCAGTTAAATTGTTTTTTACTTTTTCTGATTGGTCACTGCTGTATGATAATTTTACAGCGGGTGGTAATTTTGATTGAGCAATTTCGATCACGTGTTTTACTAAGTTTACTGTGTCGATAATGTTTGCCCCAGTTCGTTTTTTTACGTTTAATGTAATTGCTTGTTTTCCATTGATACGTGCAAAGCGTTCAGGGTCTTCAAAATTTCGACGTACCGTTGCAATGTCTTCGAGTTTTACTACTGAATCACCTTGTACTTTGATTGGGAGGTTTGCTACATCATCGATTGTTTTTAATAATCCTGGTACTTTTAATGGGAAACGTCCATTTCCTGTATCGAGATTTCCAGCCGCAATTAATGCATTTGAACGTGCGAGGAATTGACTGAATTCAGATAATGACAATTGATATGTATTCATCTTAATTGGGTCAACGAGCACTTCTAATTGTTCTGTTCGTTTTCCCCCGATATCTGCTTCGAGTACTCCTGGGAGTCCTTCGATTGCTTGTTCAAGTTGTTGTGCAATTTTGAACATTGTATATTCAGGTACGTTTCCAGCTAAGTTCACCACGATGATAGGGAATTGTGATGTGTTGATTTCGCTTACAACTGGTTCATCGGCATCATTTGGAAGATCTTTTTTAGCTGTATCTACTTTATCACGTACCTTTACAAGTGCTGTGTCTGCATCAAAACCTGCTTCGTATTCAAGTAGGATGTTACATCCGCCTTCGAAACATGATGTACGCATTTCTTTTACGTTTTCGAGGCTTTTGAATTCAGTTTCAATTGGTTTCGCCAGCATAAGTTCACCATCTTCTGGTGAGATGCCTCGGTAATTTACCGTTGTAATAATGTATGGAATATTTACATCAGGGAATGATTCTTTTGGAATTGTGATATAAGAAATTGCCCCTGCGATAATAAGTAAAATGAGGGTTGTTAATACACTTCTCATACGGTTGAAAAGGGCTGATACTAATTGCATTATTTAACTTCCTTTTCTTGTGTACGTACTGCTTCGCCTGTTTTTACGTATTCTTGTCCTGTTGTAATTACCGTTGCATTTTCAGGTAATCCAGCGATCCAAAAACCATCTTTATCTTCACGGATGATTGTTACTTCGTAAAATTGTACGATCCCGTCTTCTACTGTTTTAATTCCGATTGTTCCAACTTCATTTAATGTCAGGGCTGATAGAGTTGAAATTTTATGTGCTTTTTGAGTATCAAGCGGTAATGTGATTTCAACTGTTAATCCTTCTGCGATTTTATTGTTAGGATTTTCACTTTCTAATTCAATATTAAATGTACGTGTTGCTGATTCAGCACTTGATGATACGTATGTTAGTTTTGAATCAAATTTTTGACCTGATAATAATTTTGTTGTTGCGATGCGACCTTTTTGTACACGTCCGATATAACGTTCTGGAATGTCGGCTTTGATTTTAATAGGATTTAAGCTGATTAATGTTCCGATTTGTGTGTTTTTTCCAACGTAGTCACCGATTTCAACTGTACGTTTGTCAAAGATCCCATCAAATGGTGCTGTGATTTTTGTATAGTTGATATCTTTTTGAACTGCTTCAAGATTTGACTTTGCTGCTTTTAAGCCTGCTTCAGCTTGGATGAGGGCTGCCTCTGAATCGAAGTTTTGTTTTACAAGTGTTTTTGTTGTTTTGTAAATTAATTTGCTTTCTTCAATTTGTGCTTTGGCTGCGTTTAATTTCGCCATACGGTCATCCATTGATAATTCAATTAAAACATCATCTGTTTTTACCAATTGTCCTTTATGAGCAATTGTACTTTTTACAGTTCCGTCTGTTCTTGATTTTACTGGGATTTTTTTATTGGATGCTGTTTGTCCGAATACTTTAATTTCAGCCACAATGTCTTGGGCTTCTAAGTGTTCTACTTCTACTAATGTTTTTTTATCTTTTACTTCAATTATTTCTGTTTGAGTTTGTGTTTCAGTTTCCTTTTTATTCTTTCCATTTTTATTTGATAAAAGGATTAATGCGATTATTAATACTACAATTGCAATGAGGATTTTTTTATTTTTTTTGAACCATTTTCCGTTTGATTTGCGTGAGATTGTTTTTTTTTCTGTCATTTAAATACCTTTTTACTTGCGAAATTCTCTCTGTGCTTTTATTCTAGTCTTATTGATATATAAATCAAGGCTTATCTTAAGAAAAATGCGTATTTAAGTGTAAAAGGAGTTATTCGATGTCAGATGCTGGATCGAACGGGGGCTATCCGTTTTCGAAAATTGAACAAAAGTGGCAGAAGTTTTGGGACGATCAAGAAACTTTTAAAACAGTGGAAGATCTTTCAAAGGAAAAATATTATACATTGGTAGAATTTCCATTCCCATCTGGTCAAGGGCTGCATATTGGGCACCCACGTTCATATACTGCATTTGATACTGTTGCGCGTAAAAAACGTATGGAAGGAAAGAATGTTTTATTCCCAATGGGTTTTGATTCATTTGGTATGCAAGCAGAGCAATATGCAATTAAGACTGGGCAACATCCGAAAGATACTACTAATCAAAATATTGAAACATATATTGGTCAATTGAAACGTCTTGGGCTTTCATTTGATTGGTCACGTTGTGTGTCGACTTCTGATCCTGAGTATTATAAATGGACTCAATGGATGTTTATTCAATTCTTTAAAAAGGGAATGGCGTATAAAGCGACTGATACCATTAATTGGTGTCCTGCATGTAAATTGGCTTTGACGAATGAAGAATTGGAAAAAGGTAAATGTGAACGTTGCGGTGGTGATGTAATTCAAAAAGAAAAATCTCAATGGACGTTAAAGATGCAATCTTATTCTGAACAATTGTTAGAAGGTTTGGATCATGTAGATTACACAGATAATATTAAAGCTCAACAACGTAATTGGATTGGAAAATCAGTTGGAGCTGAAGTTGATTTTAAAGTTCCTGCAACAGATGATACTTTGACAGTGTTTACAACTCGTCCGGATACTATTTTTGGGGCAACGTTTATGGTGATTGCACCTGAACATCCTTTGGCAAGTTCAGATAAGGTTTCAAATAATATTGATGTAAAAGCTTATCAAGATGCTTCGAATAAAAAGACAGAAATGGAACGCTTGGAAAATAAAGTTAAAACAGGTGTGAAACTGGATGGTATTAATGCTGTTAATCCGTTTACAGGTAAAGAAATTCCTGTGTTTATTTCAGATTATGTGATGATGGGATATGGAACGGGTGCGATTATGGCGGTTCCAGCACATGATCAACGTGATTATGATTTTGCAAAGAAGTTTGATTGTGACATTATTCCAGTACTTGAAGGTGGAGATGTAAGTGTTGAA
>QKJL01000019.1 GCA_003250835.1 Alphaproteobacteria bacterium
ATTTCTCTTAGTCCTTTGGTTGGTCCTGGGACTGATATTGTTTTAGATGTTGTTGAGTTGAGTAAAACTTCTTTTCGTTTAGATTCTGCTGGTGTGTATGATGTGGAAGTTGGTGCAACAGTTTCTTATGGTGCTGATCAGGCAGCAGGAACATATGTTGGGTCCTATTCTGTGACTTATGAATATGATGGAACTGGGAATGCTCAAACGTTTGTTGGCACAGTAGAATTAGAAGTGAGTGCTTCTGCTACTCCTTTGGTAGTAGGAGAAAGTATTTCTCTTAATTTTGGCACGCTTTCACTTGGAACGACTGCATCTTCTGTTCAAATTGATACGACTGATACAGTAACTGTTTTATCTGGCACAGTTACGCCATCAGGGACTCCATCTTCTGCTGTTTTTGATGTTGTCGGGGAAGCTTCTTCAAATGTGTATGTTACTTTGTCTGCATCTGTTAATTTGACAAATGGGGTTCATACAATTGTGTTAGATAATTTAGTAAAAGATAGTGGAAATTCTTCTCCTGTTGTTTTGAGTAACAAAGGAGAGGGGAGTTTTGCTGTTGGAGGAGATTTAACTTTGCCAACGAATTTGTCATCGGGTACGTATACAGGTACATATTCTGTGACGGTTAATTATTAAAATAAAAAAAGAAAGAAAGGGAAAATATTATGAAGTTTATTAAAATCTTATTATTTGCATTTGTGTTGTCATTGACGTCATATGCTCATGCTTTGATGGTGTCGCCTGGGTACCTATTATTTGAGGGAAAGGATAAAAATGACAAAATTACGGTAACAAATACTGGGCCGACTGCAAAAGAATATAAAATTAGTTTTGTGAATTATTCACAAAATAAAGATGGGACTTTTACGACAGTTACTCAAGAAAGTGCGAATAATAAATTTGCAGAGCCTTTATTATTTTTTGGTCCAAAACGTTTGAATTTGAAGCCAGGTGAATCACAGACTATTCGTATTCAAAGTCAACATTATAAGCCTAAGTATGTGAGTGGTGAATATCGTTCTCATTTGTTAATTCAAGAACAAGAGCCAACATTGGCAGTGGGACAAAAGAAAAATGAATCTGGTGAAGCTGTGTCATTTAAAATTAAAGCTTTATATGGTGTAACAATTCCTGTTGTTGTGCGTAAAGGTAATTTGGCTGCATCAACTCAAATGGTTTCTGTTAAATATAAAGAAATTGTGAAAAATAATGCAAAGGTTCCTGGGGTCTTTGTTAGTTTAAAGCGTACTGGATCTCAATCTGATCGAGGCGATATCATTATTTATGATGGCGATAAAGAAGTTGGAAAATTAGTTAATATTTCTACTTATTTAACGATTACAGATCGTGAAGTTTTTGTTCCATTGGTGGAAGTTGTAAAGCAAAAAGATTCAGGAACTCCTTTGTTTCAAAGTAAGTTAAAGGGAAAAACATTACGTGTTGTTTATACATCTAAAACAGACTATGGCAATCGTTCTGTGACAGAAAAAAGTTTGAAGTTCTAATATGAAATATCGTCTGTTTTCTTTATTTATTTTAGCCGTGTGTGGTCAACTGTTTTTCAGTAAGGCCACATTTGGGCAAATTAAATATCATGAACAGAATGATAATTATATGATTTTTGAAGCTCGTTTAAAGCGTACGTTATTGAGTGATGGATTGAAGGTTTATCTTGAAAAAGATCGTTATTATCTCCCTTTATCTGAAATGGTATCTTTGTTTGAATTTCCAATTGATGTGAAAGCGTCTAAAGGAATTGCAGAAGGTTGGTTTTTAAGTCCAACACGTCGTTTTAAGATGGATTTATCAGAAAATTATATTCATGTTGATGGGCAAAGCACAACGTTAAAACCAGATCAGTTTATGTGGTATTCTGATGAGGTTTATTTTGATTCTGAGCTTTTTGCGAAGTGGTTTCCAATGAAAATTAAGGTGGATAAATTTGCGTCTCGATTGAATGTTGATTCATTAGAACCTTTGCCTGTAGAACAACGTTTAGCTCGTGAAGCAAAACAAAAAATGATTCGTGAAAAAGATTTTAAACAGGAAGTGTATTCAGATGATTATATTGAAAATACAGATTTGTTTACAGTTCCATTTGCGGATATTTCATTGGGATATCATCATTTAGATATGGTTAATCGTACAGAAGATACACATAATTATTCTTTTTATGGACGTAGTATTTTTGCTGGGTTTGATACTGATTTTAACGTGTATGGCTCATCCGTAAATGATTATGCAGATGTTCGTTTCCGTATGAGTCGTTATTCTCCGGATAATCAGGTATTAGGTGTTTTAAATTCTATTGAGTTTGGGGATATTCATTCTTTTGATACACCGCTGATTTCTAATTCTTTGGCTGGGCGAGGGGTTAACTTATCAACGTTTGATGAACGTAATGGGACTTACCGTAAACAGGTAACATTATCGGGAACATTGCCAAGTGGTTGGGAAGTTGAAGTGTATCGTAATAATGCTTTGATTGGTTTTCAGGGAGATGTTGATAATGGATTATATGAGTTTTTAGATCTTCCTTTGCAGTTGGGATTGAATACTTTTAAACTTATTTTTTATGGTCCATATGGTCAAAAACGTGAAGAAGAAAAAGTTTATTATGTGAAGGCAAACGCTGTTAAGCCTGGTCAAGTTGCCATGAAATTAAATGTTCAGGAAGATAATACATATGTGGTTCAAACGAATGATCAATTGAAAAAAAGTGGTGAACGTGCTGTCTTTTTAAGTGAAGTTGGGTTGTTTGAGAATTTGTCTCTTGTTTTGAGTGTGATTAGTGCTGATAAGTATAGTGATTATGCTATTGAACAAGAAAAAGAAGTTGCTATGGCTGGGTTTAAATTTGGGGCTGGCAGTTGGGCGGCTAAGTTATATTCCGGGTATGGAACTGAGACTGGGGCTAATTCTTTTTATGCATCTTTTGAAAAGAATTTATCAGGTCTTAATTTATTTGCTGAATATAATTTATTTAATGAACTTAAAACTGAAAAATCTTATTTTTCTGGGAAGTATGTTGATACATTATTTGAAGGTCGTGTATCAAGTGGACTTGCATTACCTTTTATCGGTTGGATTCCTATATTGATTCAATATCGTGAAGGAACAACACTTTTAGGTGAAGTGGATAAGGATCTTTTAACGCGTTTGTCTTTTAACTTTTTTGGTTATTTGAATTTGATGTATGAAGATGATTATGAAGTTGATTATGATGGAGATCAAAAACATTTGGGTAAAGTTTTATTGAGTACACGTTATGGAAAATTTGGTATGCGTGGAGAGATGCAGTACGATCTTTTTAATAAGGAATTGTATCGTTCTGTTTTGAATTTTAATTATCGTGTAGGGCGTTCATTATACTCTGAAATCGAATGGCAACATGAGTATGATTCAGTGTTGAATTCGGTTGAGGTTAAGCGTTATAAATTTACGTTAAATAAAGATTTTTCTTTTGGCGCAATTGGTTTTTATATTTCAAATGATACTTTAGATACAACTAGTCTTGGGTTAAATTATTCTTTGGGAATTTTGAATAATCCAGATACTGGGGATGCTTATGCTGATCCAGATGTAAGTTCTTATTCTTCTGCTGTTTCAACAAATGTTTTCTTAGATGAAAATATGGATGGACGTTATCAGATGAATGAACCTTTGCTTGAGGATGTTGGAGTTCAGTTGAGTACAAGTTCTAAGGTTTTGAGTACTGATTCTCATGGAAACGTTTACCATCGTCAGGTGTCTCCGTATCAAAAAATTAATGTGCGTTTGAAGGATGATACTTTGCCAGATATTACATTGTATTCAGGCCGTGAGTACCAAACGGTTTTAACGCGTCCAGGAAGTTCTGTTAGTGTGTATTATCCTGTTATCAAAACAGGTATGTTGGACGGTTATATGTTTATGCGTAATGGATCTCGTCGTCGTGCAGTTAAAGGTATTCGTTTACAGATGGTTAATCAGCGTGGGGATGTGATTGCTTCGTCATTGACTGATGTTGAAGGATATTATGTGTTTGATCAATTTCCTTTGGGGCGTTATACATTGCGTATTGATCCTACTCAGTTATCATTATTGAAAATTCAACAAATTAAACGTCATTTAATTTTCCGTGAAGATCATGAAATTCAAACTTTATCAACTTTATTTATTGGAAATACGCCCGTGTTTGATGGATATGTTGATGGATTTGTTAATGTTGATAAAGATGGGAAAACAACTGCTTTTCCATTTATGAATGTTTATTTGAAGACAGGGGGTCGTATTATTAAAAGTGTTCAAACCGATCTAAATGGTTATTATCGTTTTGATGGTGTAGGAATTGGTCGATATGAAATCGTTTTGAAAGATCAAGATGTAGCTCGTTCAGGTTATGTATTGCCTAAACATACTCGTTATACGGAAATTACTAAATATGAATTATCACGTCGTGTTGATACATTTAATTTACGTCAAAAAGGTTTGATCGACGGGCGCGTTGTTTGGAATTTACCTAATTATGAGTTTTTATTAGAAGGTTTAGAAGTTCGTTTAATGCAAGATGGTAAATTATATCAAAAGCAGTTTACAGATACAGAAGGTCATTATTTCTTTAAAAATGTTCCATATGGGCGTTATGAAGTGGTTTTAGATTATAATCAATTAGAACAGAATGGTTATGCTGTGCATCATCAAACTCAACGTGTGGAATTGTCTAAGCTTTCAGCGTCTGCTTCTGTGCCTGATTTAAGTATGCAAAAGAAAGGTGTGGTTGATGGTGTTTTACAATTTGAATTAGCAGGTAAAAAAGTGCCTCAATCAAATATTAAATTGTCATTAAAAGATTCATCAACAGGTAAAATTATTGATACGATCCGTACAAATGTTAAGGGTGAGTATTCTTTTGAAGATGTGCCTCTTGGTTCATATCAATTAGTATTTGATGATGATCAGTTGGCAGGGTATCGTTTGCGTAAGCCTTCTGATTCTATTTATACGGAAATAAAGCCTTTATATTCAGCTGCTCGTATTTCAAATATTGTTTTAAAATCTGTTGGTTCTGTTTCCGGAGAACTTTATGCGTATAATCGTGGTTATCGTCGTTCATTGTCTGGGGTACGTGTTTATTTGAAAAAAGGTGGTCGTGTGGTTGAAGAATCGAAAGCGAATCAAGATGGCATTTATCAATTTCAAAATGTTCCAACAGGTCGCTATCAATTGGATTTTGATCCAAAATATTTGAAACATTATGGTTACGATCAGCCTAAAATTCCTGTTTGGATTGAGGTAAATCGTCAGTTAGATAGTGTTGTCGTTTCCCCAATTGAATTTCAAAAACATTGATTTTTAGGTCGGTCCTTGCAATTTGTTTTTTGATATGCTAATTCTTAGGATAAGAAGGATCCTAAAGGGGAGGGTGTTATGCGTTTGTTCATATCATTTTTTCTGATATTTTTTGCTCTGTCTGATTTTGCAGGGGCATTAGTTTTACAATCTGATTTCTTAATTTTTGAAGGTAATAAGCGTACCGATAATATTGTTGTAAAAAATGATACTTCGTCTCAAAAAATGTATAAAATTTCATTTTTAGAAGTTCAACAATTACCAGATGGGGCACTTGATATTGCGACTGAGGAACCTAATATGCCCTTAGATTCTTTTTTACGTATTTCCCCTAAACGTTTTGTTATGTCTTCTAATTCATTTAAATCTTTGCGTGTGCAAAGCTTGCATTTATCTGTTGCTGCTGGTTTGTCAGAAGGAGAGTATGTGCGTTATTTATTTGTATCGGAAGAAGGGATGCCTTCTGTTAAAAACGGATCTGTTCCTGTGCAATTGGGTGTGCCTGTTATTGTGCGTGTTGGTAATGTGAAGTCTTCATTATCTTTTGAGGGGATTTCATTAAAGATGCATGATGGAATGTTATCTGTTGAAGGGCAATTGAAACGAGTTGGTCAGGCGTCTACATGGGGACAGTTTAAAGTTTATGACGGGGATCATTTGGTTGGTCAGCTTTCTGATTTTGCTTTATTTAATCCAAACATGTCTCGTTCATTTTCTGTTAATCTTTATGATGCAAAAGCTCAGAAAAATATTTTACGCTCTGATTTTAAAAAGAAGTTTTTGCGTGTCGAATATCATGGAAATCGCGATTATGGCGATGATAATGATCTTGTTTTTAAGTTGCCTTTGAATTAGGGTTTTGCAAAGTGACCTGGGATAATAATTCCACCAGCTGTTATTGTTTCAGGTATCCATTTTTTTCCAGTTGAAGTTGCTGCTTTTGTTGTGGTTGATGTAATTACCTTTAAAGTGCTTGGATCTATAGTTCCTGTTAGAACTGGTTTTGCTATAGGTCCTTTAGACATTGTTGTTACAGCTTTTGTTGTTGTTGATGCTGCAGCTTTTGCCCCACCTTTTGTGAATACTTTTTTGATACCCGTTCCAGCAGCTTTTAATCCACTTCCTTTTACAAGCATTTTTCCACCTTGTTTTGCTGCGACAGCTGCTGTTCTTCGCATTCCCACTGCTGCTATTGCTTCTGGCGTTCCAAGACCAGCAGTGAATGCTGTAATGGCTACTGTCCCTGCAATTTCAGCGGCGAGTACATTATTATCCCGGCGACGTTGGACAGCTTGCATAAAGCATCCATTTTCTTCTGTCCATACAGCAGAGCTTTCATCTGTATTATGGATTAATTTGTCGTTTAGTATGTCACATTCTTCTTCTGTTAAAGGAGATCCGTCAGTATGTTCGCAGTACGCTTTGTTTTTTTCAAATCCCATTGCCCAACAGAATCCTTTGGCATCGTGGTATTCACGTACGTTTGTAAAACTTTCTGTTACATCATCGAATTGGAATGTCATTGATTGTCGGTTAATTCCACATGTAATGTAATCGTCATAAGCAACTACCGCCCATTGTTGGGTATAATCATCAGAGCATTTGAAGTATTTTACTTGATCTCCAAATTTTGAGTATACATAAGCTTTGATCATTTCTTGTGCTTGAGGCAAACTTGTTTGACGTTGATGGAAAAAATCTGGTTTTAATAAGGTTAAGTCTAGCATAGGCATATCCCCAGTATTTTCATCAATGTTTTCAATTGTATCAGGAATATCATCTGCGCCTGATACGCCTTTTGTAATGCATGTTTCAGGATTATTTGGATCTGGGCGGTATCCAGAAATACAAATTGCTTTACAGATGTTTCCTGTCCAACGGAATCCTGTTCCATTTTTTGGGGTATCTGTGCGTGAACGACAATTATATTCTGCGATATCAATACATTGTGTTGGATTGTCTGGATTGGTTGCGTATCCATTGTTACAGATTGCCTGACATTGTTCGCCTTTCCATGTCCATCCATTTCCATTTGTTGGGAATGTTTCGTTTTCAATACAGTTTTTATGTTCTTCGCTGATACATTGAGATGGTAGAAGATCTGATTTAAAGAATCCTTCTTGGCAATTTTCTACGACACATTTTCCATCAACAAATTGCCATGTTTCAATATTTGAATGTGGTTTTTGTGTGGTACATTCTTTTGAATCGCCGCTGTATGTTGTTCCTTGGGTAACTTTTTCTTTTTTCTTAAACATATTTTGGGCGGTCATTACTGCTCCTGCGCCGATTACTGCTGCTGCTTGGTTTTGAATTTGAAAACCGCTACTTTCCTGGAAGTTATCTACTAAAGTTGTTGTTGCTGATTCTTGAATTTGGTTACAAAATCCGCCTAGCAACATTTCACATGCTTTGCGATAATCTTTTCCAGGATATGATTCATTTATTAATTTTTCGATAAAGAATGTTTGGCATTCTTCCATGGTATTTGTATGTTTTTTAAATTCGCGGAGTGGTTCATTTTCGCGATAGATTTTACTAATTTTTTCTTGGCATTCTTCATAAGAAATTTCAGTTGTGTTATTGCGTCCGTAAGCAGCCCATGATCCAGTTGGGATCACAGACGATACTAATAATCCTAATATGATTATTATGCGTGTCATTTCTCTCCTTTGCAAAAACTGAGATTATTATAGCATAAAAAGGAGGTTGGCTCAATGTTATTTTACAAATTGGCCAGAGATAAATTTTTGATTATCAATGATTGCAGCACCTATTTCATCAATTCCGTGAAAGATCCCTGAAATGATTTCATTTTTTGGTGTTTTGAATTTCACTTCTGTATTTAGAAGATATGCGTGTGCATTCCATATTTTATGAAGAATTGAAAACCCATTTTTTTTGTATTGATTTAATAAATTTTCAAATTCTTTAAAGAAATCTTTTATGAGTTTATCTTTATCAATTGCTGTGTAATCATGTAGTTTTGTTGTTGGTTGATCTAAATTTTCTGGGCTGTGTGTAATATTAATGCCCATTCCAGCAACCAATTGGTTATTTGTGATTTCCACTAAGATCCCACCACATTTTTTATTTTTTATGAAAAGGTCGTTTGGCCATTTACATTGAATAGGAACATCTTGTTGTGTGAGAAGGTTGATCCACGTTGCTCCGATTAGGAAGGTTAGGTCTGTTGGTTGTTTAAAATTTTCTTTTTCAATAATGAATGAACAATAAAGATTTCCCATAGGGCTTTCCCATTTTGCTCCTTTATTGCGTCCGTATCCAGCCGTTTGCTTGTTAGCAATGAGACAAAGATTAGTTTGTCCGGCGTCAGCGAGTTCTTTTGCGCGTGTTTGCGTGCTAGGGAGAGTGTCAAAAAAATTTAGTTTTATTGTATTCATGAAACGCATTTTACTCAAGTGATTCAAAAATAGCAACTTTTTATCAAAATGATTCTAAAGTGGACTCTAAATAGTTGTTTTTTGAATCAAAATTGAATCTTAGATTTTTGTAAGTTTTGCTTGACTTCCTGGGGTGAAAGGTTTATGATGCGGGTACTTTTTGTCTATATTGGCAAGGAGTATCGGGTCAAATGTTTTGCTAGAGGTGGCAGAAATGATAGGTTTTGGCTCGGTTTTATTTTGGGGTTTTCGAATCTGAAAATAATAAATGAACATTAAAATAAAAAGGTAAGGAATAAAATGCCAACAATTAATCAGCTAGTACGAAATCCTCGTAGAAAGCCAGTGGTTAAAAGTAAATCACCGGCGATGCAAAATAACCCACAAAAACGTGGTGTGTGTACTCGTGTTTATACGACTACACCTAAGAAACCGAATTCTGCGTTACGTAAAGTTGCGCGTGTGAAATTAACAAATGGATATGAAGTTACTTGTTATATCCCAGGTGAAGGCCATAACTTGCAGGAACACTCTGTTGTGTTGATCCGCGGTGGTCGTGTACGAGATTTGCCAGGGGTACGTTATCATATCTTACGTGGTGTGCTTGATACACAAGGTGTTGCAAACCGTAAACAACGTCGTTCGCATTATGGTGCGAAGAAACCGAAATAATAAGAGAGGAATAATATGTCACGTCGTAAACAAGCTGAAAAACGCGAAATTATGCCAGATCCAAAGTTCGGTAGCCGTACTTTGACTAAGTTTATTAACTATGGAATGTTAGATGGCAAAAAAACTGTTTTCGAAAAAACAGTTTATGAAGTATTGGATCGTTTAGGTGAAAAATTTAAACGTAGCCCAATTGAAATTTTTGATGAATGTGTAAATAAAGTAAAACCAAACCTAGAAGTGCGTTCTCGCCGTGTGGGTGGTGCTACTTACCAGGTGCCAATGGATGTGCGTCCAGTACGTCAAGAAGCTTTGGCTATTCGTTGGATTATCCAATTTGCACGTAAACGTAATGAACGTACAATTGTTGATCGTTTGTTCGGTGAATTTTCTGATATCGTAGGTGATACAGGAAACGCATTGAAAAAACGTACAGATGTACACAAAATGGCTGATGCTAATAAAGCGTTTGCTCACTTTAAATGGTAAGATAGAAGAAAAAAAGAGGAAAAACACATGGCACGTAAAACACCTATTGATCGTTATCGTAATATTGGTATTATGGCGCATATTGATGCGGGTAAAACAACTACAACAGAACGTATTTTGTATTACACAGGTAAATCACATAAAATCGGTGAAGTTCACGAAGGTGCAGCTACGATGGATTGGATGGAACAAGAACAAGAACGTGGGATTACTATTACATCTGCGGCGACTACTTGTTTCTGGAATGATCATCGTATTAATATTATTGACACACCAGGCCACGTTGACTTTACAATCGAAGTAGAACGTTCATTGCGTGTACTTGATGGTGCTGTTGCTGTGTTTGAATCTGTGTCAGGTGTGCAACCTCAGTCAGAAACTGTATGGCGTCAAGCTAATAAATATGATGTTCCACGTATGTGTTTCATTAATAAAATGGACCGTATTGGAGCTAATTTCTTTAACTGTGTTGATATGATTAGAGATCGTTTAAGTGCAACTCCACTTGTTATCCAATTACCAATTGGTTCTGAAGATAACTATGAAGGTGTTGTTGATTTGATCAAAAATAAAGAAATCATTTGGACAGGTGAAGATCTTGGAGCTAGTTATGAAGAACGTGAAATCCGTCCTGAATTAGCTGATAAGGCTGCTGAATACCGTGAAGCAATGATTGAATTGGCTGTTGAACAAGATGATGCTGCTATGGAAGCTTATCTTGAAGGTACAGAACCTACAACAGAAAAGTTGAAAGAATGTATCCGTAAAGGAACAATTAATCAATCATTTGTACCTGTTTTGAATGGAACTGCGTTTAAAAATAAAGGTGTGCAACCATTATTGGATGCTGTGGTAGATTTTATGCCTGCACCAACTGATATTCCTGCGATTAAAGGAACTAAATTGGATGGCGTAACAGAAGATTCACGTAAACCAAGTGATGCAGAACCTGTTTCAGCTCTTGCGTTTAAAATTATGAATGATCCATATGTTGGAACTTTGACATTTACTCGTATTTATTCAGGTGTGTTGGAAAGTGGTTCTTACGTATTAAATTCTATTAAAGATAAAAAAGAACGTATTGGTCGTATGCTTTTGATGCATTCAAATAATCGTGAAGAAATTAAAGAAGCGCATGCAGGGGATATCGTTGCGTTGGTAGGTATGAAAGATACTACAACAGGAGATACTCTTTGTGATTCAATTAAACCAGTTATTTTGGAAAAAATGGAATTCCCAGAACCAGTGATCGAAATTGCTGTAGAACCAAAAACAAAAGCTGACCAAGAAAAAATGGGTATTGCTTTGGGACGTTTGGTTCGTGAAGATCCTTCATTGCGTGTTGAAACAGATCAAGAAACAGGTCAAACAATCCTTAAAGGAATGGGTGAGTTGCATTTGGATATTATCGTTGATCGTTTGAAACGTGAATTCTCTGTGGAAGCTAATATTGGTGCTCCTCAGGTGGCTTACCGTGAAACAATTTCAAAACCATTTGAAATTTCTTACACTCATAAAAAGCAATCTGGTGGATCAGGACAATATGCGAAAGTGGATATTAAATTTGAACCATTACAAGCAGGTGAAGGTTTCCAATTTGACTCACAAATTACAGGTGGTAATGTTCCTAAAGAATATATCCCAGGTGTGGAAAAAGGATTGGAAATGGCTATGACAACAGGTGTTATCTGTGGTTTCCCATGTGTTGACTTTAAAGCAACACTTATTGATGGGGCATATCATGATGTTGACTCTTCTGTAATGGCCTTTGAAACAGCTGCTCGTGCTGCTTTCCGTGAAGGTATTAAACAAGCTGGACCTAAATTACTTGAACCTATTATGAATGTTGAAGTTGTAACTCCAGAAGAATATATGGGTGATATCATTGGTGACTTGAACTCACGTCGTGGTCAAGTAGATTCAATGGATGCTCGTGGAAATGATCGTGTTATCGTAGCAAAAGTTCCACTTGCAAGTATGTTTGGTTATGTGAAAACATTGCGTTCAATGTCACAAGGTCGTGCAACAAATTCTATGGAATTCAGTCATTATGCTGATGTGCCAAATAATGTTGCTGATGAAATCAAATCAAAAATGAACGGATAATTTAATAAAAAAATAAAACTAAGGGAGTTTTAAAAATGGCTAAAGAAAAATTTGCAAGAACCAAGCCGCACGTTAATATCGGAACTATTGGTCACGTGGACCACGGTAAAACGACTACAACTGCTGCTATTGTAAAATATTTTGCACCTGAATCAGGCGTGAAATTTGAAGATATTGATTCTGCTAAAGAAGAAAGAGAACGTGGTATTACTATTAATACTGCTCACGTAGAATATGAAACTGCTGCACGTCACTATGCTCACGTAGACTG
>QKJL01000037.1 GCA_003250835.1 Alphaproteobacteria bacterium
GAAAAAATATCTTCCAAAGATGTTTCAGCGTATTCTAAAAAAAGATCTCTTTGACTTTCATTAATACCTGTAACATTTAAACATTTAATTTCTTTTAAACATGATGTACGAACAGCTTGAAGAAGTTCAGGGTTCTGAGAAAGTATAAAAAGAGAAGAGCGTAAAAACAAACTCTTCAATACCATAATTTCAGCCTGTAATTTCAAAGCAGCTTGCTTATCTGTCGAAAGACTGGATTTAAATCCAAAAAGACGTTTTAAAAAAGACATGGCACGTTTCCTTTGTATGCTTATATAAGATATATATAAAATATCTTTTTAAATTTTTCAAGAAACTTTTTTCAAATACTCACGTACAAATTGGTCACCATGTTTTTGTCGCAATTCTTCCGCAAGTAAAACTTGTTTTCTTCCTGAATTGAAGATTTGAAGATACTCCCCAATCCCAGATAGATCAACGTTTAGGATTAAAGACTCGTTTGTCGCTGGACGTGATAATAAAATCGCATATTTTAATTCTGGGTACAATTTTCCTTGAATAAACGCAAATTCTTTTTCAGTTAAATTCCACCCTGCATAATCATCCATAGTTGCTTGTGGGTTACGAAAGAAAACAACTGTCTGAGCCTGTCCACGCACAGCTTCGCCAACACCTAATTTATCAATAATATTTGGTTGTTGAAAAGCTGCTAAATAAGACTGACGTTTTTTACGTCCTTCTTGTAAACCTGTTACAAAACTTTTACGGAACATAGGATGTTCTAACATCGGCGCAGTTTCATCAATAATAATCAAAGAAGGATCTCCACTCTTCCCTGTCATTGTTTGAATACGACGCATAATATAATTAATCACAGCCGGAGCTAATCGTTTATCCTCAAAAATATATGTAAAATCAAACGTTGTTAATTGTGAAGATAAATCCAATGTATCATTTTCAGAATTAAATAATGTGCCATATTGTTCTTCATCCACCCAACGATTCATCTCACGACGCATATATCCATTCGGAGTAAAACAACTTTTATATAAATTTTTTAACATACGTTCTTTAGGATCTAAATAATCAAAATTAGTCGTAACAGCACGTGCAATTTCTTCTTCTGCTTTCGCAAGATCTTCCGCTGTCGCATCATCTGAATAAGTAATCGCGGATAACCATTGACGTAAGAATGCACGATTTTCAGGAGTATCTTCTATACGAAGTGGATTTAAAAATGTTTGCTTTCCATAATTCTGTTCTTCTTTTTGATCAGGAAGTTTTCCACCAAATGTTAAATAATTTCCACCAACAGCATGAGTAAAAATTTCAGCCCCACGATGACGATCAAAGAAAAATACTTTCAAATCTGGATAACGCATTGATTGTCCAGCAAGGAAAGAATAAAGAGTTGTCTTACCTTTTCCAGTTGGACCAATTGCAATAGTATGTCCAGGCGCTGCCGCAGCAGATGAAGTATGAAATTGAAATTGATAAACAGTTCCTTGTGATGTTGGGAATTGAGATACAGCACCTTTTCCCCAATCATTATCTAAAAAGCCAGTTGGTAATTTTTCAAAATTAATTGCACACGCAGCAGCCTTCGAAAGTAATTTATATTGACGTGGATAATTTGAATAAGTTGGAAATTGATTAAACCAAGAAGCTTGTGAAATCCATCCTTCTTGCACAGGTGTCATACCGTATCCTCGACAAATCTTATTAAACTCTAAAACAACTTCATTTAATTCTTCTTCTGTATCACCAAATAAAAAGTATGTTTCAGAATAATTAACGAGTGTTTGATATTCTTGATTTGCTTGTTCTAAATCTTCTAATGCTTCATCAAATTGTTCAACAGTTGAATATGAAAAACTTGTCGCCATAGACATCTTTTTATTACTAATTAAATTAGACATTGCTTTCTGATGAGGAATTGGATCAATTGTACGTAAAATATAAAGTTCTGCATTTAAATTTAAAATATCAGAATACATTTGTTCATCAATATAATCAGGAGCACGACGCATCCCAACAACAGAACAATACTTAATACGGTTCCCAGCAGAATATTCAATAATTCCATCACGACGGAATAAAACATTATCCGCAGTAAGTAATGTATTAATATCCTCAACATCTGAGGATAAACCAGCTTGCGCATTTGGACGTGTTAATGGTGAACTTAAATTTGCATAAAATGAAAAAATACTTTCATTCTTTAAATCACCAGAATTTTCTATTAATACTGAAACATTAAATTTTCCAAGTAATGATTTTAAATGTCCAACAGCCCCTTCAAATAATTTCATAGCATCATCAATATGTTTAGCATGTGTAGAAAGAGTAATATAATAATTATTCTCAAATACACTCGCCATCTTAGCATCCCAACGATCTTCAATTTCTTTTAAAATAGGATTTTCATGATCTTGTGTTTGTGTACCATCAACACGACGACGAACAGTATAAACACGTGCATGTAAATTAAAATCAGATAAACTATCAATCCATGTTTGACGTAAATAAAGAAATTGTTCACGATCTTTTTCATTCGCAAAAATAGTATTTAATCCATCAATTTTGAAAACTTGAATATAAGTATTATTTAAACATTCAACTGTCTTTCCATCTTCTAATACACGACGAAAAGGTAAAAAATCTTTTAAACGTGTTTCAACAGGTTCTGGTAAAATTCCTCGTGAAATACTACGCACCATAAACATAAAAAATAAACCAAAACTAAAAACACCTGATAAATAAATTAAAAAAGTTTTATCAGAAAAGTTTTGTTCAAAAAAGTAAAGTATGTCTGCTTGCATCTTATTTCCTACACTGTGTACTTAGTTCCCTTAGCACCATCTAAATTTTTCGTATGCATAAAATAAAATTTCAAATTACGAAAAATCCCAGCACTATGAGGTTCCCTGCGATGTAATCCAATTAAAAGAAAATGAACTACAAAAAAACTAATTAAAATAAAAAGAGGATTAGATTTTCCCTGAGTAATTGCTAAATACAAAACAAAACCACCTAAATGAATAATTACATTGGTAATAGCTAACTGAAAAGACGCCCAAAAAAAAGTGGACGGCGCAGCAACAGCTTTTAACACAAATTCTTTCATCTAAAAAATCTCCTCTTATATAAAGCAAATTATACTTTATTTTTAAAAAATTTACAAACATTTTTCACGATGATTTAAAACCCTGTGAATAACTTATTAATAACTCATTTTATTTAGATAGATTCAGAATCGTCTAAACAACTTTTTCAC
>QKJL01000027.1 GCA_003250835.1 Alphaproteobacteria bacterium
ACGCTGTTATCAAAGATCAAAAAATCTGGCGATTTGTTGATAATAAATTGATACAAATGGAATTTTCTTATCTCTCATTTTATGCTGTGATTACTTTTGCACCTTTTTACATGTATCAAAAAGATATGATTGCATTATCTGATGTTGTCTATGTTTTTGTTACTATTAGTACTATTATTCAAAGTATTTGGCGCTTAACATTTACTATCCCTGGCTTCATTCGTAAAGTTGGAACCGTTCGCAAAGCTATTGAAACACTCATGCAACCTTATGATATTGTGGATGCACCAAATGCCCCACAATTAAAAATTTCAAAGGGAGCCATTGATTTTAATAACATCTGGTTTAAATACAAAAAAGATTGGGTGATTAAAGGTCTTGATCTTTCTGTTAAACCTGGTGAAAAAGTTGGTATTGTTGGACAAAGTGGTGCCGGGAAAACGACGTTAATTAATTTAATTCTTCGTTACTTTGAACTGAGTAAGGGAACCATTCAAATTGATCAACAAGGTGTATCAGACGTTACACAAGATAGTTTACGTTCAGCGATTACCGTCGTGTCTCAGGAAAGTATTTTATTCCATCGTTCGTTATTCGAAAACATTCGTTATGGAAATCCAAAAGCTTCTAAAGCTATGGTTGAAAAAGCTGCTAAGCAAGCGCATGCACATGACTTTATTTCCAAAACGACAAAAGGATACAATACAGAAGTTGGTGAACGTGGTATTAAGCTTTCTGGCGGACAACGTCAACGTGTTTGTATTGCACGTGCAATTTTGAAAGATGCTCCTATCCTTTTATTGGATGAAGCAACATCAGCCCTTGATAGTGAAACAGAACGTAGTATCCAAGATAGTTTTGATCAATTGATGGAAGGACGCACCACGCTTGTTATCGCCCATCGTCTTTCAACACTTCGTAAAATGGATCGTATTATCGTAATGGATAAGGGAAAAATTATTGAAAGTGGATCACATGCTCAACTCCTTAAGAAAAAAGGTAAGTATGCAAAGCTATGGTCTATGCAAGTTGATGGATTTATCCAAGAATAAAAAAACGGAGCTGATTAGCTCCTGTTTTTTTTAAATCTCTTTTAGGAATGCCTGTAAGTGAAATCTTGCCTTATCTGATAATCGATAATAATGTTTTAACAGGTCAAGACTTTCTTGCGTATGCGCTTTGTTTGGTGCACATACTTCATTTCTATTTCCATCTACCACACCTTCGAAAAATTGATGATATGAGATCCCTAATATTTCTGCAATCTCAATTAAGCTATCTATACTGATCCGATTGGTGCCTTTTTCATATTTTTGCACTTGTTGAAACGATATACCTAATTTTTCAGCCAAATCTTTTTGGGATATATTGCTTAATTTACGGTATATTTTAACCTTTTTGCCTATCATTGAGCTAATCATTATGCTTTTTTTCATTTTCATTGACTCACTATTACCCTCATTATAAAATGAGTTATTATTTCGTGTATGAATAAAGTTTTAACACAATTATTTATGTATATCAAGTTCAAAATACACATATAACTGTATATATTTAAAATTAAGAGGTATAAAAATGAGTGAAACTATGGGTACTCGCCTTCGTCGAATCCGCATCTCTCTTAATCGCACACAGGCTGATATGTCTCGCGATTTAGGGCTTGGGGCAAGCACATGGCAAAATTATGAGCTTGGCACTAGTTCGCCAAACCCTCATGTTTTATCTGCTTTATCAAAGCAAAAATTTAATATTAACTGGATCCTATCAGGTGTGGGAGGCATGTATCAGACTAATTTTATTGCTGATAGCTCTTCATTTCCTCCTGAATTTAATTCAAAAGTTTTGGAACAATGTTATCACGACGCACATGATGTTTATGCAAAAGCTAAACAAACTCCACCTGCGTCATTTGGGGGCGATATTTATCGTGAAGTTGCATCTATTTTAAATACTGCACAAACAGAATCAGAAGTTCAAACATTGATCCGACATTATTTAGGAAAATTAGAACAATCCCTTTCATAAGTTCAGAGGCTGTTATCCAGCCTCTTTTTTCATCCTATTCTTAATAATGGTACCATAATACCATATATCATTTTCTTAAGGTTTTCTATAACTTTACGCTTGACAAGTTTTATTTTTTGAGTCATTATGCACCCAGTTTTTAAACAAATGAGGTAATAAACATGAAAACATATTCTGCGAAAGCAAGTGAATGCGTTGCAAAATGGTATTTGATTGATGCAGAAAACGTAACTTTGGGACGTTTGGCTGCTTATGTATCAATGGTTTTGCGCGGTAAACACAAACCTATGTACACTCCTTCAATGGATTGTGGTGATCACGTTGTTATTATCAATGCAGACAAAATTGCATTGTCAGGTAACAAACGTACACAAAAAACATACTATCGTCACACTGGACACCCAGGTGGTATCAAAGGCGTAACAGCTGATAAAGTTTTGGATGGTCAATTTCCAGAACGCGTTATGGAAAAAGCTGTTGAACGTATGATCGACCGTGGTCCTTTAGGTCGTCAACAAATGAAAAAATTGCACGTGTATGCAGGTACTGCTCATAAACACGAAGCACAAAAACCAGAAGTTATTGATTTCGCATCAATGAATACTAAGAACGTACGAGGAGCTGAATAATGACTGAAGCTGTTAATGAAACAATGAAAGAAGCATTGGAAAAGGTTGAAACTGTTGCGACTGCAACTGCTGAACCACAAAAAGACGCTTTAGGCCGTTCATACGCAACTGGAAAACGTAAAGATTCTGTTGCTCGTGTTTGGGTAAAAGCTGGTAAAGGAAAAATCACTGTTAATGGAAAAGATATTAATGATTATTTCCAACGCCCAGTATTGCAAATGTTACTTAATCAACCATTTGCTGTTGCTGATCGTACTGGATTATTTGACGTAGACTGTACTGTAAAAGGTGGTGGATTATCTGGACAAGCTGGTGCTGTTAAACACGGTATTTCAAAAGCTCTTGTTCTTTTCGAACCAGGTCTTCGTTCTGCTTTGAAAAAAGCTGGATTCTTGACACGTGACTCTCGTGTAGTTGAACGTAAGAAACCAGGACAGAAAAAAGCTCGTAAAAGATTCCAATTCTCAAAACGTTAATCGA
>QKJL01000034.1 GCA_003250835.1 Alphaproteobacteria bacterium
GTCCGTTTAAAGAAAAAGCGTGGTGAATCTATTGGCGTTGCCGTTGACATTGCTCAATTTGAAACAGATGCGAGTGAAGAAGAAGTTTTAGCTCAGATCAATACTTGGAACCAAGATACTTCCGTTTCAGGAATCATTGTTCAATTGCCATTACCAAAACATTTAGATTCATCAAAAGTTATCAATGCGGTCGCCGTTGAAAAAGATGTCGATGGTTTTACATTTGAATCTGCAGGACGTGTTTCTTCAAATCAACCTATTTTACAACCTGCGACCCCACTTGGTGTTGTGCATCTTATCAAATCTGCCCTTGGGGAAAATTTATCTGCTAAACATGCCGTGGTTGTTGGACAAAGCTTGATCGTTGGTCGCCCAATGTCCCTTATGCTGGTTAATGAAGAATGCACTGTTGTGATGACACATAAACATACTGCAAATCTTGCAGAACTTTGTCGTGCAGCGGATATTCTTGTGGTTGCTGCTGGCGTTCCTCATTTAATCACACCTGATTATGTCAAACCAGGTGCATGTGTAATTGATGTTGGATTTAATCAATTACTCGGTAAAACAATTGGCGATGTTGATTATGATGCTGTTGCCCCTGTTGCTGGATCAATCACCCCTGTTCCCGGTGGTGTTGGCCCGATGACAATTGCCATGTTACTTTCAAATACTGTACAAGCCTGTAAGGAGTCTCATGGATCATAAGTTACAACAACTTTTAATGGAACGTGGATTACGCCGCTTTGAATGTGGACCGGCGCGCACCCCACGCGTAGGACGCTCTCAACGTCCCGTTCGTTTTCCGCGATTTTGGAAGTGGTTGTTCTTTACTGGCTTCTGGGGCGGCATTGCCACCCTACTTTTGTTACTTATTTTATTTTTACAACTTCCCCCGATTGATGATATGTTGTCTCAACAACGTAAACCATCTATTACTTTCGTTGATCGTCATGGGGAAAAAATTGATTCCGTGAATGACCTTTACAGCACACCTGTTCATTTAAGCGAATTACCTCCGCATGTCTGGCAATCCATTGTTGCAACTGAAGATCGTAATTTCTTTAATCATTTTGGCGTTTCTATCCGCGGTATTTTCCGTGCAATGTATCATAATATGATGGCTGGACGCACTGTACAAGGTGGAAGCACATTAACTCAACAGGTAGCTAAAAACGTTTTCTTAACTCAACGTCGTACCATGACACGTAAGATCCAAGAGCTTCTTTTATCTTTATGGTTGGAAACACGTTTTACCAAAGAACAAATTTTAACCCTGTATCTTAATCGTATTTCATTGGTATCAGGTAAATATGGAATTAATGTCGCGGCAGAAGAATTATTTGGTGTCCCTGCTGCTAAACTTGAACTCTGGCAATCTGCTGTGATTGCGGCGATGTTAAAAGCTCCGACAAAATACAACCCACTTCGTAATCCTGATGGAGCACGTAAACGTGCTATTTTGGTTTTGAAAAACATGATGAGAGAACGTTATATTACAATTGATGAAGCCACAACAGCCGTTCAACGTATTAAATTCCAACAACCTAAAAAACAATCAATGCACCGTTATTTTATTGATTGGATGATGGATAATTTGCATTCTCATATTGGTAAAATTACCGATGACATTGTTGTACATACTACCTTAGACCTTCCTCGCCAACGTCGTGCGGAAAAAGCATTAAAAACTTCTTTGAAGGATAATTCTTCGCGTGTGAAACAAGGGGCCGTTCTTGCTATGGATATGCAAGGTGGAATCGTTGTAATGATTGGTGGTCGCGATTATACCAATAGTCAGTTTAACCGTGCTACACAAGCAAAACGTCAGATTGGATCTGCATTTAAGCCTTTTGTTTATCTAACTGCTTTTAACAAAGGCTATACCCCTGATGATACAATCTATGACGGTCCTATTACAATTAATAACTGGTCCCCAAAGAATTATAAAAACAAATATTATGGCACAGTAACTTTAGAAGATGCATTTGCTAAGTCAATGAATAGTGTTCCCGTTCGTCTTGCAAAAGATATTGGATTATCTCCGATTATTAAAACAGCGAAACAAATGGGATTAGTCACACATTTCCGTCGTGACATGAGTATTGTTCTTGGGTCTGGTGAAGCAACTGTTATTGATTTGGTGACTGGATATGCTCCGTTTGCCAATGGGGGCTTTGGTGTTTCTCCTCATGGGATTACTGCTATTTATACTGAAAAAGGTGATGAGCTTTACAAACGTAATACTGGACATCGCAGTCCACTCATTGATGAAAGCTCTCTTGGTTCGATGGAACGCCTCTTTAGCGAAGCCATTACCAATGGAACTGGTCGTCGTGCTTATTTTGTTGGCGCGCGTGGTGGAAAAACAGGAACTACGCAAGACAGTCGTGATGCTTGGTTTGTTGGCTTTACCGATGATTATATTTGTGGTGTATGGGTTGGAAATGATGACAGCAGCCCTATGCCTGGTATTACTGGTGGATCCATCCCAGCCGATATCTTTAAGAAAACCCTTCAATAGGGCTTGCGTTTTATTTCTCAATTCTCTATTATTAAGGCATTAGAAGAAGATTGGGAGAAATCAACATGAAAAAATTATTCGGAATTTTGGTACTTGGATTAGCTTTATCAAGTTGTTCAGGAAACGTTTACAACCGCGATCCTGTTGGGGTTGGGGATGATAATGCTGAACTTAAATTATCTCCATGTGCATGCATTAAAGTACCACAATCATCATTGTCACAACTTACTGTATAGTAAGGGGGCAATATGGCCAAATCAACCAACACACCATCCAATCAACCACAGAATAATCCGGATATGATTTTTCCGTTTAAGGTTGATGTTAAGTCTCGTCCTGAACGCAAGTGGGTACGCGCTGAACATTTATGGGTACGTGTGTGTGTGATTTCAGCAATTATTAATGCTTTACTTGCTGTTGGCTTTTTATTCCTTACTCAACATAAAAATGTTATTCCATTTTTTATGACATTTGATCAAGATCGTCATACATTCGAATTAGTTAAGTATGATGGATCAAAGGCAACGGATACCCCGGCCCTTTCTCAAACTGATTTACTTGCGCATCAATTTTTGACTGATTACGTGATTGCACGTAATACACTTTCTGCTACTTTTGCGGACAATGATCAACGTTGGTGTGATTGTTTACATGATGAACGTCAAAAAATCTTAATTAAAAAATCTATTCAACGTCAAGTTCAACCGCGTTGTCGTGTATGTTTGATGAGTCATAAAGATGTATTTACTACGTTTACAGAAAAACAAATTCCTTATTTTACCAAACGTCTTCAAAATGGAGATATCCGCCGTGTTGAAATTTTAGATATTCAAAAAGTTACAACTATTCCTGCTGAACGTGGTGGTCCGCACGATATTTACCGTGTTGATTTCATCCGTCATAACCCAACGATTTCCAATAAAGCCTCTTGGACTGCTTATATTGGGCTGCGTGCATTAGAACCAAAAGCTATTCAAGATGCGATGCACCCTTATTTATTTACCGTGATTTCTTATGGGGAATCTCCTTTGATTGTTAAAGGAGGTGCCTTATGAGCCGATTACGTATTTTAATCCTTGGACTCTTTATTGTTGCGAGTATCACCTTTAATGCCTTGATTGGATTAGCTGTATTTAAAGTGTCTATTTTTGATCAATTTAATGTCGCTCCCCTGTTCTTTCAAGACAGTGCAGATTCCACACAATACTTTCAGCCACAGACTCTTTCAGTACGTGAGATGACTGATCATCAACGCACATTGTTAACTGCTCAATTGATTGAGGAATACATTGTGGCACGTTATACGGTTATTGCTGATAAAGACGAAATGGCTCGCCGTAATGGTGTTTGGCTCGAAGAATTTGATCATCTTGGCCCAAGTGATGCAGGATTACATCAACATCGTGTTGCGCAATCGCCTAAGTTATGGGAACACTTTACAACAATTGATCTTAAAACCATTCAATTGCTCATCAAAAACAATACGTCACGTACTGTTGAAATTTTACGTACACCGGTTGAAGATAATGGATTTTGGATTGTGCGTTTTAAAATTCATGATTATTCATTGGATGGAACATTGACGACTTCTATTAAAAAAGCTCGCCTACGCGTAAAACTTTATGATGATGTTCGTAATTGGGGACTTCGAATGGATAACCCATCACTTTATTTCAATATGCAAGTATTGGATTTTACAGAAATGCATGACCTAAGCCGTTAAGCCGTCTTTCCAACGATTAATCATCTCATCTGACTCATTAATTTCAATTACTTTTAGCGTTGATAATTCGCCACGAATCACTGTGAAGTTTGATTTTGCAATTCCCATTTCTTTACTCAATAAATCAATCACTGCTTTGTTCGCCTTCCCTTTTTCAGGAGCAGCTGTTACATAGATGCGAATCGTTTCTTCGCCAAGCAAATTTACTTCACATTTTCCAATTTTATTTTGTGCCGCATGGGGTGTGACTTTAAATGTTAACTTCATTTTCATCCTTTTTATCTTTTTCTATCATAGCTTATTTCCCTTTATTTTCATAGGGAAAACCTGTGTTTTTGTGGATTCGATGATTCTAGCATTATGAATCTTTTGTCTAAAAATGAAAAAAACTTGCTATTTGTGAAAAAATATTCTAAAAATGGACTCATATTTGTCTAAAAAAATTATTTAAAGGAGCTTATTCATGGCTGAAGAAATTGTATTTCCAAATAAAATCCGTTATATCCGTCGTATGCAAAACCGCACGATGCAACAATTAGCAGATCATTTAAATCTTAGTTTATCTGCTTTGTCAAAAATTGAAAAAGGTTTTCGTCGTTTAAATCATGATCAATCATCACAAGTAGCTGAATTCTTGAACTGTAGCGTGGCTGACCTTTATCTTACACAAGATGATGAAGGGACTCCCGTAGTTGACGTTTGGAAAAAAGCCGTGGAAAAACGTACTGAATCAAACCAAGCTGGTGGATTAAAAATTTTAGGTGCGGGGCTTCGTTTCCTTCGTGTGCAAAAAAAGATGACTTTGGCTGGATTGGCGGCGGCTGCGAAGATTACTGTTTCTGTATACCACCGAATCGAAATGGGACAACGTGAATTATACGAAGATGAACTACAACGTTTGGCTGAAGCGCTTCAATTAACACCACATTCATTGTTACAAGAAATTTATACATTGAACAAAGGTGGTGTGCTTGCAAACTTTACAGATAATACTCGTCGTAATAAATCAAAACCTACTGTTGCGCCTAGCGTTGAAAATATCACAAGCTTATCACAATCTTTGTTTGGACAAAAATTGTATCAAATGGCACGTCAAAAATTAGTTCCTGTTTATGGAACACCAAAGAATGATGGATCTATTGAAATTGTTAAAACTGAAGATCATTTAATCCCTGCCCCAACAAATTTACAAAACCGTAAAGATGTTTATGCAACAACGATTGATACACGTCGTATGCGTTCATTATTACCGACTGGATCTATGCTGTTTATTGATCCAAATGATCGTGTTCGCACATCTGATCTTGTGCTGATTTATGAAGAAGATTTTGATAGTTCAGATGCATTAACTGCAACCCTTTATTCATTACGTGATGATGCAAATGGGCAATTATATGCTTATGCATGGAATCCAGATGAACAGATTCTTGTGGATGATGAAGTTCGTCAACGTATGCATCGTGTAATTTTCATTTCAATGAATGAAACTGAATAATTATTTGTAAGGAGAGTTACATGGTATCATCCTCACATCAAAGTGCTTCGGATCAATTATTGGCAAGACAGTTATTAAACCGTTTTCGCCAAGCAGCGGTTATTGATATTGCAGTCTTTAATAGAGATTTATTAGCGGCCAATGCTGATGTCATTAATATTATTTCAACATTACCTGGTGCGCATCAATTAATGTTACATTTGGATAATCTTAAAAGTGGACATACTCCGAAAGATCAAATTGATCCTTCTGCTATGCCATTTGCTATGGTGACAGGCTCTGCAGCTAAACCCGTTTTTTTACCTGAACCAGATACTGAAGAAAATGATAGTAAAGAAACAGACATTTCTTCACATGTTCCATTGCCAAACAAAATTGCAACAGCTTTTGAAACATTTGATTCAAGTTATGAAAAGCTGGAACATTTTCAAAAAGATTTTGGTGATGACTGGATTGATCAATTTTCAGAAGCTGTTCGTACATTTGACACAACACCTGCTCAGAAAGATCAATTTGATGCTATTTTATCTTATAAAAAACTGATTGATCTTTGGTTTACTGCCCAAGGTATGATTGAATCACCTAATACTGATGTTATTAAAGATTTACTTGATAATCATCAAGATGATTTAAACAAGTTTGGTGATGACGGTGCTAAATTAATTGAAACGTTAAAAACACTTGCACAGAGCTAGATTTTCAGCATAATAAAAAAGGAATAAGTTTGAGGAAGTATGATGGCAGAAAAACAAAACATTTTTAAGGTAAATCGTTTTTATAATATTCTTTCATTTTTATCGCATACACGCATGGTTTTATCACTCATTTGTGTGCGACAAAATGGGATTGCGATGGAAAATTATCCAGCCTATGGTTTTGTGCGTGATGTTATTGGACTTCTTATTGCAGAAGCAAAAGACATTCAAAGCATACCTGATCTTCTTTCTTTGGCTGAACAAACATTGCCAAGTGGTATTAATTCTTTTGAAGAACTGGTTGCAAAATTAGAAACTGAAAAATTAGATAATCTAACCTTTACTGGATATGATGAAGAATGGAGTGATCTTCCAATGGAAGAACTGGAACGCCGTGTGAGTGAAATGGCTTCGAAAGAAACTGCTACACGCAAGCCTCGTGCGAAAAAGGAGACTGATTAATGATTAGATTTTTATCATTTATTTTAGTGGGATTTACTTTGATGGGATGTACGCCTGAGGTAGAACCTTCTCAGAAACAAGTTATTTTGGATATTCAACGTAAAACGATTACGACTGAAAATTCTGTGCCTATTTATCCAAAGCTTCCACCAAAGACTGCGGATAAGGCAAAACGTTTCAATTTAGAATTACCATATCGTTGTTCTGTTGATTGGGATACACAACGCATTGTAAAAACTGAACCTTTCGATCGTGATAAATTAGAATACACTCGTGCCGATAAAGGGGATGCTCTCCCAAAATTCTTGGTGAAAGATTTTTCTGTAAAAAAAATGGAAACACATCATGCATTAATGAAATTACTTCAAAATACTGGAATTGATGTTTATGCACCAGATCCTATGTATCCTAAAATCAATCTTCCTGACACCAGTGGAAAGATGGATCAAATTTTAGATATAATCGCAGAACTTTCAGGATTGTATTATCATTACGATGCACGTACAAAACGCTTAACACTTTCTCGTGAAGCAAAGTGGCGTTTAGCTGTTCCATTTTCAGAAGATGTGATTATTGCTGTTCTTGATGCTTTACGTGGTTCAAACGTAAAAGGTATTGTTGTGGATTGGGAAGATAAGGTTCTTTATTTCAAAGGAGATAAGCTGGTTGAAAAAAGTACTAAACAACTTATTAATCAATTGTCTGATGAAAATACATTGATCGCTTTTGATTTAAATATTTATCGTTTATATCCAAAAAATGATGAAGGTGTGAATTGGATGGATCTTTTGAAATCATTTGATCAACAAACAATTAAAGCTTCTGTTCCTGGTATTATGGGTCGATTAGTTGTGACCGGACCGAACTTAAATACAGATACATTTGCAAGCTTTATTCGTGAACGTGCTAATATGGTTTTAATTTCACAAGGAACTTTTGTGTTACCAAATCGTTGGCAAGGACGTTTTGATGTGGGACGCTGTTCATTAGATGATCGTTTAGAAACTGATCTTAATGTTTTGGCAGAACCATCATATTCTGTTGATGATTTTGCAAAAGATCATTTAGATACTCAATTTGTGTTACGTACAAAAGAAGGTGATATTACTTCATTTGATGTGCCTGCACGTTTGGGTGAAAATTATTTAATCATTGGGGTTCCTACTCATTCTTTCGTAGAAGGATACTCATCTTTGATTCCAGACAATGCTGAGCTTGCTATTTTTGTAAGTCCTCGCATTATTAACATCGTCGACATGCGTGTCGTTGAAGAAGAAAAATAAGGTTTAAGGTTATTATGAATATTGATTGGAAAAAAGTTATTTCATATGCCCGTCATCCCTTTTCATTTTTTGAATGGATGTTGGCACTTCGTTATTTGAAAGGACGTCGTAAGGAACAGTTTGTATCTGTTATTACTTGGTTCTCTCTTGTTGGAATTGCACTTGGTGTAGCAACACTTATTATCGTGTTGTCTGTGTTTGGTGGATTTAAAGCTACGCTTCTTGATAAAATTCTTGGATTGAATGGTCATATCCTTGTTTATTCATCAACGGGTTCATCATTCCCAAATCATCAAAAAGTGATTGATAAAATTAATGAAGATAAGTCATTGGCACCTCAAATCAATAAGGTTATTCCTTTGGTTGAAGGTAAAGTAATGTTGGCATCAAACGGCAGCAATACAGGTGGGATCCTTCGCGGAATGTCACGTGAAGATTTAATGATGACACCAATGTTAAACGATAAAATGTTTGGTAAAAAAATCAAAGATTTGAAAGAAAATGAAATCTTGATTGGAGATAAACTCGCGAATCGTTTTGGATTAACTCTTGGAGATGAATTAACGATTACATCTGCGCAAGGAAATATTACTGCGTTTGGAATGATGCCACGTATTCGTTCATACCGTATTGGGGGTATTTTCCACACAGGTATGTTCCAATATGATTCTGCATTCGTATTTATGCCAATTGAAACAGCTCAGCTTTATTTCAATATGCCACAATCTGTTTCTCATTTGGAAATTTTTGTAGAAGATTTAGATGATCTTTCACTTGTTCAACGTCTTCTTAAAAATAATTTAGGGAACGGTTATCAATTCCGTGATTTCCGTAGTTTGAATACTCAATTTTTCCAAGCGATCCAAATTCAACGTAGTGTTGCCTTTATCGTTGTATCACTTGTGATTTTGGTTGCTGCCTTTAATATTATTTCTGGACTTGTGATGTTGGTAAAAGACAAAGGGAAAGATATTGCTGTTTTACGTACCGTTGGTATGAGTCGTGCCTCTGTAATGCGTGTTTTCTTTTTAGCGGGATCATACATCGGATTCCTTGGGACATTTTTTGGAACTCTTGGTGGTGTACTGTTTGCCTCCAACATTGAAGGTATCCGCAAATTCTTTGAACGTTTATTTAGTGTAAACCTTTTTTCTGCTGAAGTTTATGTTTTATCAGAACTTCCATCACGTGTGGATTTCTGGGAAGTTGCATTTGTTGCTTTATTTGCACTTCTACTTTCATTTTTAGCTGCCGTTTATCCAGCTTGGCGTGCATCAAAATTAGATCCTGTGGAGGCGTTACGTTATGAATAATTTATTAAAGACTATTTACAAACCTGGCACAGACACAAAAGTGACATCCGTGAAAGATCATCGAACTGTTTTGGAAATTTCTAATTTATCTCATTGGTATTACCAAGGTGGACAACGTATTGATGTGTTGAATAATGCATCCATGAAATTGAAAAAAGGTGAAACATTGGCCTTGGTTGGTCCTTCTGGATCTGGTAAATCAACATTACTTCATTTGGCAGGCATGCTTGAAAAACCAAATGATGGAAAAATTGAAATCTTAGGAAAAGATGTTTCACATCTGTCAGAAACGAAGCAAACTAAGCTCCGTTTAAATAAGATTGGATTTATTTATCAAAGTCATAATTTGTTACCAGATTTTACAGCGGTTGAAAATGTGATGATCCCACAATTGATTGCTGGTAAATCAAAACTGCAAGCACGTATGCGCGCTGAAAAACTTTTGATGCAAATGGGATTAGAAAGTCGTGTTGAACATCGTCCATCAGAAATGTCAGGTGGTGAACAACAACGTGTAGCGATTGCCCGTGCGCTTGCTAATGAACCTGAAATTTTATTGGCTGATGAACCAACAGGAAACCTTGATCCAAATACATCAGAAAAAGTGTTTGCTGAATTAGTTTCAATTATTAAGGAAACAAAGTTATCTGCGTTGATCGTAACTCATGACCTAAACTTGGCGCGTAAAATGAGTACAACCGTTCGATTACGTAATGGAAAATTGATTTAATCTGCCGTCATCCAGACTATGGCTAGCTTCATCCGTCTTCTATCATTCCTGCGGCATACAGGAAACTCATGAGCCCCCCCGTGATGAACACGAGGATGACGGTAACAGATTCAAAAAAAGCCTCTGATTAGAGGCTCTTTTTTATTTATCCTTAAAGCTTTTGATACATCATTGCATACCTTTCCCATTTATTATACGGTATTGAACGAGTCCAAACTTTTTTAGGTTCTTTTGATTTCACAACCTCTTTTTTATCTTGTTTTTTTAAAGCCATGGTTTGTAATTTTAATAATTATACATTTTTTATTTAATTATTTTTTTCGGAATTCGTCGAGTGAGACGATTTTTTCATCTTCTTCTGTAAAGGCAAGTTCGGGTGCCTTTTCATATTCTGATTCTGAAAAATCTCTTGTTTCCGGAATACGGAATTGTAATGAAAATTTAACAGACGGATCCGCGAAGACTGTGATTGCTTCGAATGGGACACGTACATAGTAGTTACGATTATTGAATGAGAGTGTTACCCCAAATTCTTTATCAGTTACATGTAAGTTTGTGAATTCATATTGCAATACGATTGTTATTGTATCTTCGTGTTTGCGAATCAAAAAATCTGGTAATTTCACACCTGGATGATGTGTTTTAAGTGTGATGTAAAAATGGTGCCCACCTGGTAACCCATATTTTTCGACATATCGCAATGTATTACGCACTACATCAAGTAAGGCGTATTCAACCATTTCTTCATAATCAAGTGTCGGTAAATTTAAGTTCATTTCACACCTTCGTTTTTATCTTCACCTTAAATCATACTGATTGGCTTTGCAATTGCAAGGAAGAATTTTAGCCTTTTACCGATTCGAATTTCATCAAAATATGTTTACATTGACAAATACAACCTCTTTTTTAATTATCTCAATTATTTAATTTTAAATTCTATAGCTTATGAGGGGCTTTTTTTATTGGCACGTGGATGCGCGTGTTGATATGTTTCGGCGAGTTTTTCATCCGTAATTTTTGTATATACTTGCGTTGTGGAAAGCGATGCATGTCCTAGCAGTTGTTGGATTGAACGTAAGTCTGCTCCATTTTTTAATAAATGAGATGCAAAGCTGTGACGCAAGCTATGTGGTGTGACGTCATCTGGCAAGCCTAATGTTTGGCGAATCTTTACCATGGTCCGTTGTGCTTCGCGTGCATTCAAACGTGCTCCGCGCGTTCCCCTGAATACTGGATCATTTGGTAATGATGAAAAAGGACTATTACGTAAAAGCTTTCGAATCGGGTCGACGATTTCTTTCATCAATGGTACATATCGTTCTTTATTTCCTTTACCTGTAATTTTTAATACATCTCCATTAATATCAACGCAATTTAAACTCAACGCTTCTGATATACGTAATCCCGC
>QKJL01000013.1 GCA_003250835.1 Alphaproteobacteria bacterium
AAAAGAAGGGGATTTAGCAAAACGTCATTCTGCATTAGTATGTACAGAGGCATTGGGGCAAGTGGCACGTGAAATAAAAATGGATGAAACGCTAGAGGTAATTGATACTGAAATGCGTCGTCAAACACATGTGTTGGCAAATGCGATGGAAGCATTATTGGGTGCGCTTTATATGGATCAAGGTTTTGATGCTGCATATGATTTAATTGAAAAATTATGGGATGAATTGATTGATACATTCACAACGCCACCACAAGATTCAAAATCAACTCTGCAAGAAGTGGTGCAAAAACAAGGCGAACCATTACCTCAATATGAAATTATTGGACGTGAAGGGGAAGAGCATGCCCCAATTTTCGAAGTAAAAGTAACAACAATGGGACAATCTGCAACTGGCAAAGGCCCATCCCGCAAAGGCGCTGAACAATCCGCCGCCGAAGAAATGTTAAAGAAATTAAAATAATTTAAAAAGAGTAGGGAAATCCTACTCTTTTTTAGTTGACTCTCAAGGATTTAACACATATACTATGCCCACGTTCTCAGGGTGCGATGAAACGGAATTTATTAACCGCACAAGACCAGTCATCTTAATATATCAAACGACTTGGCAAGCTTTTTAAAGAAAATCAATATGATCGATAAAAAGAATTTAATGTCTGAAGCAGACTTTGAAGCTTTATTGGACGAATTTAATTCGACTCCAAAAGAAGGCTATGTAGCAAAAGCAACAGTTATCAACGAAGATAAAAATATGGTAACAGTTGACTTAGGCTTAAAAACAGAAGCTTACATCCCACGCCGCGAATTCGGTGCGGATGCTGTGAAAAAAGGTGATATCGTTGACGTTTATGTAGAACGTTACGAAGGACCAGATGGTAACGTAATTGCATCACGTGACAAAGCGCGTCGTGAAGAAGCATGGGTTAACCTTGAAAAGAAAATCGCAGGCGAAGAAACAATCGAAGGTGTTGTTATGGAACGCGTACGTGGTGGATTCATCGTGGATCTTTACGGCGTATTAGCATTTATGCCTGGATCACAAGCTGATTTACGTCCATTACACAACCCAGACGATTTAATCGGAAAAACTCAAAACTACAAGATCTTGAAAATGGATCATGCACGTTCAAACGTAATCGTTTCACACCGTGCGATCATGGAAGATCAACAAGCAGATCAACGTCGTGAAATGATGCAAAACATCAAAATCGGTGATGCATTGACTGGAACTGTGAAAAATATCACAGATTACGGTGTATTCGTTGACCTTGGTGGAATTGATGGATTGTTGCACGTAACAGACTTATCTTGGAAACGTATCTCTCATCCAAAAGAACTTTTGGCTGTTGGTGACGAAGTAAAAGTAAAAGTGATTGCATACGATGCAGAAACACAACGTATCTCATTGGGTATGAAACAATTAGAAGAAGATCCTTGGAAAGACTTGATCAACACATTTAATGTTGGTGACCAATTGACTGGAAAAGTATCAAACATTACTGATTACGGTGTATTTGTTGAATTATCAAATGGTGTAGAAGGATTGGTTCACGTTTCTGAAATGTCATGGACTAAGAAAAATACACACCCAAGTAAAATTGTTGAATTAGGTCAAGAAGTAAAAGTACAAGTACTTGAAATTGATTCTGAAAAACGTCGTTTATCACTTGGAATTAAACAAACTCAAGAAAATCCATGGGCTCAATTTGCAGCATCTCATGAAGTAGGTCAAGAAGTTGAAGGTGAAATCAAAAATATCACTGAATTCGGTCTATTTGTAACAGTTGCAACTGATCTTGATGGAATGGTTCACATTGGTGACCTTGATTGGGATGTAGCAGGTGAAGAAGCGATTAAAGAATACAAAGCTGGCGATAAAATCAAAGCTAAAATTCTTGAAATCAGCGTTGAAAAAGAACGTATTTCACTTGGTGTTAAACAATTGAAAGAAGATCGTGTAGGCGAAGCAATTGATGAAATCAAAAAAGGTGACATCATTACATGTACAATCAAAGAAGTTGAAGAAAATGGATTGGTTGTGGATGCAAAAGGCTTAAACGGATACATCGCTCGTATGGATTTAGCTCGTGAACGTTCTGAACAACGTACAGATCGTTTCGCTGCTGATGAAAAAATCGATGCAATCGTTTTATCAGTATCTAAAAAAGACCGTAAGGTTAAATTATCTGTAAAAGCTCTTGAAATCAACGAAGAAAAGAAAATGATGAAAGAGTATGGATCAACTGAATCAGGTGCAGCTTTGGCTGATATCTTGGGCGCAGCGATCGCAGAAAAAAAAGAAGATAAATAATCAATAGTATTGATTTAAAATCTGAAAACAGCCTGGTTTATCTGGGCTGTTTTTTTGGGATAAAAATTAAGCCCCAAGGAAACAACATACGTTGCAATTAAAATCCTTGGGGCAAAGTTTAAAAGAGTTTTCAGAAAAATCTTGAAAGAATTCTCGTAAAGTTTGAGTGCCATTTGGGTTAATTTTACGTTCCCATCGAGAACATAAATAACCAACAACGGCAATTCCAATAAAAATTAAGATCCATTCTAAAATAAATTGAGTGGATGGATCCATATTGTTGTACCATTCCATAGTGAGTATAATTTTAAAAGTTCTCAAGAGAATAGCATAAATAAAAAAAATGTCAAATAAAGGAAATAAAAAAAATCCCCGCTTAAAGCAGGGATTATAGAATAATTAATCTAAGAAAGTACGAAGCTTTCGTGATCGAGAAGGGTGTTTCAACTTACGAAGTGCTTTAGCTTCGATTTGACGAATACGTTCACGCGTTACATTAAATTGTTGCCCAACTTCTTCCAAAGTGTGATCTGTATTCATTCCAATTCCAAAACGCATACGAAGAACACGTTCTTCACGAGGCATTAATGTTGAAAGAATAACAGATGTTACCTCTTTAAGCTTAGAGTGGATAGCAGCATCCATAGGTTTTACAGCTTTTGAATCTTCTAAGAAATCACCATAAAGTGAATTTTCATCATCACCGATTGGATTGTCCAAACTGATAGGTTGCTTAGAAATTTTTAATACTTTACGTACTTTTTCAACAGGCATACATACTTTTTCTGCCAATTCTTCAGCAGTCGGTTCACGTCCCATATCATGTAACATTTGACGTGAAATCTTTTTCAATTTGTTAATTGTTTCAATCATATGCACTGGAATACGAATAGTACGTGCTTGGTCGGCAATTGAACGAGTAATTGATTGACGGATCCACCATGTAGCATATGTAGAGAATTTATATCCACGACGGTATTCAAATTTATCCACAGCTTTCATCAATCCAATATTACCTTCTTGAACAAGATCAAGGAATTGAAGTCCGCGGTTTGTATATTTTTTCGCAATTGAAATTACCAAACGAAGATTGGCTTCGATCATTTCACGTTTCGCAGTCGCAGCTTCACGTTCACCTTTACGAACAATGTCCACCACTTGACGGTATTCTTCAATTGGAAGACTTGTTTCTTCAGCAATATCACGCACATTGTCACGTAATGCATTTACTTCATTTTTGTAATCAGTAGAAAATTTATGCCAACCTTTGCTTTTATGCTTAGCCATATGTTTCAACCAATCAGGATCCAATTCTGATCCATGATAGTTGTCTAAAAATTCTTCACGAGAAATTTTACAAAGACCTGCTAAACGAAGAAGTTTTCCTTCTAAGCCAAGTAATTGACGGTTTTTATTTGAAAGAGCATCCATTAATTCAATAACGCGAGCATCAGTCAATTTCAAAGTATCCATCAAAGATACCATTTCAGAACGGTATTCATGATATTTACGATCAGATGAAGAAATATCATCGCCTGATAAACTTGATTTTAAGCGTTTTTGAAGAATTTTTTTAAATTTAACAAAGATTTTTTTCAATGCTTCAAATGTTTCAACAACACCCGGCATTAACTCTTCTTCCATTGTCGCAATAGAAGCAGAAATACCATCATCAAAGCTATCTTCTGATTCATCATCATCTTCGATTGAAAGATTGCCATCATCAGAATCATTATCGTCATCATCATCATCATCAGATACATCTTCTGGATCTGGTTCAGATTTTCCATACATCATTTCAAGATTGATAATATCACGTAATTGAATTGTTTCATTTTGTAATTGATCATACCAATGTAAGAATGTTTCAATTGTCATAGGAGAGGCACAAAGACCTTCCAACATCATTTTACGGCCAGCTTCAATACGTTTTGCAATCGCAACTTCACCTTGACGTGTCAAAAGTTCGATAAAACGCATTGTACGCAAATAAGTACGAATAGAATCAGGTGATTGAAGAACAGCTTCTGGATTAACAGATTCTGTTAAATGGTCTTTAAAGAAAGCTTCTTTTTCAGAAAGAGATTGATCTCCATCATCATCATCATCTAAATCAGAATCAATAGATTTAGATTTAGATCGTTTTGATGATGAGTCATAATCATCTTCATTTTGCACAAGGTAATCTTCGTAATCATCAGCAGATTCAAGAATAGGGATGTTAAGTTCAGTAAAGATTTCACAAATTTCATGATGGCGCTCATCTGATAATTGTTCAGATTCAGACGCTGCTTCAAGTTGAGCAATTGTTAAAAATCCTTTATCCTTTCCAATTTCAGAAAGTTTTTGAAAAGTTTCAGGCAATGATTGGATCAAAAAATCATCAACTGTATCAATAACATCAATATCTTGTTTCATGCGGACCTTTTCTAAATTATATGGTTAACTTGTAAAATGATAAAAACTCCAAGCTTATTCAGCTGGAGTAGTATCAATAGCAATATCTTCAGGAGTTTGTCCTTGTTTTGCTAGTTTTTTACGACCTTTTTCAATCGCAGCATAAAAATCAATTTCTGCGCATAATCCTAAAGTAATCGGATTTTGTGGACGCAAAGAAGCAGACATACGGTGATTTCCTGTACGGATTGCTTCAATAGTATTTTTTGTTGTGTGCAACAATTTACAAATTTGAGAGTCTGAAACTTCAGGGTGATTTTTAACAACCCATAAAATTGCGTTCGGACGATTTTGACGTTGTGAAAGAGGAATATAGTTTTCACGACGTTTTGTTTTACGAATTTCTTCAGCACTTTGAGTGATTTTCAAAAATAATTTTGGATTCTTTTCACAGCGTGCAATTTCTTCTTTAGTCAATTGGTGAGATAAAACTGGGTTCAATGGACGAACATTTTGAATTTCACCATCAGCAATTGCTTGTACTTCGAGTTCGTGTAACCCGCAGAATTGTGCGATTTGGTCAAATGTAAGGGCTGTGTTGTCAACCAACCAAGCGGCGGTTGCTTTTGGCATCATAGGCAAAACCATAGTTAAAAACTCCTTAAAATTACGTAATATTAAATGATCCGCTATAATATAGTGCGTATGTGATAGGATTTCAAGCCTTTTTTAAATATTTTTTAAAATAAATTGACAAGAAGAAGGATGTAAAAAATCCCTGCAATAAAAGAGCAGGGCAAAATAACTGGTCCGGAGGGGCGGACTTGAACCACCGACATAGGGATTTACAGTCCCCCGTTCTACCAACTGAACTACCTCCGGACAGTCGATTGTGGGCTAATTATATGTATTTTGAACCCCAAGTCAAGGGGTAAAAGCCTATAATTTGTTTGTTTTTTTTAAATATAAGGGTTATATATAAGGAGAAAGCAAAGGAAATAGTAATGAAAAAATATGAAAATTTACATAGTAGTGTTGAATTTCATATCATTCCAGAGTCCCTGGAAAGTGAAAAAGCACATCAAATTGTGATCTATAATGGAGCAGATAAAATCTATGATTCATCTGATGAGATGCATGGACGTTTAAATGTATTGATGGGTGATGTAGTAAATTTACTGAAAGACGAAGTAGAAACAGAAATGCGAGTTAAGTATGAATTTGATGAATATGCAGGTTTTTATATTCGTGAATTAAGTGTCTTTTTATCAAATTCAGATGTTGATACAGAAAATTTAACGTATGATTTTAACTCAAAATATGGGCGAATGATCGAAAAGCAAAATGAATTTGGAGTAACTGGAAAGTTTCATGAAATAAAGGTAACTGGAAGTGAATTTATTCAAAGTGGTTTACCGGTTAACCCAATTGTAACGTTTAGTGAAAAAGTAAATGCAATTAATGTCATTAAGAATGCGAATATTAATGCTAATATGCAAATGACACACGAAGAAGATGCTAAATATGAAGAAAATTTCAGATATAATATGTCAGTAAATAAAGAAGGTGAAAAACCGATAATATATGCAAATGGTCTTGTTCGACCAGGAAAAAATGGTATTTTTGATTTTCAAAATGAAGAGGTTAAAATTGAAAAATCAATACTTAAAGGTGAAGATGTAAATAAAGAAATTGTAAAAGGATTACATGGAATTATAGGTCGTCGATTAACGGAAATGAAATTATTGGCAGAAAAAGAATTCGAAGAAGAGGTTTCTAAATTTAAAATAAGGGTCATCTCAGAAGATCCAGAGATGATTAAACCAAATACAGATTTAATATTAAAAAATGCCGTAATTTTATCACGGATAAATGATCGTGAACGAATGAATTAAATAAAAAAATCCCCAAACCAAAAGGCAAGGGGATTATTTTATGTATTTGAAATAGGATTATTTCTTTTCTTCAAATTCTGCATCTACAATATTTTCGTCTTTTGCATTTGCATTATCTGGGTTACCACCAGCAGCTTGTTGTTCAGCTGCCTGAGCTTTATAAATAGCTTCTCCTAATTTCATAGCTTTTTCAGAAAGAGCTTCACCTTTTGATTTTAATTCATCAGCAGTCACACCTTCTTTTTTCAATGATTCCTGAGCATCATTCATAGCATCTTCAATCGCTTTACGATCTTCCGGAGATACTTTATCACCATGTTCTTTCAATGATTTTTCAGTTGAATGAACAAGTGCTTCTGTATGATTACGTGCATCGATAACAGCTTTTTTAGCTTCATCTTCAGCTTTATGAGCTTCCGCAGCTTTTACCATCGCTTCAACTTCTGCATCAGATAATCCACCGTCTGATTTAATCGCAATATTTTGCTCTTTTCCAGTTGCTTTATCTTTCGCAGAAACGTTCACAATACCGTTGGCATCAATATCAAATGATACTTCGATTTGAGGCATTCCGCGTGGAGCAGGTGGGATATCAGTCAAATCAAATTGACCCAATAATTTATTATCCGCAGCCATAGGACGTTCCCCTTGGAATACACGAATAGTCACAGCAGTTTGATTATCTTCTGCGGTTGAGAATACCTGTGATTTCTTTGTTGGGATTGTGCTGTTACGGTCAATCAACTTAGTAAACACACCACCAAGAGTTTCAATACCAAGTGACAATGGAGTAACGTCTAATAAAAGAACATCTTTCACATCACCTTTAAGCACACCACCTTGGATAGCAGCTCCAAGAGCAACCACTTCATCAGGGTTCACACCTTCATGAGCATCTTTACCAAAGAATTTTTTAACTTCTTCTTTAACGCGTGGCATACGTGTCATACCACCAACAAGGATAACTTCTGAAATATCACCAGTTTTAACGCCAGCATCTTCCAAAGCTTTTTTACAAGGTGCCATTGTTTTGATAATTAAATCTTCCACTAAGCTTTCAAGTTTTGAGCGAGTCATTTTGATATTCAAATGCTTAGGACCTGATGCATCAGCAGTAATAAATGGAAGGTTAATATCAGTTTCCATCGCTGAAGAAAGTTCAATCTTTGCTTTTTCAGCAGCTTCTTTTAAACGTTGTAATGCCATTTTATCTTCTTTAAGATCAACGCCATTTTCTTTTTTAAATTCAGCAGCAAGAAAATCAATAATACGTTTGTCGAAATCTTCTCCACCAAGGAAAGTATCCCCGTTAGTAGATTTTACTTCAAACACACCATCACCAATTTCAAGAACTGAAACGTCAAAAGTTCCACCACCAAGGTCATACACAGCAATCAATCCATGATCTTTTTTGTCTAACCCATAAGCAAGCGCCGCAGCAGTAGGTTCATTGATGATACGTAATACGTTTAATCCAGCAATTTTACCAGCATCTTTAGTTGCTTGACGTTGGCTGTCGTTAAAGTAAGCAGGTACAGTAATAACAGCATCTGTTACAGTTTCACCAAGATAAGCTTCAGCATCTGATTTGATTTTTTGTAAAGTGAAGGCAGAAATTTGAGATGGAGCATATTTTTCATCTCCAACTTTAACCCAAGCATCCCCATTATCAGCTTTCATAATTTCAAATGGCACATCTTTAATTTCTTTTTGTACTTCTGGATTGTCAAAACGGCGACCAATCAAACGTTTTACTGTATAAATAGTCTTATCAGCATTTGTTACCATTTGGTTTTTAGCAGGTGTTCCAACTAATTTTTCACCACTATTAGTAAAAGCAACAACAGACGGTGTCGTACGACGTCCTTCTTTGTTTTCAATTACTTTCGCGTCTTTGCCATCCATAAAGGCAAAACATGAATTTGTAGTACCGAGATCAATTCCAATAACTTTTCCCATAATATAAGCTCCTATTTGTTTGTTTTTATTTGCTTGATCGATATATAGGAGGGATTTTTATCCTTTCAAGAAGAAAAAACAGTTTTTTATAAAAAAAAGAGAATATTGGGATCAAAATGGATTTAAATAAGGAAAATTCTCATAAAATTAAGTAAAAAATCAGAAATAATGAAATTATGGGCTAAATTGAAGGATATATTTTTGATTTTTTATGTAAAAGGGGCTTGATTCAATAAGTGAAATCATTAAGATCGAAAAATGGAGACATAAGGAAGAATGCATATATTTCTATTGATGATCTTATCGGCAATGATGGGAGGGTATTACTATCAAGATAGTCCAGCCCTTAAAAATCAGACCGAATTCTCAAAAACCCGCATCGCTATTGAGGCACGGGTGTCTTGTCTTGCATCTCAACACAATCGAGCAATCGATAGTAATACAAATGATCAATATGAAAATGATCATACCTTTGAAAATGAAATTCCTTGTGCCACTTCTTATGGAATGCAAACCAGAAAGTTTTGCTTAACAACTGCTAATTCCGAAACCGGGGATAAGGGCGGTGAAATCGTTCCAGAATGTTACGAAGAAAACGATGATGGCGAAATTACATCATCCCACTATGTGATAACCAAGACAGATAAACTTGAAAATATGAGCCGTGCAGACATGTTGTCTGTAATTAATAAATTGTCTGGCGGAATGCCAAATATTGGGGTGGTATTCCATTTGGAAGATGGTCGTAGTGTATTAGTAAGTGGCGGAACATCAAAAGAAATACTTGAAATTCCAGCCTCTATCGTGGGTGAAATGGGACTAGAAGAAGGTACAGTGGCATATTTAACACATTTCCGCCCAGGTGATGTAAAAGCCATGATTGAAAATATGGAAAAAGAAAAGCTGGAATGTGAGGACGGTGAAATTAAGTCTTATGATGCAGATTCTGAAAGTTGGGAATGTAAACCATTTGAAAAGTACAGAAAATGTTTCGGTGACACTATTGAAAATGCGGATGGTGAATGTGTACCAAATCGTAGTAAAATAAAAGAATGTGGCAGTGGGGAAATATCAAAGTTTAATAATGATAAGAATATTTGGGAATGTGTTCGAAGTAAATCACGTACATGTACCGGTGATCAAATGTTGGCATGGGATGATAATGCTCAGGATTATACATGTGTGCCAAATCCAAATGCGGCACAAGCAGCGGCCTGTGCAGAGTTGAAATGGAATGAAACAACACTGAAATGGGATTCTGTATCTCGTTTTGGAAGTGGGGATGCTGAATCAGAATGTGGTGGTTGCCAAATTAAGCAATACGATAACATTGAGTGTATGAATAAATGTTATGTTGACTTCTCAGCTGTTGGGGTAAGTAGTGCGAATTGTCAATCAGGATGTGGATATAATATTGATTACTGTGGTGCTGAAACGAAAGACAGTCACAGATGTTACAAATATCATACAATTTATTGGTCTGCGCAAATCCGTAAATGGAAATGTGTGGACTGTTTCCCATTACAAGTAAAAGATGGATATAATGATAAGCGATTAAACATGATCCGTGAATATGGGGATGTTGTTATTGGGGATGAAGTATTTATTTTGGATGGAAATTCAGGAAGTTATGATTCAATTAGCTTGGCAAGTAATGATGTGACAAATGTAAAAAGTTTAACCCCAAGAGAAGAATATAAACTGTTCTGTACTGAAGGACAGGAAGATGATTACGATATTTGTAATCGTGAAGGTAAAAAATGGTACTGGTTTGATGGGGACAGATGGGAATGTATTAATCCAAAAGAATTTGGGGATGATACTGATAATAATAATATAAATGATAAGTGGCAATGTCCAAATGGATTTACACGTGATACAGCAACAACAGCAAAAGGATACAGTGAATGTTATCCAAAAATGTGTTCAAATTCTCCAAATAAAGAATCAACGGCAAGTGCCGATAGTCGTTTTATTGTAGATAATGACGGAGAAAATGATTCTGGTCAAAAAGATAAATGTAAAGCAGGATATTGGCTGGTTAAAAATGGATCAGATGATGATACAAGTGCCTGTTTTTCATGCTGGAGACCACCATTAGGCTTTGAAATTTCAGCAATTTCACAAACATATTTATCTGGAAAAGGGATCTTAAAAGACCATCTAAGTGGAAAGTATTATGGTCAACAAGAACGTAGTCAATCAGATCAAGAAACAAATGGATATCAAGATTTCTATTACCTTGATACTTGGGATATTTGTGCGGGATCAACTGCTACAAATCCAATAAAAGGAACTGATAATACAGGCGCATATTGTGAATCATATGATCCTCAGGCTGGAAAAGGCTGTAAGGTTATTGATAAAAATGGATACTGTATAGATGCAACACAATATGATAATGTGCCACCAGGACATAAAAGAAACTATAGCGAAACAACAACAAGTTTTGCATGGAGCTCTACACCAACACCAAATTGGTGCCCAAGCAGTAACAATCCAAATCCAGAAGGAATTGGAAAAAGCGGAAATCTCTATAATAATGGAGAATGTGAAGTTAATTATCGTACAAAATATTTGGGTAAATTAGAATATAAACGTGATAGCAAATATAATGAAGATGGAACATTAAAGTCTGGATTAACAGATAATTTTGTGGAAATGACAGCATGTATTTACTGTTTGAAAGATTTGCCAACAGGATCGGATAATAATTGTACAGGTGAAAGTGAATTTAAGGTTATTGCAAAAACAGAATCTCCATACAGTAACCCAGCGTTAAACCCAATTAATCTGGAGGCAACGGAAATTCCATACGAACGTTCAGGTGATACATATACAGGAAGCTTAACAACAGCAGCAAGTGCTTGTCCTGACGCGACAAATTTAACGGGATGTTTACCTGGATGGGAACGTGATCCAAGTTTGCCATGGGGATCATGTCAAATTAAATGGTGTGAAGATTATGATGATGCAACTGAAGAACGCGAAGGAAAGCTTGCTTGGTTGGTACAGTTATTAGAAGCAGATGGAGATGGTCAGGTATATGGAGAATCTGATGAAAATGATTGTGTATATTTACGTAAACCATCATATACGGTTTATCAAGAGTATAAATATATTAAAGAAGGTGAAGTAAGTAAAACTGGATATATTTATCAAAATTATTCAACAGGTGGAGCATTAACAGAGCCAAATTCAGAGTTGATCTATGGATTAAAATCAGAAGCTGGTGATCGTGTGTTTAGTGCAGATGATATATCAAATTCAGGAAATCCAGCAGAAGCATATAAAGTGCGCCAAACAGATTTGTCAGCAGCCGATAATAATCATTCAGTAGAACAAAATATTCTCGGATGTTACCAAATTTGGGAAGATGCAACTGGATGGGATAAAAATGATTTTATGAATTGTCAGCATATTAATTGGTGTGATAATTGGAAATCAGTAGATTATGAAGATGCGACAAAGGATTTAACGAAAAGTATGTTAATTGCTGTGGTAAAAGATACTGCAAGCAGCTATGAAAATTCATTGGATAAATGTGTATATTTATGGCGTCCACCATATGATCTATGGATGGCTATTTTGGGTCGTGAATTAGAAGAATCTGAAAATGAAGTAAAAACATATAAATCATTACCATCAACAATACCTTTCTTATCAGGTGCATTGGATGTGGTTGCAGCAGACGAAGAAGGTAAACTTGAATTCTTAAAAGAAAAACAAATTCAAGCGTTGAGTTCAGATCTAAATTACTATGATAAAAATAGTAATAAAATAACTGGTACATGGAATAAAAAGAATTCATACGGTCAATTAGAAGATTCATTAAAGTACTTTGATAGTATGGATGGATATTACCGTACTTGGTCAGATGAAACAGGTTGGGGTGCTGAATATCCAAACTTCTGTCTTGATAATAATACACGTATTGCCCCTGTATATCCATTTATTCAAGGTTTTGCCGCTGCAAAAGAAGTCTTAAATGAATCTGATGCACCTGAAATTAAATTTAGTTGTCTAAGCGCAATTCAACCAACCTATGCAATTTGGGAAGAATGTCATATAGAATATCCAGAAGGAACAGAAGAGCGTGAAGAAGTCGTTGAAGTTTGTATGCAAAATACATGTCGTGAAGTTGAAAAAGGCAGTGATAATACATTAAAATGTAATGCGGTGTTCAAAGCAGGGGATCCTGTTGGGGCGGAACAATGTGCAGCAGGATATTATCATACATGGTATTCTGAAGCGACAAATAGTATCTTAGGATATGATGAAGAATGTCGTCAAAATTTATGTGAAGGTATAACAGAAGGGGTTAAGCCACCGTATGCTGCATTAGCAACAGGTGAAGCAAATGGAACAACGTGTGCTAAACCATATCAACCAAGTCCAGCTGTATGGGATCAATGTTTTGCTGAAAAAGGATTGGTTGTAAGTGGATTAAATAAAAGCATTACATTCTCTGACAGTGATAATCCAAATGACTGGTCAACTGATGAACGTGCATTAATGGATTGTTTAGTAAATGATAAATTTGCAGGAAGTGATACAACTGAATTTACTGTAAGAGATGACGAAACAAACATTACGCGTGATGATACAACATGTCCATTAGGATACAGTCGTACATGGTCAACAACAACTGGTTGGTCAAATTGTTCAATCAACTGGTGTCCTGACGTGTTAACTGTAAATCCATATCCAGTAAACAATACTCTTTTAAAGAAATGGTTACCAATTATTGAAAGTTCAAGTAATACAGATAATGACACACGAGTAAATGAACATTGTGTAAACTTCTATCAATTAAAGCCAACAATCTGGCAAGATTACGATGGGGAAGATATTAATCGATTGGGTACTGATGCAGAAGAAAAAAATCAATTATTTGAAAGCTTGTTGGCATGTAAAAATAATCCATTAGGATGTAAAACAGAATGTAATGGCGCGGATAATGTAAATTGTAATATTAATTTTGCTTTTGAAGAAGGTATTGAGGAAATGGATCCATGTGAAGAAACTGGATGTACGAATGCCGCGACTTCAACAACAAACGGTTGTGCTGCAACAGATCAATATAATGAACATGCAGGATTTGAACGCACATGGACAGATACCTCAGGTTGGGGAAATTGTACACCGTTAAAAGGCGACTTAACATGGACGGCATCATCAGTAAATGATAAACGTTTCCTTGCATTTATCCCTGATGGAAATTCTGATGGAGATCCTGAAATAAATCTATGGCGTCCAACATGGGAAAAATGGATTGAAGAAACAAGTATGTTGGGTGAAACACAACAATTAAATGAAGTGCATACTTGGAAAAAATATCAAGAAGGAAATAATACATTTATTCCACTAAAATGTAGTAATCGTGACGATTGTTTAAATGTAGATTTTCAAGGAAATTACGATGCAAATAATAATAAATATAGCCGAGCAGATTGTCCGCAATCATTCCAATACCGTGCATGGACAAATAATGATATTGGATGGGGAGATAAATGTTCGGAAGAATCTGGAAATGAACGTGAAGACTGTTTAGCTGCTTTTTGTAAAAGAAATTTATGTAATAATCAACCGACTAATCGTCTTGAACCAACATATATCTTGGATGAAATCAGTGGGGAAACAACAACACTCTATCAATATGGAATTAAATGTGCAGGATGGGTGGCACCCGCACCTCATATGTGGAGAGAGGCTGAAACATCACTTACATGGTTAATTGATGACGAAGAAGTAACATTATCAGAATATAAAAATTATGATTATGATGACTATATTACAAAGGTTGTGAACTATATTGAAAATAATTGTACTGGAAATTGTAGCTTCTACTACGATGCATTAAATACAAGTAATCACTATAAATATCCTGAAAAATCAACATCTCCAGAATATGAAGCTGTAAATGCATCATACTCAACGTGTACAATATCAAATTTACCAGGATTGATGCAGTTCTCAAACGTATCTGGTTGGGGATCATGTATACCACGTATCTGTCCAGCAGATTCAAATACAAATGTATTATCATTGAAAGACGCATATCCATCAACAATCAAATCTGCGGGTGCATGTGGAACAAAAGTTCAGCCAACTGCAAAAATATGGGATACATGTTACGATGATCCAAATAATTCAGAAGATTCAGGATTTGATAAAAATACACAAGAATTTTATGAATGTGTTGTGGATGAATGTGCATCGGGATCAGTAACTTGCCCAACAACAGATTTTACATATTCACGTGAAGGATATACAGATCAAATTGAAATCATGTCATTCCATTATCGTGTATGGAATTTAACTGATGATGCACTTACTGCGGCGATTGATGAAAGAGGATGGTCAGAATTTGAAGATAGTCGACGAAATATGTGTACAGAAGAACCGAAAACAGTGCCTTCTAGTTATTATATTATGTTAAAAAATAACAGTGGAACAAATCCAATTACGACTTCTGAAACAGAAGGAGCAAAGGTGATCACATGTGCGATGAGTTATAAACCATCACCTGAAATTTGGATGGCTGCATGGGGTGTAAATGATGAAGATTTATTAAGTGATGAGGATTCAGAAAATGATGATCAAGCAGGAGATGCTTCATTAGAAGATTATGAAAGAATTGCAATGGTTCTTGATATGGAACAAAAATGCGACAAAGGAACATTTACAAATTGTAATTATCAAGATACATCAGTTTGGAATACTGAAATGGATAAAATTGGAACATATCAATATGTTTCAGATACAAAAGCTATTTGTGCGAACGCTGCCACAATGGAATGGGTGAACAATAATAGTGGATGGAATAAATGTCACTTTAATTGGTGTGATAAAGATGGAAATGGTACAGCAGTAACAAAAGATGCGAATGGGGTACCAACTGGAAAGGATGGATATTTAGTAACTTTATCAGAAGATAATACATGTGCATGTGTATATAAACCTGATTATAACACTTGGAATGATCATAATGATGATGGAACAGCAGATAGAAAATATCGTTTTTCATCATGGATCAAACAAAGCCCAGTTGCGGATATTATTGAATTAGTAGATTATACATCAGATGAACATTCAGGATGTCCAACACCATATCCATATGATACAAATTATACAGACTTTTCAGCAGGTTTATCAGATTGTGTCTATAAATTTAATTATCGTATTTGGGATGATACAAGTGGGTGGTTAGCTTGTAATAATACACATATGTGTGCATATGGGGATGATGTGAAAACACAACAAGGTGGACGTTTCTTATCATATGACTCGAAAGAAGGAAATATCGGTGATGATGATGGAGATGCAACAAACGATGATACAAATGAGATAGATAGTCGTGAATTCACAAATTTAAAAGGATGTGCAAAATATAGAATTCCAACATGGAATATTTGGCGAAATTTATATAAATATGATACTGTGAGAGCACGTGATTCATTTGTTATTAATATGGAAACACGTTGTAGAGATAATATTATTGGTGGTGGATTAACAAATTGTACAGTTGCAGAAGCAGAAGAGTATAGAAA
>QKJL01000020.1 GCA_003250835.1 Alphaproteobacteria bacterium
CAACTTCAATCACCTTCGCATTTAAACGAGCTAACGCAGTCGCACTGGCATCAATAGCCTCTTGTGTATAATTTAATTGAGAACGATAATGAGCTGTCAAACAAAGATAACGATACGCCAGCGGGTTAATCCCTTTATCGACAAGTTCTGTCTTAATCGTTTGAACATGCCCCTTAGACTTAGACATCTTCTCACCACCCATATTAAGAAATGCACCATGCATCCAGTATTTAACCACACGATGCCCTGTATAGGCACAATTCTGAGCCACTTCATTCGAATGATGCACAGACATAAGATCTGCCCCACCCGCATGAATATCAAATTCAGTTCCTAAATGCTCAATTGACATAGCCGAACATTCAATATGCCATCCTGGGAAACCTTTACCCCATGGACTATCCCATTCCATTTGACGCTGTTCATGTTCCGGAGAAAACTTCCACAAAGAAAAATCAGTCGGGTTCTTCTTTTCCCCCATATCAACACGATCCCCCGCACGAAGTCCTTCTTTATCTAAACGAGCCAAATAACCATAAGCATCATCCTTGGACGTATCAAAATAAATCCCATCAGACGTACGATAGGTAAAACCCTTCTCTTCCAACGTCTTCACAAAATTAATTTGCTGTTGAATATACTCCGTCGCATGACAGACAACCGTTGGACGTTCAATATTTAAATATTCACAGAATTGCCAATGCATCGCTTCATACTTCTTCGCAATATCCCAAGCAGATAAACCTTCCTTGGCCGCCTGCTTTTCCATCTTATCATCACCATGATCGCTATCACCTGTTAAATGCCCCACATCAGTAATATTACTTACATGCTTCACATTGTACCCAGCCAATCGAAACATCTTCTTCAACACATCTACAAACATCGATGTACGAAGGTTTCCAATATGAGGATCACTATATACCGTTGGTCCACAATGATACAATCCAAGTGTCCCATCAGTCTTCACAGGTTCAAATTCTTCGACCTGTCGGCTCATCGTATTAAATATTCTAACTTTATCCATATCTATACCTCTACACTGCTAAATATTTTTTACCTTCTAACAAACGTTCTGCCATAATAAAAATTTTCAAAAAATAAGATTTATCTTCTGGCATAAAATCATCATAAGAAACCATTCGATGATCTAATATAAGTTCATTTGTTCCATCTTGACGTAAAAAACCCACAATATTAATATTCTTCACTTCATTAGAAAATAGTTTCAATCCATCTTGAATTTCAACTTCAAATACACCATCAACTTCTTCTGGTTGAAGTTTGTATTGATTCAATGGAATATCTGACTGATGGAAAAAGATATGCATAAATGAACGTCCTTTAGAAACACCAACCTTAGTTTCATAATCATACACATCAACAAACTTACCTAAATAAAGCAATTGTGTAGGCTGAACATTTAATCCAAGTTCTTCATTAATTTCACGAATTCCGTTTTCAGGTTTTTCTCCAGCAGCTAAATAACCAGCCGCAGAAGTATCCAAAACATTTGGGAAAATCTTTTTATCTTTTCCACGCAACTGAACAACAATCTTTCCATTCGGAGAAATAATCCAACATCGAAAGATTTGATGCCACAATCCTTCTTTACGAACACTATACTTATCTTTTACGCCAATATGATTATAATTAGCATCAAAAATATCAATCATTTCATTTGCCATATTTATACCTCTTCAAATACAGGTTGTTCAATTGGTTTCTTACGTGATGCATAGTAAATCAAGAACACATTTCCTGTTAAAATCATACTACCACCAAGAATCATATTCCACGTAAGAGATGTTTTTAAAATTGTTATATCCAATATTACTCCAACAACAAGTTCTAATAATAAAATCAATCCACCATGAAGTGCAGGAACCTTTTGAAAACCACGAAACATTAAAAAATTGCCTAACCACATCGAAATAAAAGTAAAAATCAACATATATCCCCACAAATCTAAACGAGTAAAATTAAACATATTCAAACCAAATAAATCTGGATTATAATCTGATAAAAATAACCCAATAATCAAAAATGGAATAGCAGTCATTAAAAATAACCAAAAATAAGTTACGCTAGCACTTACATGATTTTGAGAAAGTTTCTCTGCACAAAATACTTCTGCTGATAAACCAATACCTGCCATCAAAGCCAAAATAATTCCTAATACAGAACCCGTTAATTCTCCAATCCCCAGCAAAGTATATACACCTGAAACAATAAGTAAAAAAACAAATAATTCATATGATTGCAACTTACGCTTTAAAAAGAAATGACTAAAAAGCATAGTCCAAATTGGCTGTGTATACATTAAAAGAAGGGTTAAACTAACCGACACCCCCATATACAAAGGAGCATATTGTCCAATGCAAATCAAAAAACAGGTTGAAATATAAATCGCAATATATTTTACTGCCAATGGGGTTAATTTAAAAATATCTTTTTTCAAAAAAAAGATTAATCCAATAGGCAACAAAAAACCAGGAATAATCATTAACTCAACAAAAGATACACCAGCTTCTTCAAAAAGTTTTCCACTAAAAACTTGCCCACCAAAAATTAAGGCAGCAAATACCATAAAAAGGTAAGATTGCTTCAATGACATATCCAATCCTTATTTTTTCTTCTTAGAAATGATTTCCAATATTTCTTCCACACGTTCCAACATTGCTTTCTTTGAAGGTTCTTCAAAATATGCACGTGCCGGAGCAAATAAATTAATCAAATAATCCGCTAAGTAATTTTTCACATCAATCGGATGTACATCTCCATTTTCAAACTTAGTCTGTAAATCAGCATAATCCGCAAATGAAATATTACCACCATGTTCATCAGGACGTTCAATTGTAATTCCTCCTGTTTCACGAGCAAACACAATCATATCCATCCATTCTAAAATGGGATTATAACCAATTTCTTTTTCCATACAGAACCCTTTCATAATCTTTTTACGAATTACTTGTGGATCATCCATCATAAACATCGCTGAATTAGGATCTGACTTACTCATCTTTCCTTTATTCAATAACTCACGTTTATCCATATCTTCTGGAATTGGCCAAATCGCAGGTTTCGCTAAGCTTGGTAATAATTTAGTATGAATTGCAACTGGTTTCACACGTTTTCCATCAAACATAGGAGCATTCGTTTTAATCTTATCTGCCGTATCACGCATAATCACATGAATTTTACGTTGATCAATTCCACCTTGTGCAATTTGAATATTCATCGCAAAAATATCAGCCGCCTGCATAGGAGGATATGCCAAAGAACCAAAATCTTTTGCAGCCCCTTCTTCACGTCCCATAATCGAAATTGAACGCTCAATACGTGACAATGTTGTATTCTTAGAAACCTCTAAAAATGTAAGCCAAAAATCTGGATGCGAAGAATAATATTCAGACGCTGTAATAAAGTTTAATTTTTCAGGATCACCACCCAGCATTAAAATCGCCGCTTTAAAAATTTCCTTAAAATATCCATCTGCAACTTCTTTGATCAAAACAAGATCGCCTGCAAACTTATCATTTAAATATGAATGCCAATCTGCTAGAAAAATATGAACCTTAATCCCAGCATCCATCAAATCTTTCACTTTTTGCATAATCATCACAGCTTGACCAATATGCAATTTTCCTGAAATTTCAAAACCAACGTAATGATTGATTTCTTTACCACTTTCCAACATCATTTTCAGTTCATCTGCACCAATAATTTCTTCTAAATTATTTGTAATTAAATCAAAACGTTCTTGTGTACTTAATGTCATTTCATATTCCTTTTTATTGACCAAAATTAAAAAAATCGTCCGTGTATACTGAGCCATTACAACTCAACATACAAGGACGATTCATCACCGTGGTACCACCTTGTTTCACAAATGTTTAAACCATTTCATTTGCCTTTATCACATAATAACGATTGTCACCGTTGACACTGAACCTTTCGGCTTTTTGCGCCACCCCTCCACCAGAGCAATTCACATATATTAATTACGTAACGGATCACACCACCCCGCTATCTCTCTATGTCACTTAATACAGCTACTGATCCTGATTTCAACAGGTTTAACACAAATTGTACGCGAAACAAAGCGTTAAAGTCAACGAAATAAAACGTATATGCGGAATAAATGATTTAAACTTGAAAACGAAAAAGTGAAATGATACAATCATACGTATTAAAATAAAGAGGACTGATTATATGACAATGAAAATGATGGATACAAAAAATGGACCAAACCCAATCGACACACACGTAGGTACTCGCTTACGCCTCCGTCGTACAATGCTTAAAATGAGCCAAGAAACATTGGCATCATTGGTTGGGGTAACATTCCAACAAATCCAAAAATATGAATCAGGCACAAACCGTATCAGTGCATCTCGCCTCTACTTAATCAGTTCAGTATTGGAAGTACCAATCGGATTTTTCTTCGAAGGATTGGAAAATCTACCACTTCAAACATTACAACAAAAAGAAGGCGCACCAGTTGCAATCCACGATAAACAAGTATTCGACTTTGACCCAATGCGCTCAACTGAATCACTACGCTTAGTAAATGCATTCTGGAAAATCAATGATAAAGGAACACGTGAACACTTATTTATGATGATCCTCGGAATGGCCGGCGATCAATCAGGAAATAACTTCAAATAAAAAACTCCCAAATGGGAGTTTTTTTTAATTATTTAAACTTTGATGAATAGCTCTAACCTTTTCGGTTAAACGTTTAATGGTCTCATCGGTCGCAGCAATAGATTCTAAAAACTTTTCATCTCCAGCCACTTGATTAGCAGAAGATTTATTTTTACCATCCCCCATCAATTCATCAGCAAGAACAACGGCAATCATCACAATTAACATTTCATGAGAAATACCAGCACCCATCGCATCAATAATTTCAGTTTCTTTCTGAGCAATTAATTCGGCCAATAACTTCAAGCGATTTTCTTGCCCTTCTTGGCAAAAAATAGGATATTTTTTATTATCAATTGTAAAAATTACTTGTGGCATATTACACGTCCTTCTCTTTCATAAAACGATCCATCTTCATAACAAGACCATTTACAATAATAGATGCTTTATCTAATTTCGCACGTAAAACATCATTCTCAGCCAGCAAAGCATTTTCATCAGCAGCAATCACTTCAGTCAATTGAACTGATTCAGTACGTACAGGCACATCTGCCAAAGAGTGTTCCAACTCTTGCAAAACTTCTTGTAATTCTTTTAGACTTGCGTTTAATCGTTCCATTTGCTATACCTCTCCATATAGCACATAATATTAAAGACGAACAAACTGAAAGTCAAGGAGCAAAAGCGAATGCGTCCATCAAAAAGAAAAGAAAACCAACTACGTGAAGTAAAAATCACAACAAATACAAATATCCATGCAGAAGGATCATGCATCATCGAAATGGGAAATACACGCGTATCATGTACCGCAACGGTTGAAGAAAAACAACCACCTTTCTTACGTAATACAGAAACAGGATGGGTAACAGCAGAATATGGCATGCTTCCACGCGCTACAAACGAACGTATCAACCGTGAAGCTAAAAAAGGACAATCTGGTCGTACACAAGAAATTCAACGCCTCATCGGCCGCGCATTACGTTCTGTGGTTGATTTAGAAAAGCTAGGAAAGCGTCAAATCATTATTGACTGTGATGTACTCCAAGCAGATGGCGGCACACGTACAGCCTCAATTACAGGCGGATTTGTGGCAATGTATCTTGCTTGTCAAAAATTAATGGCAGATCGCAAAATCCTTTCATTACCACTTGCAAACTTTATGGCGGCTGTATCATGCGGAATTTACAAAGATACACCTGTCCTCGATTTAGATTACCCAGAAGACTGTGACGCAGAAACAGACGCAAACTTCGTAATGGCAGATAATGGGAAGATTATTGAAATCCAAGGAACTGCGGAAGAACATCCATTCACACGTGAACAAATGAATGAAATGCTCGACTTGGCTGAAAAAGGAATTTCTGAATTAATCGCAGCCCAGAAAAAAGCAATCTTCGGAAAATAAACAAAAAGCTCTTAACAAAGAGCTTTTTTTTATACAATTTGACAAAATATTAAAATACGATATATTTACAAAAAAAATTAAAAGTTAAACATCATAAAATTACAACTATGGAAACATTCGTAACAGAAATCTATGAAGGGTATTTGTTTGCATATATATCAAGCTTACAATACCCACAAGAGGCATTAGGCTCATTCCAATACAAAGATCAAATAATCAATGTAATTGGAACAAAAGGAAAAACAATTGAAGAAGTACGAAAAATTGCGACTGAACAAGTTGATCCCAAAAACGAAGATGCAATAATGCTAGAAGCAAAAAAAATTGCATATATGAGTCAAAAAAAATATGAAATCCTTCCAATATCTGTAGAAATATTAGAAGGTAATGAACTGGGAATACTGTTTCACTCAAACAAAGACAGAGAAGATCTAGATATTTTCGCAAGAAGAAAAGAAGAAAAAACAATTTACTTCTATATTCCAGCTCCATAATTCTCAAATAAAAAAAGCTCCCAATCGGGAGCTTTTTTTTAATCTAAATCAGAAAAGAATTATTTAGCTTCTTTTTCTTCTTTTTTAGAAGCAGCTTTTTTAGCTTCTTTTTTTTCAGCTTTAGCAACTTCTTCTTGAACAGCTTTTTCAGCAGCAGCAAATGCTTCTTTTTCCATTGCTACACGAGCTTTATCTTGAGCACCTTTAGCAGCTACATCACGATCAACCAATTCGATGAACGCCATAGGAGCAGCATCACCATAACGGAAACCAGCTTTTAAAACGCGAGTATATCCACCTGGACGTTTTGCATAACGAGGACCCAAAACTTCAAACAATTTTTTAACCATTGCTTCATCTTGCATGAAAGAAGCAGCTTGACGACGTGATGCAAGCGTATTTTTTTTCGCAAGTGTAATCATCTTGTCAGCAAAAGAACGAAGATCTTTCGCTTTTGGTAATGTTGTTTTAATTTGTTCATGTTGAAATAACGCCACAACCATATTTGCAAACATTGCACGACGGTGTGATGATGTTCTATTTAATAAACGACCTTTTAATCCATGTCTCATTTTATTTTCCTTTACGCTTTTGTACCACGTCAATGATACGATTTAAATTAAAATTCCTGCCCCCTAAAAAGCAGTACAGGAATTTCACTTAACTAAGATTGATTATCCAACATATGGATCTTCAAATTTCTTAGCCATATCTTCTAAGTTTTCAGGTGGCCATCCTGGAACATCCATACCAAGGAATAATCCCATTTGCTCCAACTGAGCCTTAATTTCATTTAATGACTTACGTCCAAAGTTTGGTGTTTTCAACATATCAGATTCTGATTTTTGAACCAATTCACCAATATATGTAATGTTGTCATTTTTCAAACAGTTATTTGCACGAACTGATAATTCAAGTTCTTCAACTTTTTTCAATAACATTTTATCAAATGGTAATGAATCTTCTTCTGATCCATCTGTAACTTCTTCAGGATCTTCAAAATTAATAAAGCCTGTAATTTGATCTTTCAAAATACGTGCAGCTAATGCAACAGCATCTTCCGGAGAAACAGCACCATTTGTTTTAACAGTCAAATTCAAACCATCAAAATCAGTATTTTGACCAATACGAGCTGGTTCAACTGTAATTGCAACTTGTTTAACTGGTGAAAACACAGAATCAATTGCCATATAACCAACAATATCTTCTTTCAAACGATTTTCTTCAGCTGTTTTATATCCTTTACCAGTAGTTACTGTAAATTCAACATCCAAATCAGCAGTATCATCTAAATGACACAAAACATAATCAGGATTAATAATTTCTAAGTCAGAAGATACTTCAATCATTCCAGCAGTCACAATTTGTTGACCTTTTGCTTTCAAACGCATTTTTTTAATGCCTTCAGAATGTTGAGCCAATACAATTTCTTTTACATTCAAGATAAAGTCTGTCATATCTTCGCGCATGCCTTTCAATGAAGAAAATTCATGCATAACGCCTTCTACTTTCATTCCGATCACAGCTGATCCTTGTAATGAAGAAAGCAATACACGACGTAAAGCAACACCAAGTGTCATCCCGAAGCCTTTTTCCAAAGGAGCAGCAACGATTGTAGCACTATGTTTTTTATCGTCTTGATTTGTTAATTTAATTTTTTCTGGTTTTGTCAAATCCATCCAGTTATGTTGTATCACGTTGATCCTCCCCGTGTTAGGCGGTTAACTTATTGATATAGTATACAATAAAGTTACTGCTTAATAAACAATAACTTTATCAAATTCATTTTTTATACGCGACGACGTTTCTTTGGTCGGCAACCGTTATGTGGAACTTTTGTAATATCTGTAATAGTGTTTACAACCAATCCAGCTGATTGTAACGCACGCAATGCAGCTTCACGTCCAGATCCTGGACCTTCAACGTTCACATCAACGTTTTTCAAACCATGTTCCATAGCTTTTTTCGCAGCATCTTCTGAAGTAATCTGCGCCGCATAAGGAGTTGATTTTTTTGCACCTTTAAACCCGTGACAACCTGATGTTGACCATGAAATCACATTACCTTGCATATCTGTAATAGTGATACGAGTATTATTAAAAGTCGCAAGAACATGTGCCAATCCTGACACAATATTTTTTTTCACTTTTTTCTTTGCTGTAGGAGCCATTTTGTCTACCCTATCCTTTACTTAATTATTTTTTCTTTCCAGCAATCGCAATTGCTTTACCTTTACGTGTACGAGCATTCGTACGAGTACGTTGTCCACGAACTGGCAACTTACGTGAATGACGAATTCCACGTAAAGAACGAAGATCTTGTAAACGTTTGATATTCATTGAAACATCACGGCGTAAATCCCCTTCGATCACGAAGTTCTTTTCGATGTATTCACGAATTTTAATCACTTCATCATCAGACAATTCTTTTGCATGACGCATTTGATCTAATTCCAATGCATCACAAATCTTTTTCGCTGTAGTTTGCCCAATTCCATACAGATATGTCAACGCAATATACGTTGGTTTATTTGTAGGAACATTAACACCTGCTATACGAGCCAATCTAAACTCCTTTAAGTTTATTTATATATTACACATTTCGCGATGCCGTAATTTAAGACTTTTTTTAACAAAAGTCAATCAAAAAACGTTTCACAAACAATTATTATCGACTAAAGTATATTTTTGTCGATTTCCGAGGACACTACAGAGGCAGGCAGTTCCCCATTAATTTCAAAAAAACCAGCATGTTGACGATAAAAATCAATCACTGGAGTATTTTGTTGATGATACAAAGTAAGGCGATCACGCACATTTTCTTCTTTATCATCAGGACGTTGAAAGAAATCACTTCCACCGCATTCACCACATTTTCCATCATTGGGTTGATTGAAAACACGATGATAACTTTTTTTACAATTAGAACAGATAATACGTCCACTTGCACGTCGAACAGCTTCTTCATCTGAAACGTTCAACAAAATAACCTTTGAAATCGACAAATCATACTTCGCTAAATAATCTTCCAAAGCATGTACCTGTGTCAAAGTACGTGGATATCCGTCTAAAATTAATCCTTTTGTTCCATTTTGGCGATGTTGATCAAGTACACCAGCCACAATTCGATTAGTCAAATCATCTGAAACAAGTTGGCCTGATTGTACAATACGTTTTACTTCAAGACCTAATTCTGTTTCTTCTTTTATTTCATGGCGAAAAATATCGCCTGTTGAAAGATGTGTTAAATCATATTTCTCAATTAAATGAGCCGATTGAACACCTTTTCCAGCGCCTGGAGCACCAATCAACAGATAAATATCCATGGGACTAACGGAACCTTTTATTCTTATTAACTTTCTTTAATACGCTTTCATATTGATACGCAATCAATTCTGATTGGATCTGAGCCATAGTTTTCATAATAACATTACATACGATCAACAATGTTGTTCCACCAAGATAGAATGGTACAGACATTTTCACAATCAAAAAGTCAGGTAACAAACAAAGTACTACTAAGTAAAAAGCACCTAACACTGTCAAACGTGTCAAAATAAAGTCCATATGTTGTGCTGTTTGCACACCTGGACGAATTCCAGGAATATATCCACCTGATTTTTTCAAATTTTCTGCAGTATCTTCAGGATTAAATACAACCGCTGTATAAAAGAATGCAAAGAAAACAATAAGCAATGCATACACAATCATATAAGTTGGTGCACCATGTTGCAAATGACGCAACATAACTTGTAACCATTCTGGTCCAGCACCACTTGACGCAAACTGAGCAATCGTTGCAGGCATCAACAAGATCGATGAAGCAAAGATTGGTGGGATCACATCTGATGTGTTAATCTTCAATGGAAGATATGATGAATTTTGTTGCGCACCCATACCAGCACCACCACGTTTTGGATAATGCACAAGTACACGACGTTCTGCTTGTTCAAAGAAAGCAATCGCAGCAATCGCACCAATTGCGATAGCTAATAACATTACAATTCCAACTGGTGAAATTTGTCCAACAGCACCTAAATCAGCTGTCTTAGTCAACGCAGAAGGTAAATTCGCAATAATACCAGCAAAGATAATCAATGAAGTTCCTTGCCCAACACCACGTTGTGTAATTTGATCACCCAACCATACAACAAACATTGCACCACCAGTCAACGTTACAACAGTTGAAAAGCGGAAGAAAAATCCTGGGTTAATCACAGCAGCAGCGCCACCAGAAGTCATATTTTCCAACCCAGCAGCAATTCCATAGGCTTGAACAACACAAATAATTACAGTTAAATAACGTGTATATTGATTAATTTTTTGAGCCCCAACAGTTCCACTATCACGCAATGCTTTCAATTCCGGAGAAACAGCAGATAATAATTGCATAATGATAGATGCAGAGATATAAGGCATAATATTCAAAGCCAAAATTGCCATACGTGACAACGCACCCCCAGTAAACATATCAAACATACCAAGAATACCAGAATTTTGACCAGAAAACATGCTTGTTAAAACAGAAGCATCCACCCCAGGAATTGGGATGAATGATCCAATACGATAAATAATTAAAGCAATCAGAGTAAACCATAAACGTTTCTTCAAACTTTCAGCCTTTGAAAACGTGTCCATAGACATACCAAATTGATTAGAAACCATAGTTATCCTCCCTGAAACTTAATTATTTTGCAACTTTTTTTGCAGCTTTTTTTTCTTCAACAGTTGGTGCAGCTTCTAATACTTTCACTGTTCCACCAGCTTTTTCAATCTTTGCTTTTGCAGATTCTGTAATCTCAGAAACTTCAACAGTAATCGCAGTTTTGATGTCACCTGTACCCAAAATTTTGAAACCGTCATGTAAATTTTTAAAGATACCAGCTTCTTGCATAGCTTTTCCATTAATAAGATCAGCTTTTAAGATACCAGCTTCAACATATTTTTGCAAGTCCCCAACATTAGCAGCAGCAAAAACTAATTTAAAGTTTTTGTTGTTAAAACCACGACGTGGAATACGTTGATAAATTGGCAACTGACCACCGATAAATCCTGAAAAAGATACACCTGAACGTGATTTTTGACCTTTTACACCACGACCACAAGTTTTACCTTTACCTGATGCAATTCCGCGACCTTTGCGAATACGTTTTTTTGTTGAGCCAAGAGCACTCATTAATGCATTTAATTTCATATCTATTTTACCTCTTCTACTTGAACCAAGTGAGCTACTTTAGTGATCATACCACGAATAACTGGTGTATCAGCATACACTTTTTCACGGCCAATTTTACCCAATCCCATCGCTTTCAAGACTAATTCTTGTTTTTTAATACGACCGATTGTACTTTTAATTTGTTTTACTTTAACTTGTTTTTCCGCCATTATATCCTCTTTTAAGTTTATTCAGCAGCGTCAGCAGCTTCTTGCTTATCATCATTCAAATCTTTTAAATCACGATTTGAAACAATTTCGCTAATTTTTTTACCACGACGAGCAGCAATCATCTTAGGTGATTGTAATTGTTTAAACGCTTCAAAAGTCGCTTTCACCATGTTATGCGGATTTGCTGTTCCAAGTGATTTAGACACAACGTCTTGAATACCAAGAGCTTCGAACACAGCACGCATTGGTCCACCAGCAATAATACCAGTTCCATGAGGCGCAGAACGCAACACAACTTTACCAGCTCCAAAACGAGCTACAATATCATGATGCAATGTACGACCTTCACGTAAAGGAACGCGGATCATATTACGTTTAGCTTGATCTGTCGCTTTTTTCACAGCATTCGGCACTTCTTTTGCCTTTCCTGTTCCATAACCAACACGGCCTTTTTGGTCTCCTACAACAACAATTGCTGCAAAACCAAAGTTTTTACCACCTTTTACCACTTTCGCAGTACGGTTAATATGAACAAGGCGATCAATTAAACCATCATCTTGTTTTACTTTTTGGACTGGATTTTTAGCCATTCTACTTCCTTTTAAATTTCTTTAATTAAAACTTCAAACCTGCTTTACGAGCAGCATCAGCCAATGCAGCGATACGTCCATGATATGGATATGCGCCACGATCAAAATACACTTCAGTGATTTTCGCTTTTTTAGCAGCTTCAGCAATTTGAGTACCAACAAGTGCAGCACCTTCAATATTGTATCCTTTAGCCGCAAATTCTTTCGCACGTGAACTCGCAGAAGCAACAGTAATTGATTTTACATCATCAATAATTTGTGCTTCAATGTGTTGACCTGAACGGTATACTGATAAACGTAATTTACCAGGATTTTTCTTTTTCAAATGCCAACGGTTACGCAATTTTCTTTTCAAAAAAGAATTTTTAAATAATTTCATTGTACTTCTACCTTATTAATACGTGTTAGTTATTATTTTTTCTTACCTTCTTTACGACGGATCCATTCACCCTTCTTATGTACTCCCTTACCTTTATATGGTTCAGGTTTACGGTATTTTTGAAGTTCAGAAACAACTTGACCTAACAATTGTTTATCATGTGAGATCACTTTAAATTCTGTTGGTGATGTAATTTCAATATTAATACCTTGTGGCAAGTCATATTTAACATCGTGTGAAAACCCAAGATTTAAAACAAGAGTAGTCCCTTGTAATTGAGCTTTATATCCAACACCCTTTAATTCAATTACTTGTGTAAATCCAACTGATACACCTTCCACAGCATTCGCAACATGTGAACGAATAGTTCCCCACATTGTACGATCTTGTGTGTTTTCAGCATTTGCCGGAGAAACAACAACAGTGTTATCTTCAACTTTAACAACTACGTTTTTTGTAAAAGGAATAACCATTTCACCTAATTTTCCTTTAATCGCAATTGTATCATCTGTTAATGTAGCTGTAACACCATCTACTAATTTAACAGGTAATTTTCCAACTCGAGACATTTCTTACTTCCTTGTTTTTTCTTTATTTCTTTTAACCTAGAATACGTGACACAAAACTTCGCCACCCAAGCCTTCACGACGTGCTTCTGAATCTGACATCACACCTTTTGATGTAGATAAAATAGAAACACCAAGACCATTGTGAACAGTTTCAATTTCACCAGCTTTTGAATACACGCGGCATCCAGGCTTTGAAATACGTTGAATTTTATGAATAGCACCTTTGCCTTCAAAATAACGTAATTCGATTTTAAGTTCATCAATACCTTCACGTACATTCACACGTTCGAAGTTTTCAATAAACCCTTCATTTTTCAAAACAGTTAATAAATTTTCACGCATTGTTGAAAATGGACTAACAATTGTTTCTTTCATTGCTAATTGGCCATTTCGAATTCGTGTAATCATATCACCTATTGGATCTGTAAAAGACATCGTTTATTCCTTATACTTTTTAATTAATCTTACCAACTTGACTTACGCATACCTGGAATTTGTCCAGCTGACGCTAATTCACGCAACTTAATACGACAAATTTTAAATTTACGGTACACCCCGTTTCCACGGCCAGTCAATTGACAACGGTTACGTAAACGAATACGAGCTCCGTTACGAGGCATTTTAGCCAATTTCAACATTGCAGCAAAACGTTCTTCAGGAGCTGCTTCTTTATCACGAGCCGCTGAAACAAGAGTTTCACGTTTAGCAGCACATTTTTTAACTAATTTACGACGTTTTAAATCACGTTCTAACATACATTTACGAGCCATACTAAACTACTCCTTAGTTATAAAATGGGAAGTTAAAGTGTTTCAATAACGCTTTTGCTTCCGCATCAGTCTTAGCGGTTGTACATACAATGATATCCATTCCACGAATAGCATCAATTTTATCAAAATCAATTTCTGGGAAAATAATTTGTTCTTTAATCCCAAATGCATAATTTCCATTTCCGTCGAAACTTTTACCGTTAATACCACGGAAGTCACGAACATGTGGCAATGCAAGGTTGATCAAACGATCAACAAAGTCAAACATACGTTGTTTACGCATAGTTACTTTTACACCAACTGGCATACCTTCACGTAACTTAAACGCAGCTTCTGATTTACGTGCATTAATAACAACTGGTTTTTGACCAGAGATTGCAGTTAAATCTTCAACAGCACCGTTGATTTTCTTTTTATCAAGTGCAGCTTCACCCACACCGATGTTTAAAACAATTTTAGTTAAACGAGGAATTTCTAATTCGTTTTTATACCCAAATTCTTTCACCAATTCAGGTTTAATCGTTTTTTCATAAAACTCTTGTAATCTTGCTTTTGCCATTATTTCTTTTCCTTTTATTAAACAGCTTCACCACTACGCTTTGAAATACGCACTTTTTTTCCATCCCCGAGCACTTTAAAACCAACACGTGTTGCTTTATTATCTTTTGGATCAATCAATGCAACATTTGACGCATCAATTGGTAAATTTTTAGTCACAATACCAGGTGCTTGTGTTTGTGTCGCTTTTTGGTGTTTTTTAACTTCGTTAACACCTGCAACAACTACTTTACCTTTTGTTGGCATTACAGACAATACTTTACCAGTTTTACCCTTATCTTTTCCTGCAAGGATAACAACTTGATCATCTTTTTTAATTTTCATTTTTACTGGCATATCTTTTTATCCCCTATTTTCTTAAAGCACTTCAGGTGCAAGTGAAATAATTTTAGCAAAATCTTTTGCACGTAATTCACGAGCAACTGGACCAAAGATACGAGTTCCAACAGGTTCTTTATTTGCGTTCAAGATAACAACAGAATTATTATCAAAACGGATAGCAGAACCATCTTTACGTTTTACTTCTTTAGCAGTACGCACGATAACAGCACGTTTAACTTCACCTTTTTTAACTTTTCCACGTGGAATCGCATCTTTAATAGACACTACAATAATGTCACCAACAGACGCTGAACGACGGTGAGATCCACCTAGTACTTTAATACACTGTACACGACGTGCCCCTGAATTATCAGCAACATCTAAAACACTTTGCATTTGTATCATTAGTCTATTCCTTATTTTTTACTTATTTTGTTTCTGTTACAACTTCAAAACATTTAGTTTTTGAAATTGGACGACATTCCACAATAGATACCACATCACCTTCTTTGCAAACGTTGTTTGCATCATGAGCATGATATTTTTTGTTACGTTTAATGTATTTTTTATACAATGGGTGTTTAAACTTACGTTCAACATCAACCACAACGGTTTTATCCATTTTTACACTAACAACAGTTCCTGTTAATACGCGTTTCGGCATTTCATAAACTCCCTTAGCTTACAGCTGTTTCTTTGTTTGCAGCAGCAGATAAAAATGTTTCTACTTGTGCAATGTTACGACGAATTTTTTTAACAGTTGCAGTGTCTTTTAACTGACCAGCAGTCAACTGGAAACGTGTATTCATCAATTCTTTTTTCAAATCAACTAACTTAGCAGTCAATTCTTCTTTATTTGCAGTTTTTAATTTTGCAATATCTTCTTTTTTCAACATACTAGTCTCCTATACGTTCCACAAATTTTGTTTTCACTGGCAATTTAGCAGCAGCCAAAGCAAACGCTTCACGTGCAAGTTCTGCTGGCACACCATCAACTTCAAACATAATACGACCTGGTTTCACACGACATGCCCAAAATTCAATCGCACCTTTACCTTTACCCATACGAACTTCAGCAGGTTTCTTTGATACAGGAACATCTGGGAAAATACGAATCCACACTTTACCTTGACGTTTCATATGACGTGTCATCGCACGACGAGCCGCTTCAATTTGACGAGAAGTAACACGTTCAGGTGTCAAAGCTTTCAAGCCAAATGACCCAAACGCCAATTCGAAACCACCTTTCGCATTACCATGAATACGACCTTTATGTGCTTTACGAAACTTTGTTTTCTTAGGCATTAACATTGTTCTATCCTTATACTTATATTTTTATCTTATTTAGCCGCTTTACGTGGTGCAGGCTTTTTATCTTGTTTTTGTTGAACTTCTTTTTCAACATCACGGTTGATCCATACTTTCACGCCGATCACACCATAAGCTGTGTTTGCTTCTGCAAATCCAAAATCAACATCAGCACGTAAAGTATGCAAAGGAACTTGACCTTCCAAGTATTCTTCCGCACGCGCAATTTCAGCACCATTTAAACGACCTGAAACTTTCACACGGATACCTTTTCCACCCATACGTAATGTATTTTGGATCGCTTTTTTCATCGCACGACGGTAAGATACACGACGTTCGATTTGTTGAGCAATACTTTGAGCAGTCAATGTAGCATCTAATTCAACACGACGTACTTCAACAATGTTTAATGCAACTTCACTTGCAGTCATTGTTTGAATTTTCTTTTTCAACTTTTCAATATCTTCACCTTTTTTCCCGATAATCAAACCAGGACGAGCAGCATTGATAGTCACATGAGCGCGTTTTGCAGGACGTTCAACGATAACACTTGCAATTCCAGCATTTTTCAATTTAGTTTCAATAAATTTACGGATTTTCAAATCTTCAAGTAATGTATCCCCATACTCTTTTTTGGCGAACCAGCGAGAGGTCCAGCCTTTATTGATCATCAAACGTAATCCAATCGGGTTAACTTTTTGTCCCATTATTTATCCCCTTTTTTCGCTGCTTTCTTAGCTTTTACAGTCTTTTCAGATGCCGCATCAACTTTTGGCAACCCAACAACAACTGTTAAGTTTGAAAATGGTTTCAAAATTTTAAACGCACGACCTTTTGAACGCGCACGGAAACGACGCAATACCATTGCTTTTCCTACATAAGCTTCTTGAACAACCAATTTATCAGCATCCAAGTTATGATTTGCTTCTGCATTCGCAATTGCTGAAAGCAATGCTTTCTTTACGTCAATTGCTGAACGTTTTTTTGAAAAAGTCAATGTATCAACTGCTTTTGCAACAGGTACATTACGAATTGTACGTACAAGCAAGTTTAATTTCAAAGGTGATGTTTTAATCATCTTCACAAAGCAACGTGCTTGAGTATCATCTAAACCATATCGTTTTTTATCAGACATCTGTTATATTCCTTACTTATTTCTTTTTAGCTTTTTTATCAGCACCATGACCATAGTATGTACGGGTAGGAGCATATTCACCTAATTTTGTTCCAATCATATCTGGCATAATTAAAACAGGTACAAATTTGTTTCCATTATGAACAGCAAATGTCAAACCTTCCATTTGAGGCAAAATAACTGACGCGCGAGCCCAAGTTTTAATTGGTTTACGGTCATTTGCTTCATTAGCCTTTTTCACTTGTTTCAAAAGACTTGGATGTACATAAGGTCCTTTCCAAATTGAACGTGCCATATTTACTTACTCCTTACTTCTTCTTAGCCTGATGGCGGTTACGAAGAATAAACTTAGTTGTTAATTTGTTCTTACGTGTTTTCAATCCACGTGTAATCTTACCCCAAGGAGTCACAGGATGACGTCCACCAGATGTACGACCTTCACCACCACCATGAGGGTGATCTACAGGATTCTTTACTACACCACGAGTATGAGGTTTAACACCCATCCAACGGTTACGTCCTGCTTTACCAAGCTTCACATTACGTTGATCAGGATTTGATACAGCACCAATTGAAGCCATACATTCACCTGAAATCAAGCGCAATTCACCTGAATTCAATTTAATTTGAACATACCCACGGTCTTTACCAACCAACTGAGCATAACATCCAGCTGAACGAGCCAATTGTCCACCTTTACCAGGTTTCATTTCAACGTTATAAATAATTGTACCAATTGGCATATTTTTCAACAACATTGCATTTCCTGGTTTCACATCAGTTTTTTCTGATGCTACAATTTTATCACCTGCAGCCAATTTTTGTGGTGCAAGGATATAAGATTTTTCACCATCTGCATATGTAACCAAAGCGATAAAAGCTGTACGGTTTGGATCATATTCCAAACGATCAACTGTCGCAATTACATCTTGTTTCACACGACGGAAATCAATCAAACGGTAACGACGTTTATGACCACCACTTTTATTAATAGAAGTAACGTGACCAGTATTATTACGTCCACCAGTTTTACGCATACCTTCTGTCAAAGGTTTATGTGGTTTTCCTTTATGCAAATCATCACGAGCAACGAGAACTACGCCACGTTGTCCAGGAGTCATTGGTTTTAATTTTTTAAGTGCCATCTTCTTACCTTTTTACCTTATCTATCTCTTTAAACTACGCTGAAAAGTCTAAGTTTTGACCATCAGCCAAAGTAACATAAGCTTTTTTAACATCTTTACGTTTACCCATAATACCACGGAAACGTTTTGTTTTACCTTTTGAAACAAGGATGTTAACAGCTTTAACTTCAACACCATACACACCTTCAACCGCAGCTTTCACTTTTGGTTTTGTTGCTTGTGGATCTACGTTAAACACAACTTGTCCAGCTTCTGCAACTAATGTTGCTTTTTCTGTAATGCAAGGTTGTTTTAAAACATCAAACATCCAAGCTTCAGCATTTTTCTTTGTTTTTTTAGTATCAGCCATCTTATCCTCTTTATCCTAAACGTTTTTGGATTGCATCTACTGCATCTTGAGTTAACACAAGACGATCATGGTTAAGAATGTCATATACATTCAATCCAACAACCGGCAACACATCAGCATGTTTTACATTTGAAATTGCTTTTGCAAAATCAACATTAACTTCTGCACCTGTTACAACCAATACGCTATCCCAACCTAAAGCTTTAAATTGAGTAGACAATTCTTTTGTCTTAGGTGATTTAACTTTTTCATTTTCCAATACAACAAATTCTTTTGATTTGATTTTTGATGACAAAGCCATTTTCAAACCAAGTGCACGAATTTTCTTCGGCAAAGAATAAGCATGTGAACGAACAACTGGACCAAAGATAATTGCTCCACCACGCATTTGTGGGGCACGTAAAGACCCTGCACGAGCACGACCAGTACCTTTTTGAGCAAATGGCTTCTTTGTTGTTCCACTAACATCACCAATTTGTTTTGTTTTGTGAAGACCTAAGCGACGTTTAGCCAACTGCCAATTCACAACACGATGCAAAATATCTGCACGTGGATCAATACCAAAAACATCTTTTGATAAAGTAACTGATCCAACAACTTTATTATCTAAACTAATAACATCTTGTTTCATCGTCTATTCCTTTGCACTATCAGCAGCATCAGCAACAGGAGCTTCAGCAGCAACTTCTTCAGTTTTAATTAATCCAGCAGGCATAGGAGCATCTGCATGCATAGGCATTTTAACAGCATCACTAAGATACACAAATCCGCCTTTTGCACCAGGAACAGCACCTTTAATAGCCAATAAACCATGTTCTAAATCAATATCCACAACTTGTAGATTTTGAACAGTTACACGTTCAGCACCCATGTGCCCAGCCATTTTTTTACCTTTAAATGTTTTACCAGGATCTTGACATTGTCCTGTTGATCCATGTGCACGGTGAGCTTTCAAAACCCCGTGAGATGCTTCCAACCCAGCAAAGTTATGACGTTTCATCGGCCCTTGGAACCCTTTACCAATAGAAGTACCAGCAACATCAACATACTGACCTTTTACAAAGTGAGCAGGAGACAATTCAGCACCAACTGGTAACAAACAATCTGCAGAAACACGGAATTCCGCTACTTTTTCAGCAGGTGTTACATTATTTTTCTTTAATTCACCCATAACAGCTTTTGACACGTTCTTTTCTTTACGTGCACCCAAACCAAGGCGAACAGCAGTATAACCATCACGATCTTGTTCGCGAACAGCTAATACTCGGCAATTATCAATTTTCAAAAGAGTAACCGGAATTTGGCGAGCTTGATCATCAAACACACTTGTCATTCCAATTTTCTTAGCAATTAAACCACAACGCATTGTTTCCATCCCTTATAATTCAATTTTTACATCAACACCAGCAGCCAAACCAAGCTTCATCAAAGCATCTACAGTTTGTGGTGTAGGTTCTACTATATCTAATAAACGTTTGTGTGTGCGAATTTCGAATTGTTCACGTGATTTTTTACTTACGTGAGGTGAACGATTAACCGTCACACGTTCAAGTTTCGTAGGCAACGAAATAGGTCCTGCGACTTTCGCGCCTGTACGTTTTGCCGTACTTACAATCTCAGCCACAGCAGCATCCAAAGCAGGATGATCAAAAGCTTTCAAACGTATACGAATATTAGAATTTACCATATCTTTTTTCCTATTTCTTCATAGTTTTTATTAAACAGGCTCACTTTATATACCGCCTGCGTATAAATTGCAAGTCTTTTTTACAATAAATGACTCTTTTTTCATAGTTTTATCATAAAAAAGGATATATCGAAAAAATACATCGATATATCTGCGCTCTTCGCGCGTGCAAAATTCCAATTAAAACTCACAGATATAACATAAAAATTAGCGTTACAGAGGTGAATTTTTCTAAATTTATTGAAAAATCGCAAATTATTTATAAATTTTATATTTTGCCTTTTTTAGTATCCAGAGAGACAACAACTCTGATAAATCAAAACAAATTCGCTTTGATAGAATATATGAGGACAGGCAAGCCTGCCCTCAATCAATTACTATTTAGTAATTTTAGCTACAACACCAGCACCAACTGTACGGCCACCTTCACGGATAGCAAAACGAAGTCCTTCGCTCATCGCAATTGGGTTGATCAGTTTAACTGTCATTTTGATGTTGTCCCCTGGCATAACCATTTCTGTACCAGCTGGCAATTCAATTGTTCCAGTAATATCTGTTGTACGGAAATAGAATTGTGGACGATAGTTTGAGAAGAAAGGAGTATGACGTCCACCTTCATCTTTCGTCAAGATATAACATTCACATTCAAAATCTGTATGTGGTGTAATTGAACCAGGTAAAGCCAAAACTTGACCACGTTCGATATCTTCTTTCTTTGTTCCACGTAACAAGATACCACAGTTATCCCCTGCTTGACCTTCGTCTAACAATTTACGGAACATTTCAACACCAGTAACTGTTGTTTTTTGTGTGTTACGGATACCAACGATTTCAACTTCGCTACCTACTTTGATAACACCAGTTTCAATACGTCCTGTTGCCACTGTTCCACGTCCTGTGATTGAGAACACGTCTTCAATTGGCATCAAGAATGGTTTATCTGTTGGACGTGCAGGAGTTGGGATATATTCATCAACTTGTGCCAACAATTCACGGATTGCATTTTCACCGATTTCAGGATCACGTTCTTCCAAAGCAGCCAAAGCAGAACCTTTAACAACTGGAGTATTATCACCATCAAATTCATATGATGAAAGCAATTCACGAACTTCCATTTCAACCAAGTCTAACAATTCAGCATCATCAACTTGATCCACTTTGTTCAAGAACACAACCATTTTTTCAAGACCCACTTGGCGAGCCAACAAAATGTGTTCACGAGTTTGAGGCATAGGACCATCAGCAGCAGACACTACCAAGATAGCTCCGTCCATTTGAGCAGCACCAGTGATCATGTTTTTAACATAGTCAGCGTGACCTGGACAGTCTACGTGAGCATAGTGACGTGCAGCAGTTTCATATTCTACGTGAGCAGTATTAATAGTAATACCACGTTCTCTTTCTTCTTTAGCAGAATCGATATCTTCAAATTTCACGCCTGATTCAGGTGCAAAATATTTTACAATAGCAGCAGTTGTAGTCGTTTTACCGTGGTCCACGTGACCAATAGTTCCGATATTAACGTGCGGCTTGGTTCTTGCAAATTTTTCTTTAGCCATTTTAAGTTTCCTCTTTGTTTATAGTTTATACACACAAAAGCACCGCTGCTTTTAATTCAGTATGCGTGGATTGTATAAACTTTTTTCTCAAATTGCAATCTAATTCTTGATCCAAAATAAAAAAAAAGGAGATAACCTAAATTACCTCCTTTTTTCAACAATAATGAAACATTTAGTCAATTGTACCAAGTTCTTCACCAACATCAGTTACACCACCACTAAATTCTTTAAAGATAGCTTTAGAGTCTTCCAAATCTCCTTCACCATATTTTTCAGCAAATTCTTGTAACATTTGCTCTGATGATGGAATTCTTATCTTAGCAGAAGATTTACCTGCTGATGGACCATCTTTAATTTTACAAGATTGAGCCCCTGTAGAACCATATTGAGTTTTACCCCAGAAATTCTTACCTGAAACAACTGTAAATCGAGCTAACTGACTACAAATAAGGTTTTGTTCATCATTTGAAACTGAATATGTTAACTCTTTAGACTGTCCATCAGAACTCTTATTAGAAGTTCCAGTAGCATTTGCATACGCAATAACAGTCACAATACATTTACCCTTTGTCCAAACTCCAACAGTCGCTTCACATGCACGTTTCATAGTCGCTTCTTGTTGAGCTGTCTTCATTTTTTGCACAGATGAAATTTGTTCCATCTTTGCTTCAGCTTCTTTTGCAAAAGCTTTTGCACGTTGTGTTTCTAAAGTAGACTTTTCTGTTTGTAAATTATATTGAACAGACATTTCAGCCACTTTAATATCTGTTTCTTTATTCAACTCTGATTTACGAATATCTGTATCAAATTTATGATCAGCCATAATAACAGATTTTCCTTCTGCCATTAACTTCGTTGCATTTTCTTGGAAATAAACATTTGCTTTTCCTTGAACTTCTTGCCATACAGATGCCCACATTTGATCAATTGTTACTGAAGGATTTTCTTGGATAGATAATTCTTCTTCGTAACGAGCATACACTGAATAACAAGCTTCCTTAGCACTATCTTCTTCAACAATTTGTACACCGTATTTAGAAGCTTGATCTGACTTAGAAGTACAGTTCATTCCACCTTGACCACAAATTGATTTCAAACATTTTTCCAAAGCTTTCTTTCCATCATCAGCAACATCATATTTTTTATGACGCGCTTCTGTTACAAATTCTTCTTCTTCAACACGTGCAGATTCTTTAAAAATATCTCCAGCTTTAATCAAGAACATTGCCCATGAACTTTCAGGATATTTACATCCTTTTAAAATATCAGTGAAATATGCTTTACGTTTAGCCAACTTAGCCAAATTAGCTCCTGTACATCCTGAATAAATAGTATCTTCACGATTTTTATTTTCACCATCTTCATCGAAAGCACTTGCTTTAATAGCATAATCTTGTCCTGTAAATGTACCATTACACATTTTACACATTTCATAATCACCACCACATAAAGTATCTTTTTGAGCTTGTTTATCCATTTCTTTCAAACAGGCAATATTATCCAACTTCTTACTATATGTGTTAAACAATTCTTCCTTGTATTTACGTTGAGCCTTGTTATATGCACTTTCTAATTGAGAAATTTTCTTATCCAAAGCAGCGCCCATTTTATCACATGACTTAATCACGATATTTTGGTAAGTATCTTCAATAACTTGTGCATCAGCAGGGGCTGCAGCTAAAATAGGACCACAGATCTTCATCCCTTCTTTAAATAAAGATTTTCCACTCTTTGGTTTGCTAGCTGTATCAGCATAATCCATTTCATCATCCATAAAATCATCTAAACTAAAATCTTCTTCTTCTTCATCTTCTTCACCAAGCTCAACTTTAACTTTTTCAACAATTTGTTTATCATAGAATTCACGTTGTTCTTCTGTCATCTTTGCACGAGCAACATCTTCTTTCATAATTTTATTAATTGTAGCTTCCAAAGATTTAATTTCTTTTTCTTTCGGACTCATATTCTTATAGGCATTATCACAATAGCAACGTCCATAAACTTCATGTTTACATACACGATCCATACATGCTGCAAATTTTGCTTCAACCTCAGAATTCATATCAATCATTAAATCAACTTCCTCAAGCTTTGCTTCAAAAGCAGCTTCTTTTTCTTCTAAGGTTGGTGTAGTTGTTGAACCAACAGTAGCCGCTGTAACTGCAGTTGATGATTGAGCAACACCAGCTGCTACAGGTAAACTGACAACTGTTGGTGCAGCAAATTGACCTGAACGACCTGATGATTGAGTTGATTTTACAGCAGAACGATTTCCAACACGCACCTCATCCATTTTACCTGAACGACCTGAACGACCTAATGCTTGAGCTGACTTTCCTCCACGACGATTTGCAGATGATGCGCGACCCTCATCTACAGAAGCTGAAGAAACTCCAGATTTACCTGAACGACCTGAACGACCTGATGATTGAGTTAAATCATCTGATGAATCACCACGTGATGGAGTTTGTCCACGACGCACTCCTGATTGTTCGTTATCTAACTCTGATATTACAGACTTTCCTGAACGACCTGAACGACCAACAGATGTATAAACATTTGCCTCTCCTTCAACATCATCTACACGAGAACGACGTTGAGCAAACCCATCTACAGAAACCGTAACTATCGAAAAAACAAAAATAAAACTGAGTAATTTGCGCATTATACTCCTCCTTCTTAAACCCTATTATAACACAAAAAATACTCCTAAACAACTCTTTATCCATAAAAAAACACCTCAAGAAAAATGAGGTGTTTTTAGAAAAAATTTATCATAAAAATTTTTAATTAAATGAAACCTTTAAAACTTCATACGAAGCAATTCCTTTTGGTGTTTGTACTTCTACAAAATCACCAACAGATTTCCCAATAATTGCGCGTGCAACAGGAGAATCAAAAGCAATCAATCCTTTTGAAACATCAGATTCTTCAGATCCTACAATCATATATTTTTTAACTTGTTCCGTTTCTTCATCTTCTAATTCAACAGTCGCACCAAATTTAATAGTATCACCTGATAATTTTTTAGGATCAATAACTTCAGCAACTGCAATCATACTTTCGATTTCAGTAATACGCCCTTCAATAAAGCCTTGACGTTCACGCGCACTATGGTATTCCGCATTTTCTTTCAAATCACCTAATTCACGAGCTTCCGCAATTGCTTCAATAATTGCAGGACGTTCAATATCTTTTAATTCTTTCAATTCTGCTTCTAATGCAGCAAACCCAGTTGGGGTCATTGGTATTTTATTCATTTCACACTCCCTTAAAAGTGAAAAAAAGATCGCCTAGAAATCCCCCTAGGCAACTTTTGTTGTCATTTCAACTAATTATATAAGAAGTCCTAACCGTATTTCAAGTCTTTTCGAAAAAATCGATACTTGACACTACCTAAAAAAATAGGTTATATTAATTTTTAATATATCTATTATGTTAGATATTTGTAAATTTATTATTAACTAAACTGAATCATTTTGCTTATGCGAACGATCAACTTTTTTTTAAACACATTTACTGTATGTTACGCTCCGAAAAAAAATGTATAGGAATTAAACGGTAAAAAAGCAGTGTTGATTAAAGCCTCTTGGAAGAACCAAGGGGCTTTATTTTTATACATAATTCAAAAACTTGACAAAATTTAAATATCCTATATAGATAAAGAAAATATAAAATTGTTAAAAATAATCTTAAAAAAATATAACTATGAATACAAAAGAACAAATCGTTAAACAATTAGAAGTCGAAAATAAATGGAACATTTTCAAAATTCTAAGTGAAAGCAGAAATTTTTCTCTAGGTGATTTACTAAGTAAATTAGATGAGAAAACACTTAATGAATTAAAAGAAAAAATAAATTTAAAAATGGATCGGGAAATAAATCCTGAACTTGAAAGTTTATTAAACAAATATATTCGTGATATTAATTTTAGTAAGTACAACCCAGACGCAATATCTAAAAATTTTGATGAGACACTAAAATCGTGTTTAGAAAGAGCTAATATATACAAAATAAAAGATTTAATAGATATACCTGAAAAAAAATTAGGTAATATACGTAAAATTGGTCCTAAAGGTGTCGTAGCAATTATAAATTTTGCAAAGAAATATAACCTAAAATTCAAAGAAGAAATAGAAGAAAAATTATAAAGATAAAAAACACCCTGGCAACCCCAGGGTCTTTTTTTTATCTCTCAAACAATTTATCGAGATCACCTCGTGTAATTTTATGAAACGTTGGACGACCATGATTACATTGCCCCGCACGTGGCGTTTGCTCCATCTGACGCAATAACGCATTCATCTCTGGAATAGACATTTCATACCCTGAACGAATACTTCCGTGACACGCAATCGTTGACTGAATATGATGAATTTTATTTTCTAGTGATAAAGCTGTCCCATGATCTTCTAATTCATCTGCAATCTTTTGTACCAACATTGTCGGTGACACACGTTCAAGCATAGCAGGCATTTCTTTGATCATAATTTTATCATCTTCCAAAGAATCAATAATCAACCCACACTTTGCTAATGCTTCTTGTTCCTTCATTAATAACTCAGCTTGTTTTTCACCACATTCCAATACTTCTGGGATCAAGAGAGGTTGACGCTTTAAATCAGCTTCTTTCATTTTTTCCAGCACAATACGTTCATGAACAGCATGTTGATCAACCAAATAAAAACCATCACTTGTTTGTGATAAAATAAACGTATTAAATAACTGCATACGCGCTTCACCCATTGGGTAATCATTTAACTGAATTTCATGTTGAAAAGTCTGTAAATTCTCAACCACCACCTCATCACGAGATTGCCCTACATTATGTGAAAATTGAAACGCATTTTCACGAGCCACAACTCCATCATTTGAATTAGAAGGCATAAATACAGGCGCAGACATTGATGGTGCATGTCCAAAATCAGGAATTTGATTAGAAATACGCGCTTCCCCAATCACTTTCTTAATCGACGAAATTAAAAAGCCTCGCACAAAATGAGGATCTTTAAAACGAACCTCTGTTTTCGCAGGATGCACATTCACATCTAAAATCTCTGGTAAACAATCTAGAAACAAACAAACAACAGGATAACGATCATGCGCCAATACATCTTGATACGCACTACGAATAACTCCAAATAACATCTTATCTTTAATCGGACGTCCATTCACAAATAAATAAAATCCAGAAGCATTTCCCTTATTATAAGTCGGCTGACTAATTAATCCTGTTAATTCAAAATCATGCTTTGCAATATCAACTTCCAATGAATGGGTTACAAATTCTTTTCCAATTACCTGAGCCACTCGACGTTTCATATCATTTGTTGCAGGAAATGCTAACTTATCATTTAAAGTAAAACTCACACTTGGATGAGCTAACGATAAACGTTGTAACATTTCAGACACCGCCATAAATTCAGAACGATCTGTTTTGAGAAACTTTAATCGAGCAGGTGTTTGAAAAAACAAATCACGTACTTCGATTTTTGTCCCTTTGACATAAGCAACAGGACGTAAATGTTTAACACGCGCTCCTTCAACAACTAATTCCCAAGCATCCCCATCTTTCGCAGTCGTAATCGATAAACGCGCCACAGATGAAATAGATGCCAAAGCTTCACCACGAAAACCAAATGAATTAATATGGAATAAATCTTCCCCAGGCAATTTTGAAGTTGCATGACGCAAAATAGATTTTTCCAAATCTGCACGATCCATTCCTGAACCATCATCAATAATCGTGATCTTATTCTTCCCACCATCCGTCACTTGAACAGAAATATTAGTCGCCCCAGCATCCAAAGAATTTTCAATCAACTCCTTTAAAATAGACGCCGGACGTTCTGCAATTTCACCTGCACAAATTTGGTTAATCAAGTAATCAGGAAGTAATCGTATCGCCATTAAGACAACTCCTGTAATTTTGCAAGAGATATACGTGTAGAAGGTTCACCTAATCCTTCATTTTCTTCCAATCGACGATACACCTCTTTCCCAAACTCAATCCCAAATTGATCAAATGAATTAATATCCCACAAAAATCCTTCTAAGATCACTTCATATTCATAAACAGCCATTAATTGTCCCAAAGTATAAGGATTAAGTTCTGGAACCATTAATAAATGAACAGGATGATTGCCTAAACAATACTCATATTTTTTTGTTTCTTTTGTTTTTCGACGACCAAATGCTAAAAATTCTGCTTGCCCCATCGCTTGTAAACTTACATGACGGTGAGCTTCTGAATCTTTCCCTGTCGGTTTACCAAATAAAATCATATCAACAGGCACCAAATCCGTTCCCTGATGCAAAGCTTGGAAAAATGAATGTTGAACATCTGTTCCAACACCACCAAAAACCACACCCGCAGTATCAATATCAGAAGTCTTTCCATTACTTTCCATAAATACTTGTTGTAAATAAGGCACAAATGTCTTCATACGTCCAGCATATGGAACTATACACTTTGCTTCTGCTTGCCAAAAATTACGATACCAAACTGAAAGTAACGCCATACGCAAAGGTAAATTAAGTTCAACAGGATCTTTCTTCATTAATGTATCAACTGATCGACCGCCAGCTAAGAATAATTCATAACGTTCCCAACCCAAAGCCAATACAATCGTTAAACCAACAGTTGTCCAAACGCTAAAACGTCCCCCAACCTGAGTTGAAAATGGAAACACAAACTCGTCCTTAATCCCAAAACGTTTTGCTTCTTTGGTCGTCGCAGTCATTGCAATCATATGTGATTTATAAGCATTCTCACCCATTAAATAATCACACCATTCTTTCACACGATCCGCCAGCGCCAAAATTTCAGGCGTACGGAAACTCTTACTCGCAACAAGAAATAAAGTTGTTTCAGGAGATAATCGATACATCAAATCATCCATCTCTGTTCCATCAACAGCAGAAACAAAATGAATATTCACACCAATTTGATGATATTGCTTTAAACTTTCAACAACTGTCTTAACACCTAATAAAGAACCACCAATCCCAATATGAACAACGTCTAAGATCTTTTTACCAGTCACACCAGTTAATTGACCACGCACAACCTTATCAGCAAACTCTTTCATTTGATAACGAGCATCTAATACAACAGGCATAATATTACGTTGATCAATAATAACCTTTTCATCCTTATCTTCACGCCACATCCAATGAAGAACTGATTTATTTTCCGACGTATTAAGACGTTCTCCTTTAAACAAAGCTTGAATTTTATCTTCGATCTTAGATTGTTCCGCAAAACGATATAAAAGAGTCATCGCTTTATCATCTATACGAGAACGGGAATAATCAAAATGCATCCCTAAAGCTTCCAATGAAAAATGCTCTTGTCGTTTGGCATCATCTTCAAATAAATGTGAAATCTGAACATCCTGTAAATAAACATGATGTTTTTTAAGATTAACCCATGATGAAAGCTTACTGATACTTGCCATTCTTTTCCCCTATGTTTTTGATAACTTAAAAATAGCGAAACCACCCTCAAAAGTCCATCAAAAAGTAATAAAATCATAAAATTTGACAAATTTAAAATTTATGTTAAATTACGCGTGATAAACGTATCGTTAACTAATATTATTAAATATGAAAACCGTTAATTTGCACCGAAGTAAAAGTGGATTACCGATCTTAATGTTCTTACTATTCAGCATGGCAACAATTATTGCTGGAATATTCCTATTTATAATAATTTATGCCCCATATGATGAAAATTCTGCATCAGGATTTAAAATACTGGTACTAATGGCGATTATTACAATATGTAGTGCAAAAGCAGTATACTTAGGATATCAAATCTATATCCTAAAAAAATACAGTGGTTGGCAAGAGCATATTGGAAAAGACATTGCTGTTTTAGTTAAACTAAATCCAAATACACGAATGATGGGCGGAGAATTAACCAGTTTAAAACATGGTAAAAAATACTTAGGATACATGACTCCAATAGAATTTTCCAAACAATCATATACGCATAACAACATGGTTATGATTGATGGACAAGAATACAGCCCCGACGATCTCATTAACGCATAGTTTTAAAAGCCTCCTTGTGAGGCTTTTTTTTAACACTTGATTTTTTCCAATACCTTTCCTAAAATAAACCTATGACACATTCATACACAGTCTTTGTTGTTGTGAACGTAGTCGCCTAGCGCGACATTATTTCTACATCTAAATTCCATATTTAAAAACTTGAAAATTCTGAACATTCAGAATATACTCCAATGATCAAAAACAACAAGGATACAAACGATGATAAAGATTAATATGATTGAAAAAGGTTTCGACACAGCAGAACTCGAAACACGTAATCAAAAATTCTGGGATGAAAACAACTTTTGGGCATGTAACCCAAATTCAGATAAAAAACCTTTCTGTACAATGATGCCTCCTCCAAATATCACTGGATCTTTGCATATGGGACATATGTTAAATAATGCAACAACTGATTTCATGTGCCGTTATAAACGTATGAAAGGATTTGACGTTCTTTGGCAACCTGGTACAGATCACGCAGCAATCGCAGCTCAAATGTTATTCGAAAAAGAACTTACAAAAAATAAAATCCGAAAAGAAGATCTTGGCCGTGAAGAATTCTTGCGTCAAATGTGGGAATGGGCAAACGGGATCGACTCAACAATCAAATCACAACTTCGTCGCCTTGGGGTAACACCTGATTGGAAACGCGAACGCTTCACATTAGATGAAGGTCTATCACACGCTGTACGTAAAGTATTCGTTGAAATGTATAAACGCGATATGATTTACCGCGGATCATACATGGTAAATTGGTGTCCAAAACAACAAACCGTACTTTCTGATCTCGAAGTAGAAAATAAAGAAGAAAATGGAAAGATGTACTACATCAAATATCCAGTTGATGGGACAAATGAAACAATCACTATTGGAACAACACGCCCTGAAACAATGTTTGGGGATATGGCTGTAGCTGTATCAGCAGATGATGATCGTTACAAACACTTAGTCGGTAAAATGATTAACCTTCCATTTACAGATCGTCAAATTCCAATTATTACAGACGAACATGCAGATCCTGAAAAAGGAACAGGCGCTGTAAAAATCACACCAGCACATGACTTTAATGATTTCGAGGTAGGAAAACGTCACAATCTTCCTGAATTAACAGTCATGAATGCATATGCAAAAATGAATGAAAACGCACCAGAAAAATACCAAGGTATGAACCGTTTTGATTGCCGTAAATCTGTTATTGAAGATTTAAAAGAATTGGGACTGTTTGAAAAAGCCGAAGATCAAATTATGCAAATACCATATTCAGAACGTGGCGGCGTAGTTGTTGAACCACGTATCACAACACAATGGTATGCACGTGCAACAAAACTTGCTGATAAAGCAATCCAAGTAGTAGAAGATGGAGAAATCACATTCCAACCAGAACACCGTAAAAACCTTTATATGGCATGGATGCGTGAAATCAAAGACTGGTGTATCTCTCGTCAATTATGGTGGGGACATCAAATCCCAGCATGGTATGCAGAAGACGGGACAACATTCGTAGAAGAAACAGAAGAAGAAGCCCATCACGTTGCTGAATTACACTTTGGAAAACCTGTAGAATTGACACGTGACCAAGATAGCTTAGACACATGGTTCTCATCTGGTCTATGGCCATTCTCAACACTCGGCTGGCCAGACCAAACAAAAGAATTAGATCGTTATTACACAACAGATTATCTAAGCACAGCAGCAGATATTATCTTCTTTTGGGTAGCCCGTATGATCATGATGGGATTGGATACAACAGGAAAAATTCCTTTCAAACATGTATATTTCCATGGATTAGTACGTGATGCAAAAGGACAAAAAATGTCTAAAACAAAAGGGAATGGAACAGATCCAAAAGAACCAATGGATAAATATGGCGTAGATGCATTACGTTACTGGGCGGCTGGTATCCCAATGGGGGCAGATGGAAAATATAATGATGATGATGTAAAAATTGGGCGTAAATTAATTGTAAAATTATGGAATGCCACCCGTTTTGGATTAATGCAATTAGAAGAAAATTTTGATCCATCAGCAACAGCTTTGCCTGTATCTGAACGAACATTGGAAGATCGTTGGTTATTATCAGAATTAAATAAAACAATTGCTGAACATGCACGTTACATGGATAAATATGATAACTTCCAAGCACGTAACACGATTGATACATTTTTCTGGAATACATTCTGTGATAACTATCTTGAAATTATCAAAGACCGTTTCTGGAACCCAGAACGTTATAATGATGCGGCACGGGTATCGGCTCAATGGACACTATGGGAATCTCTCCGTACAATCATCGGATTATTTGCACCATTTATTCCATTTATAACAGAAGAATTATACCAACAAATCTTTAAACAATTCGAAGGAACGGAAACACTGCACTTAACAACATTCCCAGAAGTAAAAGATGAATGGAATACAAATGTCGATGATATGAAAGGAATGTTAGATGTATTGCATGCAATCCGTCAACAACGTACAAATGATAAACTTGGAACAGGACAAGTAGAAACAGTAGCAATTACAACAAACATAGAATTGTTTGAACTACTCAAAAAATACGAAACCATGATGCAAGCAATCGCACGTACAGAAAACTTAGAATTGGAAAGTGGTTCAGATGAAATTAAAATCAAAATCACCCCAAAACTAAAAGACTAAAACAAAAAGCCCAGTTTAAAAACTGGGCTTTTTTTATAATAACTTAAAATTTATTCACCTTTCACAAGGTAGCTCTTTGTGTAGGGGGATTAGCCCTACGATAGATGATTAAACGACCTCCTTTCTGTTTCTTTATAATAGGAAACAAAAAAACCCTTTAATTTTATGGGAAAGAGCAGATTCTCTTTTTTAATTAATAACTAAAAATTAAATTCAGAAATCTATCCATAGGCAACATGTTAAAAAGTGGAACAATACATTTACTAATTTAAACCTGGTAAAAAGAATACACAAAAAAACAAACATTTGTCAATAAATCAATTGACTTTTTAAAAAAAAAGTTTAACCATAAACACAAAAGAAATTATTGAAAATACTATATATGAAATATCATCGCCTAATAAATAGTTAATAGTTGTTATATTACACACCACAAACCCTCCTGATGATATTTGATTTTTCCTAGGAAAGCTCTTACGCCTGTAAGAGCCTTCTCTTTTTTAAAATCTTCTCTTGATGTTACCTGGTCAGGTAATATCCTCTTCAATACAGATTAACGGTTATAGGTTTTACTGTTAATTAATGAATAATAGGTTTCCCTCCGCCCATTCAAATTCTTGAATGGGCACTTTTTCTTTTAACTTTTATTCATTTCCAAAATCGGGTATAATAAAAGCTGTTTAATTACGATAATTTTTTAATTAAAAGGATTAGGGTTAAAAATGGTAAGTCAAAAAAAATCAGTTAATTTAATCTTCATCTCACTTGTCATCTTAGTGATTGGTGGGGCATTTTTAATTGCATCTCTGTGGTCTGAAATGAAACAAAAAGAAACAGCATTCGAAGCTGTATCAGCAATCGAAAGCATTAAAACAGAATTGCAATTATTAAAAACAGCAAACACAAATTTTGAAACAGCTGAAAAAGAATTCATTTCCATCAAAGAAGAATTTGAAGTTATCAAAGAACAATTAACTAAAATTAATACAGAATATGCAAAACAAATTGATGTAGAAAATTTAGATAAACGTATCAAAGAATTAGAAGAAAAAAATAAAATCTTTTCCAACGAAAATTTTCTAAAACTAAATGCATTATATCAATTACGCTTTGCCATCTCATCTGAAAAAGCATACACAGTTGAATTAAACATCTTAAAAAAATTAGATTCAGAAGAAACAGCGTTTGAAACGTTAGAACAAACACAAGAAGGCCTCCCAACAATTACCGCCTTAACAGAAGAATTTAAAAACATTCAACAACAGATGAATAATGAAAAAAAAGAAAAAGGCATTAAGGGTGTGTGGGTCAAAATAAAAAATTTAATCCGAATTCAAAAAATTAATACGGACAGTTCAGATACATCAACACCTGCAATTATGCAACGAATCGAAAAAAATTTGACTGAAAATAATCTAAATAAAGTAGTAGTGGAATTAGAAACATTAAAAACAACTGACACAGAAACATTTACATTTTTCGAAGCGTGGAATACGAAAATAAATCAACGTCAAAACACATTAAAAACACTTGATGAATTAACACAAAAATACTTAAAAAATATAAAGGACTAAACCAATGAAAATTTTCCGTTTACTAAAATTTTTATTAATCGCTGGAATTTTAATATTCTTATACCTCCACCCAGGAGACATCGATATTAAATGGCTAAACTATCATATTCAATTATCCATCTTCGTAGGGCTCATCTTGTTAACAGGTGTAATCTATGTGATTTTATTAGCCTTCCGTACATCCCGATTTTTATTCCATGATATTGGAATGAAACGTAGTATTAAAAAAGAAAATAACACATATAAAATTTTATTTAAAGCTGCAATAAATCTATTCACAGGAGCA
>QKJL01000022.1 GCA_003250835.1 Alphaproteobacteria bacterium
AAAAAATTCGGCATATAAATAAATAGGAATAAAAATCTATTATTAATAACTAAATATTACAATCTATGAAGGGATCTAATACAACTACGGAAATAGTCTCTTATGACTTCGGTTTAACACCAAATGGACACAGTATTACATTTGCAAAAACCTTAAAAGTAGAAACTTTTAAACAACTTCAAAAATGTAAAGACGGAACGGTAACATTTCTACTTAATGGAAAATATCGTGTACATCACAAAGGGTCGGATGAAAACATCGCCCCAGAAGGTGCAATCGGAGGACAGTATTCAGAAGAGCAGCAAACACTTGAAATTATTAGAAATGGCCGCTCAAAACCGGAATTAATTAGATTAGCCGTATAAAGAAAGCCCCGCAAGGGGCTTTTCTAATGTCTAAACAGCAATCGCATCAGATCGAACGCGAATAACTTCTGCCGAATACGAATGTAAAATATTTTGTGCAGGGTCCAATTCAATAATACGAACCCCTCGAACACGACGCAAAGCCCATTTCACACGCCATGATGAAAAAGCTGTTAAATAAATATCTTCTTGCTCATCACGATAAAGCACAGCCAAATCTTCACCATTAAACTCAATTTCAGGTGTTAAATAAGGTGGATGCAACCGTCCTTGCAGAACAATGACCACCTCACCATTCTGTCGCACAAGAACATCAAAAAACTTTTCTATTGTTCGCATAAATTTTTCTCTATCTACCCCTTGTTTTTAACACAAAAATGTTCTATTTTCAAATAAAAAGAAAAAGGTTCAAAAAAACAATGTTAAAAACACTTCTAAAATCTATATTTATAATTACACTCATTGCTTCAACAACAGCAAAAGCAACAACACTACACGACGTTTTAAAACAAACTCAAACATATAATCCAACAATCAAAGCAAAGAAAAACGAATATAAAGCATACGAACAAAACGTATCAAAAGCATTCGGTGGATTTTTACCATATATTGGTATTTATGGACAACAAGAAACATCAACATCAACCACAACATTCGAGGGCGGCGGTGGTCCATTTCCTGCTGGATCAGTTACAACAGACTCTGAACCACTTTCATATGGAATGCAACTTGAACAACCATTATTTGCAGGTGGAAAAAATTATTACGCATACAAAAGTGCAAAACGCCAATTACAAGCACAAGAAGCTATCTTACAAAATACAGAACAACAAATCTTAACAAGTGCAGCCGAAGCATATATTGATGTACAACAAAAAAATGCTGAATATGATCTAATCAAAAAAAGTAAAAGCGTTATCAGCCAACAATTAAAAGCCGCTCAAGCACGATTCAAAGCTGGATCCGCAAGTAAAACAGACATCCTTCGCGCCAAAGCATCACTTGCATCAGTAAAAGCAGAAGAAATCAAAGCAGAAGGTGCCTTAAAAATTGCAGAAACACATTATGAAAGTATTGTGGGTGAAAAACCAAATAATCTAAAAACAATCGATGATTTAAATAAAGTATTACCAAAATCAATGAATACCTATCTAACAGCAGTAGAAAAGAATAACCCTATTTTACGTGCCACAGCATACCAATACGAAGCTGCTCAAGATAATGTAGGTTCAGCACGTGGATCATTCATGCCTGAAATTTCATTAAAAGCATCATACGGTAAAAATGAAAATCTCGTAATGGTTGGGGCACCAATGTCAATCGAAGAAGAAAGCATTGGAATTTATGGAACAATGCCACTGTTTGCAAAAGGACAAAACATTGCAAACGTACGCCAAGCAATGTATTCAGAAGAAAGTGCAAAAGATGCGTTAATGGCTGAACGCAACAATACACGTGAACGCGCCCTACGCGCTTGGCAAACATATCAATCAGCACGTATCGCAAAAGAAGCATATATTGAAACTGTAAACGTAGCTGAAACAGCTTTAAAAGGCGTAAAACTAGAAGCAAAAATTGGACGTAAATCAATTATAGACTTCCTAGAAGCCGAAGAAGAATATCTTTCAGCTGAAGTAGGATTACTTCAAGCGGAAAAAGCTGAATTCATGGCAGCAATTGAACTCTTAAACACAATGGGAGATCTCTCCTTAAAATATTTTAAATAAGAGGAAAATATGAGTGATTACAACGTAAATGAAATTTTAAACAATATTAAAAATGAAATTGAAAAAGAGGTGAATAAACCTCAAAAAACTGTTGAAATCACAACTGAATTAAAAGACGAAATAACAGTATCTAAATCAATGAACGAATGCACATTACTACGCGAAGATATGGTTATCTCACAAAATAAAACACCAAACATGAATGATGAAAAACTGAATGCATTAGCAAAAATATTAACATATGATATTATACGTGAACTAAACCTCGCTCATAACACGCAAACAATTTACCAAATAATCCGTAATGGATTAAAAACACATCTATAACTATTAAATATACCTATTATGAAGCATAAACGAATAATCGGAAATGCTTTGATCAATACAAACCAAATCAAAGCATTACAAAAGTACTTCAAATTAATTCGAAATTACAAAACAAATAAATAGTTTTTAACAAAAGCCCCTTCAAAGGGGCTTTTGTTATTGAAATTTGACAAAACAAAAATAATCTATAAGATCAACAAAAAATCAATTATTAAAAATTAAACACATATGAAAAAAATAAATGTAGACGATAAAGTATGGTCTAATA
>QKJL01000016.1 GCA_003250835.1 Alphaproteobacteria bacterium
GTTTCACGTGAAACACCCTTTTATTTATCTATTTGACAAAATGAAATAAAGGAGTAAAGTTGATTAAAAAGGAATAAGAGATGAATTTAAAATTATCTGAAGAATTCAAAGAAAACATGAAAGATGCATTATGGGAACTTCTATATGTATTGAATGAATATGATTTTACAAAATCAATTGATGAGAATATTGCTCTTTGTGAAGATGAATATATTCCGGCTCAAAAAGAATATGAACGAATAATGAATGAGCAAGATCAACAACGGTAATAAAAGAAGAGGTGTTTCACGTGAAACACCTCTTCTTAAATAAAATAAATAAATCTTATTTTTTATCTTCGTCTTCTGTTTTGTTTTGATACATTGCATCAAAATCAATTGGCGCCATCATAAATGGAGGGAAACCACTTTCAGAAGTAATACGAGCAACCAAAGCACGTACAGATGGGAATAAGTATTGTGGAACAGTTACAAGAAGTTCTTTCTTTTGTTCTGCTTCAGGAACATTGATTGCACATAATCCACCATAAACAAGTTCAACCATAAAGATTGATTTTTCTTTTGTTGAGTTGTGAACCTTTAAAACAAGATCAACATTAAACAATTCGTTTTGAATATGTTTAACTTTGATATCAATATTCATTTTTACATTTGCTTGCACAGGTTCTTTATTAAAAAATAAAGAAGGACTATTAGGTGCTTCAAATGATAAATCTTTAATATATTGTGAAACGATTGCTACGCGTGGTTTAGGAGCAGCTTCGTTTTGTTTAGCGTCAGACATCTTAATCTACCTTTCTTTTTTAATTGACGATGATTCCACCTTAATTTAAAATGAAGGTAAACACAAGGGGAAAATAAAGAAATGAACAGTTTAGATATATTAATTATCGGGATTATTTGCTACTCAGGATATAAATTGTATAAAATGCTGGGGGTGGAAATCTTTATTGAAAATGAAAAAACGGCTATTCCGACAATTTTAAGTGAAAAAAGAGTCGAAAAAGAAGAAGTTAAGAAAGAAGATGTATTGGATCTTTATCAATCTGAAATAAAAGAGGTTTTTCAGAAGGTGATTAATGCATTTATAACACACGATAAAAAGACTTTAAAAGAATATACAAATGAAAAAGTGTTTCAGTCATTTGAAAAAGTAATTGATGAAAATGTTAAGAAAGCTGAAAAACAAATAATTGAAGTTATCTCAGAAATTGAAACGAAAATTCATCAATATCATCGCTTATCTAAAAAGCATAAAATAGAATTAGATTTGAAAAGTGATCAAGTACACTTTACAAAGAATATCAAAGGCGATATAGTGGAAGGTGATGATAATCAAGTAATCTCATTAACGGATACTTGGGTCCTTGAAAAGGAAGATAAGAAGGCGGCTAATTGGGTATTAGTCGAAGTTAAATAAGGGGAAGGGAATCAATGAAAAAAATAGCACTTGCACTTGCATTGCTGGTTGCAGCATGTGGCACACCACGTGATGTGAAACAGGAAAAATCAGTACGTTTAAAACAAGCAAGTTTTTCAGAATTAAAAAGTTGGGATAAAGATAATTCGCGCAGAGCATTATTATCATTCCAACGATCATGTGAAAAAATGTTACAAACATCAATACAGGAATCAGAAACAGCAGTATATGTAGATTATGATGCATTACGTGATATCTGTCGTGATATGCCACGTAATATTAATAACGTATCAAATGCCGAAGCAAAAAAATTCTTTGAAGATAATTTTGCAGTATTTCAAGTAGAAGATGTGTTAACGGGATCAAGTGGATTATTCACAGGATACTATCAACCGTTCTTATATGGATCAAAATATAAAACATCATTATACTCAGCACCAATTTATGCGCGCCCAGTTGATTTAGCAACTCGTGTACCATATTACACACGTAAAGAAATTGCAGATGGTGTATTAAATGGAAAAGCAAAAATACTTTATTGGACTGATCCAGTAGATCTATTCCATTTACAAGTACAAGGGTCTGGAATTTTAATTCTAACAGATGGAACAAAAGTAGAATTAGGATATGATGGAAATAATGGTCATGCATTTAAAGGGGCTGGTGGAATTTTAATAGAAGAGGGAATTCGTCCAACAGGTGGTTATACAGCACAAAGTGTAAAATCATGGTATAAAGGAAATCGTTACCAAGGTGAAAAATTACTCCTTAAAAACCCACGCTATATTTTCTATAAAGAAAACAAAGAAGGTCCATATGGATCACAGGGTGTAGTTTTAACAGCGCAACGCTCATTAGCAGTAGATACAGATTATATTCCACTTGGTGTGCCAATCTTCCTTGAAACAAATGTATTAGGCGCAGAGTTTAATAAATTAATGGTGGCACAAGATACAGGTGCAAAGATTAAAGGCGCAGTACGTGGAGACGTGTATTGGGGGACAGGATCAAATGCATTAAAATATGCTGGGACAATGAAAAATGCTGGAAAGTATTATGTGTTATTGCCAAAAGCTTCAGGAAATAAAAAATTAATTTTAAGTAGCCGTTAATGAAAAATAAAAACGAGTCCTTTTTCAGTGTTTTAAATAAAATAACGGTGATTCCGATAGTTTTTGGAATGATTTCGCCTGTATATGCTGAAACCTTTTGTGAAAAAGTAAAAGAAGAAGCGAAGGAACCTAAGATTAATTTTATCGCAGATTATGGAAAAGCCCATTATCAAGATATTCGCAGAAACCTCTTAATTGAAAAATCAGGTCAAGATCACACACGTGGATTAACAGAAGCTGATTTTAATATCACATATCAAATAAAAACAAATGCCGTCAATAATGGAAAGCAAGGATGTTTGTTTATTGAAGAAATTGATGTAAAATATGGATATCCAAATTTGGTTGTATATATCGAAGATAAATATCATCCGAACTCATGTGAGTATCGTGAAATTCTTAAACATGAAAATGAACATGTAAAAGTACATCAAAGCGTGTTAAAAGAATTGGCGCCTAAAATTTCACTTGCAGTGTATCAAGCGGTAAATAGAGTGAAACCAAAAGAGTTAAATGATTTATCAAAAGTAGATAAAATAACAGATGATATTATTAAAGAAATTCAAGATGATTTTTTAGTAAAACGTTTAACAGAACGCTTGGAAGAAAATCAACGTAACCAAAATGAAAAATTGGATGAAAAAGGGAATTACCATAAAATCCAAAATCGTTGCAAAAATTGGTAAAATTTTTTTGATAAACCAAACATCTTAAAACGAATTTTGTTTCTTGACATTTCATAACAACTATTATATCTTTCCACGTACATTCATAAATGGCGGGTGTAGCTCAGTTGGTTAGAGCGCTGGTTTGTGGTACCGGAGGTCGCGGATTCAAGTTCCGTCACTCGCCCCATTTATTCGAAAGAGACACGCAAATAAAGCGTGTTTTTTTATAAATAAATTTCAAATATATTTAGATCACCATCGAATCATTCTAAAAGCTAATAAAAAAGTGGTTTTACAACGAATTATTAAGTTGACCTGACGCTTAAAATCCTTATAAATATAGAAAGAAGAATTAAGAGGAATCTGAATGGAAAATATCATCCCGATCAAAGAAAGTAAAATCATTGCGATTACGAACCAAAAAGGTGGCGTAGGTAAAACAACAACTGCAGTCAATATGGCGGCAGGATTAGCAGCATCTGGCAAAGAAGTTTTAATCATTGATTTAGATTCTCAAGGTAACGCATCAACAGGATTAGGAATTGGGGCGTATGATCGCACAATCACAATCTTTGACGCTTTACTTGGGACACAAGATATCGAGGATGTAATCCAAAATACAATCGTACCTAAATTGGATATCATTCCAGCATCAGTACGTTTGGCAAATGCTGAAACAGAATTAATGGGGTTCGAAGATATGAACCGCCGTTTAAAAGAAATTATTGATCCGATCAAAGTGCGTTATGATTATATCTTAATTGATTGTCCACCAGCACTTGGATTTTTAACCGTAAATGCATTCGCAGCAGCGGACAGAGTATTAATTCCATTACAATGTGAATTCTTCGCGTTGGAAGGAATTCATCACTTGGTAAAAACAGTTTCATTAATTAAACAAGATTTAAATCCAGAATTGGAAATCGAAGGTGTAGTACTCACAATGTATGACAGCCGTAATAATCTATCAGATCAAGTAGCAGAAGATGTACGTAATTGTTTTGGTGGTAAAGTATTTGAAACAATGATCCCACGTAATGTACGTGTATCAGAAGCACCATCACATGGAAAACCTGTGATCTTGTATGATACAGCATGCACTGGATCAAAAGCATATATTCAATTAGTATCAGAATTCTTAAAACGCAATAATAATACAGAGGAAGAGAGGTTAGTTGCATGAGTGGACAAAAAGGACTCGGAAAAGGATTAGCAGATTTAATGCAAGAAGACACACTGGCAATGAATGGTATGTCTGTTTTGGCACAAAAATCAGGCGCAGCAGTAAAATATTTACCAATTGGAAATATTGAACCAAATCCATACCAGCCACGTCGTCACTTTGATGAAAAAGAAATGGAAGATTTAACAAACTCTGTTTCTGTAAAAGGTGTGTTGCAACCAATCCTCGTACGTCGTAAACGTGGAACTGATAACTTATTTGAAATTATTGCAGGGGAACGTCGTTGGCGCGCAGCAACAGCAGCTAATTTTACTGAAATCCCAGTAATCATTAAAAACTTCTCAGATAAGGAAGTGTTGGAAGTTGCGTTGATCGAAAATTTACAACGTGAAGATATGAATGCAATTGATGAAGCTGTTGGTATCCAACGTTTGATTGAAGAATTTGGATATTCACATGGGCAAGTGGGAACACGTATCGGAAAAAGCCGAAGCTATGTATCAAACTTATTACGTGTATTAACATTGCCACAATCTGTTCAAGAAAAAGTACAAGCAGGTGATATTTCAATGTCACACGCACGTACATTAATTGGGTCAGATAATATTGAAGAATTAGCTGAAAAAATAGCAGCCGGAAATTTAGCAGTACGTGATGTAGAGCAAATGACACGCGTTGAAAAAGAGGTAAAAGCTCCATCAACTGCATCAAAACAAAAAACAGAAAAATCACCAACCGCATATGTATATGAAGAACAGTTTCAAAAAATCTTCGGTGCGCCGGTAGATATAAGTATTGGGTCCCGTGGAAACGGAAAATTAACCTTAAAGTTTAAAAACCTAGAACAGCTTGATAAACTAGCTTCAACACTGATGAATGATAAAGGAGAATAATAATGTTCGATAAGTTTAAAAAATATTTTTCATTTAACCTCGCAATCGATTTAGGGACTGCGAATACTTTGATCTATGTAAAGGATCAGGGAATTGTGTTAAATGAACCATCAGTGGTGGCTATTTCAACAGACCGTTATGGAAAGAAAAAAATCGTAGCAGTAGGTGAAGACGCGAAAAGAATGTTGGGTCGTACACCTGGAAATATCCAAGCTATCCGTCCATTGAAAGACGGTGTGATCGCTGATTTCGAAGTAGCAGAAGAAATGATCAAATACTTTATCAATAAAGTAAAAACACACATGACATTCGTGGCACCGATTATTGTGATCTGTGTACCATCTGGTTCAACTGCTGTGGAACGCCGTGCGATCCAAGAATCAGCAGAAGTAGCAGGGGCACGTCAAGTATACTTAATCGAAGAAACAGTGGCTGCCGCAATCGGGGCAAAGTTACCAATCCAAGAACCATCAGGATCAATGGTGGTTGATATCGGAGGGGGTACAACTGAGGTGGCTGTGATGTCTCTTGGTGGAATTGTATATGCACGTTCAGTACGTGTAGGTGGTGATAAAATGGATGCTGCAATCATCAATTATATCCGTCGTAAACACAACTTATTAATTGGTGAAAGTACAGCTGAAATAATCAAAAAAGAAATTGGTTGTGCATTACCACCGCTCGATAAACGTACTGAAAAAACAATGGAAATCAAAGGGCGTAGCTTGATGAACGGTGTGCCAATGGAAATTACAATCACTGAAAAAGAAGCGGCAGTTGCATTAACTGAACCGGTAAATCAAATTATCGAAGCAGTAAAAACAGCACTTGAAAATACAGCACCAGAAGTGGCATCAGATATCGTAGATCGTGGAATTGTGCTAACAGGTGGTGGTGGATTATTAAACCGTTTAGATGCTGCAATCCGTCAATCAACAGGGTTGCCAGTATTTATCGCGGAAGATCCATTAACATGTGTGGCACGTGGAACAGGTGAAGCACTTGATAATATGAAAGAATTGAAAAACGTATTCTCAACTATGTATTAAAAAATACATAAAGGAGGGATAAATGAAAAAATCAATAATATTAACCAGCATTTTGGTGGGGGGATTAATCTCTCCACTGTATGCTGTTGAAGATACAAATAAAACAGATGATACAGTTGTAAAACTGTTAAAGAAAATCAATAACACAGAAATGTTAATGACAGATCTAACGGGACAGTTAGAAAAATCAATGTATGCAAACAATAAATTACGTGAAGAATTAAATAAACTTAAGTTCGACACAGATATGCGTTTAGACGAATTGGAAAAAAAAGTACTGTTGCTTGAACGAATAAAAACAACTGGATCGGTAGAAATAACAGAAGAACCAAAAGCAGAAGAAATTCAACCACCAAAGGAAATTAAACCACTATTAAATATTGAATCAAGTGGTGGAATTGAATTGAAAGTAGTGGATGAAGAAGAAGTAAAAAACGGTGATTCCGATAAAAAAGAAGAATTAAAAGAACCTATAAAGGTTGAATCTGATTCAAAAAAGGTGGATGAAGAAAAAAAGATCATTAAACCTAAAGAAAAAGAAATTAAACCAATCAAATAAAAAATCCCCGATATGAATCGGGGACTTTTTTAAAACGATAAATATTAAAAATTCTTTTCCATAATATCTTGAGCAGCAGAAGCTAATTCTTTACGATCTGTAAAATCTTTCGCATGAATAGGTTCTAATGCTTTAAGAACAATAGTCGCACGTGGTTGTTTAACCATTTGCCAGAAATGAGAAAGAAGATTAGGTGCTGTATAAGTATCATCATCATACCAAGCGTAAATAGTACGATCTTCTTTTGTTTTTAATTCTTTACATCCGCTGTGAGTATATTTTTGAACAAAAGGTTGAATATAAACATCACGTCCTAATGGAATATCAAACATAGTTGGTTTAAATGGAAGAAGTTTACCGCCGTCAGAAGTTGTTGCTTCTGGGAAGAACATCATCGGACGTTTTAAAGTTTGAAATGCTTTATCTAAACGTTCTTTTTCTTTTAATGCTTGTGAAGGACGACGATCAACAAAATAATTTCCGCCAACTTTACCTGTTAAAAAACCAATGATCGGCCACTTAGCCATTTCTGATTTTGCAATAAAAGAAGGATTTAAAAAAGCACCCATCACAAAAATATCAAGATATGATACGTGGTTAGCAATCGCCATTAATGGTTTCTTGTTCGAAATAGTCCCTTCAAGTTTAAGATCTAAACCAAGGATAAAACACGCACCTTTAAAGAAAAAGCGAATAGATTTATTGTGCTTTACACCAAGAAGTGCAAGAATTGAAAGTGTTCCAGCAACAAAGAATATCCATAAAAGCAATAAAGTGCTGCGACTAAAACCGCGTAAGCAACCAATCATATTATTCTCCTAAAAAGTGTTTACGGTAACGATCACTAATTAAATCAAAATCAACAATCAGTAATACGTCTGTTGTGTTAAAATCTTCATCCACAAAAATATCTGGTCCAATAAAAGCACCTACACGTAAGTATCCTTTAATCAATGGAGGCAAAGAAGCAAACCCTTCTTTTTTATCAATAGATTCTTTTGGTAAGTATTGAATGGTTTGTTTTTGTTTCGATGCACAATGAAGTTCTTTCGGTGCAAGATGGAAATGATGTAAATAAGATAATTCTTGCAAGAAGTGTTCAGGGTTAGTTCCATGGAAACTTGGAATACCAAATAAAATACGAACATCATGAAATTTAATATACTCAGCAATCCCTTTCCATGTTGCTTGCATAGTAAGTGAATTACGATAATCTTTATGTGTTACAGCACGTGAAAATTCCAATACGTTTCCAGCATGATTACGAATAGGTGTTAAATCAAATTCTTCTTCAGAAGCAACAAATGATCCATATGCTTCCGCATGTTCACGTAAACATAAACGATATGTTGCGATAATTTTATTTGTTTCTTTATCAACGGCAATTAAGAAATCAAAATGTCTTGCTTCTTTTAAATCATTTTCAAGTTGATTAGAATCTTGAGGTGTTCCTGCATCTTCACAAAATACTTCACGGGATAATTCGTGCAGTTCACGAATTTCATTTTCTGTCTCGGCAAGCTTAATAATAACGTTACCAATTTCAAGTGGTTTCATAGTCTTAATTTCTCTTATTAAATTTGAAAAGTACGTTTATATTATAGACTTTTTGGATATAAGTCTATAAAATAATTCTAAAGTAAAAAGCACTTAAAATCAGGAAGAAAAAAATGACTAAAATCACATCAGTAAAAAATGATAAGGTTTTACAAGAAACAATTTGGGACTTGTCGATTCTGTACAAAGATATTAACGATTCGCAAATTGAAAAAGATTTTAAAATTCTGAAAGAAAAAATAAAAAATTTTGCAAATTTCAAAAATAAATTAAAGACAAAATTAGAAGAAAGTTTAAAAGAAGAAAAAGAAATTAAAGAATATGAAACAAAGTTATTCATGTACTTTTTTTTGCAGAGATCTACCGATTCAACTAATCAAAAAATAAAACAAATTGAAAGCAAGTATCAAGAAGAATATTCACGATTGTCAGCAAAAAATAGTTTTTATAAAATAGAAATTGGAAAATTATCAGAAATAGATTTTCAAAAACAAATTAAGAAAAGTAAATTTTTACAACACCATCTTCCGTATCTAAATGATATTCGTGAATATGCTAAACATTATTTATCAGAAGAAGTTGAAACAGTATTAACAAAAAGAGAACCATTCGGAACAAGTGAATGGTATGATTTAATGACTGAATTTGATACGTTATTAGAATTTGAAATAGATGGTAAAAAATATAAAAAAGAAGAGATGATTAAAAAGGCGGCTTTTGACCCATCATCTGAAATTCGCAGAGATGCGCTTAAAAAATTAAATGAAGGATTGGAAACATCAAACTATACGTTATTACGTACAAGATCTCTCAATGTAATGACGGGATTAAAAGCAGTAGCAGATGCAGATCGTGGATATAAACATCCAATGGCTTTAAGAAATCTTTTAAATAAATTAGACGATGCAACGGTGCAAACATTACACGAAGTAGTAATAGATTTAGGAACAAAAGAGTGTATGCGTTTTTATAAATTGTTTGCAAAATTATTGGGAAAAGAAAAACTAATGTGGTCAGATCGTAATGCACCACTTGCAAAAGAAAAAATAGATTATATTCCATTTGAAAAAGCAAAAGAAATAGTTATAAGTGCATATCAATCATTTTCATTAAAATTAGCTGAAAAAGTAAAAATGGTTTTTGATAAAAAGTGGGTACATGCATCAGTAACAAAAACAAAAAAAAGTGGCGCGTATGATTATACAAATTGTGCGTTAAATAATGTAAATACATCAATGGTGTTTTTAAATTACCAAGGAAGATTAAATGATATTGGAACACTTGCTCATGAAATGGGACATGCATGTCATGGATTAATTGCAGCAGATAAACAAGGATCAATGATGTGGCATCCTCCAATGACATATGCGGAAACAGCAAGTATCTTTGGCGAAGCAATTACATTTAATTATTTAAATAGCAAATTAGATAACCCAAAAAAAAAGCTAGATTTAATTTTGGATAAGTGTCAAAAATTTATAAATTCAGTACAACGTCAAATCAGTTTTTCATTATTTGAACAAGGAATTCATGAAAAGCGCAAATCTGGAAAAGTAACAACACAAGAAATGCAATCTCTTTGGTTGGAAGTAACTGAAAAATTATATGGGAAAAATGGGGATGTATTTATATATGAAAATCATAATAATTTGTGGGCATATATGTCAAAATTTATGCGCCCATTTTATGTATATGCATACGCATTTGGTGAATTGTTCACACAAAGCATTTATGCGTTAAAAGACACAATTCCAGATTTTGAGAAAAAATACATTGATTTATTGGCTGCAGGTGGTACAAAGAGTGCTGTAGAATTATTGGAACCATTTGGTTTAGACCCACGTGAAAAAACATTTTGGGAAAATGGAATAAAAGTTGGTTTATCAAAATGGATTGATGAAATAGAAATGCTGGCAAAGGAATTAAAGTTAATATAACATGAATTTAATAACGAAATATATTTTTAACCAATTACTATCAGGTGTCTTAATTGTAACAGCTGTGCTAACCGGTGTAGCATGGTTGACGCAAATAATTCGCCTGCTTAAATATATTTTGGAACGTGGATTATCAGTTGGATCATTTTTAACATTCACATCATTCTTATTACCACAATTGATTAATATTGTATTACCAATTGCATTATTTGCTGTAATCTTATTCGTATACAATCGTATGGTAATGGATAAAGAATTAGTAGTAATGCATGTATCAGGTGCATCACGTTGGCAATTAGCAAAACCAGCATTCATCTTAACAGGATGCTTAATGGTATTTTCATACTTTTCATCATTGTATTTAGAACCAACAGCAGCGGTAAAATTTAAAACATTTCAATGGCGTATTGCAAATGATTTATCATACCTAATGTTAAAAGAAGATAAGTTTAATGAAGTAATGCCGAACTTAACAATCTATGTTGAAAAATCAACACAGAATACTTTGCATAATGTAATCATGTTTGATAACCGTCAAGAAAATAATCAATACACGATTATGGCGAAAAAAGGAATGTTGATTAAAACACAAAATGGAATTTCAGTAGCACTTGTATCAGGATCTTTACAAGAAAAAAGTAAAGAAACAAATAAATATACATTCGGATATTTTGATGATTACACGATCGATCTTGGGTTACAGGCAAAAAAAGAAAACAGAGAAAAACGCCCAAAAGAAGTAGGATTGTTAAAACTACTTAATCCAAGTGAATTGGGTGTTAATGAAAAAGAATATAGTCGTTTTAAAATCGAAGCACATCGTCGTTTAATCTTTCCATTAAATAGTTTGATTTTCACATTAATAGCTCTTCTTGGAATTTTCAATGGATCGTTCACAGGACGTCGCAAAGGAAATAATTTAATGATCGCAACAGGAGGTTTTATCGCGATCGAAGGATTAACATTATTCTTATTTAGTTTCTTTGAAAAGAATATCGCGATGATCGGTGGACTTTATATGATTTACGCAGTTTTAATCGCAATTGGATTTTTTGCATTACTGTATCAACCGCCTAAAAAACGCAAAGCTAAAAAGATAAAAAAATAAGATGATAAAAAAACTCTTTCTTTTATCTGTATGTTTAGTTTCCTTTGCATCTGTTGCAAAGGAACCGCCAATTAATATCACGGCGGATTCAATTACCTTTGATCATAATACAGGACGTGTAAAAGCAGATGGTGGAGTAGAAGCAACACAAGGCTTAAGTATAATGAGTGCACCTCATTTAGAATATGATACAAAACGTTCTGAATTAATTGCATGGGGTGGGGTAACAGTAAAAAGACCAAATGAAAAATTCTCATTAGATTCTGTGGTTGTTGGAAAAAATATGGCAAACATAAATGCTGAAAATTTATCAGTAGATATGGGGGATGGTGCTTCAATCCGTGCGACAAAAATCAAAGGAACAGATTCTGGAATAGTATTTGAAGATATATCATATACAGCATGTAAAAGAGATCCATCGTGTTCACTGACATGGGAAATTCGTGCAAATGAATTAAAAAGAGACGGGGAAACAGTACAATATTATTCAGCATGGCTGGAAATGTGGGGGCTGCCAATTTTCTATATGCCATACTTATCACATCCAGATCCAAGCATTAAACATAAATCAGGATTTTTATTCCCAAGTTTTGGAACATCTTCTGAACTAGGGGCGTATATTGAAACACCATATCATATTGCTATTTCCAATTCAGAAAGTTTAATTTTAAAACCAAAGTTCACAAGTGATGAAGGAATAAACTGGGGTGGGGAACATGAAAAGAAATTTTCATTTGGTGAAATTAAAACAACAGGGTCATATACAAACGAAGATTCAATTGGACATGATCGCGGTCACGTTTTTTCATATTCAAAATTTAATTTAGATGATGTGTGGCGTGCGTATGGAAATATTGAATACGCAACAGATGATACATATTTACGTAAATACGATATCTCACGCGAAGCTTACCTACATAACGATGTGGGAATCGAAGGTTTATCGAACCGAAGTTACTTTGCATTAAAATTACATAAATTCCAAGATATGCGTAGCGACGTAGATGATGATCTGGTTCCAGAAGTATTTCCAATGGTGCATTTTAATCGTGTATTTGAACCAAACAGTTTTGGGGCATATTGGAATGTAAAATTTGATTCATCATCATTGAAATATCCAACAGAAGAAGAACAACACAAAGGGTCTTTAAATATTGCATGGACGCTGCCTTATATCACATCATATGGGTTGAAATTGGAAACAAAATTATCAACACGTGGTGATATGTATCACTATAAGAATGTGACATTACCAACAGATCCAGATTACACAGGAACAACAACACGTATCTTACCACAAGGAAGTGTGAAGGCTGAAATGCCATTTATCAAAGTATCTGAAAACTCAACGCAAATTTTAACACCAACAATGCAATTGGTATCATCAGCGAATGATAATTTTAATGATGAAATCTTAAACACGGATAGTACTGGAACAATTTTTGATGACAGTAATGTGTTTGAAGAAAATCGATACATTGGATTGGACAGAGCAGAAACAGGAACACGAATAAATTATGGAATTAATTGGAGTTCATTTGGAAATGACTTTGGAAAAATAAATGCATTTGTGGGACAAACATTCCGATTAAATTCAATTGATGAATTTCCAGAAAACTCAGGATTGGAAAGTGAATTATCAGATTACGTAGGACGTCTAATGTTCAATCCAACAAAATGGTTGGATGCTATCTATCGTTTTAGAATGGATAAAGATACATTTGAATTTGAAAGAAATGAGTTAACATTAAAAGCAGGAAGTGATATTAATTACGTATACTTGGATTATGTGTATGATCAAAAAAATAATGAAACAGGTATTGATGATAGTGCAAGCGAAGAAGGATACATACAAGGATCAATAGGTCTGACAAATCACTTTGGAATTTATGTAATGGATCGTTACAATTTTTCAAATTCTTCTCAAACAATGGTGGGCGGCGGCTTGCAATATACAGATGATTGTTTTAATATGAAAATCGGTTATCGCAAAGAATATGCAAAAGATCGTGACTATCAAGGTGAAGAAAAAATCTATATCAACTTCATATTTAAAACGCTAGGCGGAGTAGGAGAATAAAAATAAAATGTTAAAAAAAATCTTAATGATTTTATGTCTGATAATGACACAAATAAATACAGTATCAGCCGTCGAAATTGTTGCACTCGTAGACAGAGAAATGATCTCTGATTACGACATACGTGTGCGTGCTGAATTAATGAAAATCATTAATCCAAATGTAAAAAATGCTCCAACAGAAGAATTAGAAAAACATGCGTTAATGGAATTAATTAATGAAAAAGTAAAAGATTCTATTGCAAAGAAAAATGGAATTCGTATTCCAGATTCTCAAGTAGAAGCAACAAAAGAACGTATTTTAAAAAAACAAAACCCATTCAAAGATTTTGTATATGGGGAAGAAGTGTATGATGATTATTTAAAAAATCAAATTGCATGGATGCAAGTGGTACAAGGGCAAATTGCACCAACAGTAAACATAGCAGATGATGATTTAAATGATTACATCACAACATTAAAGAAAGAACGTGGAACACCTTCAACACTTGTTCTAAGTCAATTAATACTACCAGATGAAGACAAAGCAATGTCAGTATTTGAATCGGTAAAAGATATTAAAAGCTGTAAAAAATTTAATGAACAAGTTGCATTTTATGGAGAACCTGGTTCAGGTGATATGGGTGGAAAAATTGACAGTAATCAATTGGCTCCTCCACTACAACAATTATTTAACACGGCCCCATTAAATACAGCTTTAAAACCAATGCCAATTGGTGCAGGGTATATTATCTTTATGGTGTGTTCACGTAAAGGACAAAACTTTTTTAATAAACCAGAAATTAAAGAACGTATCCAAATTTCTCTATTGAATCAAAAAGTAGAAATGATGGCAGAAAAGTTTTTGGCAGATGAACGTCGTAAAATGTTTATCACAGTAAAACCTAAAAAATATAAAGACGTGATGAATGAAGTATATTAAAAAAAACGGTCGTAATGACCGTTTTTTTTTAACAAAGTTTCACACGATGTAAAATTTGATCATCTGAATAAATTGTTAAGTTATCCACTAATAAAGTAAATGTTTTAAGTGGATAGATAGGTTGATCTAAAGGAATTTTTCTAATCGTAATATGGGGATGATACCCAAAAGTCTGATTATAAGAAAGTCCTTTAATTAACAATAATTCAATCAACCGATTACGAAGAGTAAAAATATCATTCGAATTAATCCCAAGCGCATAATAATGCATATTATCTGCATTCATGGAAAAAACACTATCCACTGTGACAGTAAATGATGATTCTTTCTTAGCAATAGAATCAACAATTTTTTTAATATCATCTAAACTATTCATACCATTTGCTGAATAAATCAGGGTGCTATGAAAAAGCTCAAGGGATTGAAATTGTTCAGGAATGAAATAATTTATATCCGCAGGTTGGAATTGCACGGCAATATAAAGTGATTGTTTCATATAGTAATAATTTTAATGAGTACTAATAGAATGGAATGAAAATTACAGTATAAATAAAAAAGAGTCAAATTTTTTTCAAGAAGATTTTATTCGAAGAAAAGAACTTGAAATTATTTAATGTATTTTACTTCAGGGATAAGATCGATATTGAACTTTTCTTTTACACACTGTTGAACATGATCACGAAGTTTTAAAAAATCAGTCGCGCTTGCATCCCCAACATTTTCAAAAAAGTTAGCATGCTTTAATGAAACTTGTGCCCCACCGATGGTATAACCTTTTAAACCACATTGATCAATAAACATCGCAGCTGCACCTTCAGAAGGGTTTTTAAAGAATGACCCAGCAGTCTTTGCTGTCACGGGTTGCGAAGCATTACGTTTAGCTGTTTGTTCATTCATCATACGTTTAATTTCTTGCATATCACCATAAGAACATTTTAAAACAGCAGACAGTACAAGAATGTCATTTGTAATGGCACTGTTACGATAAACAAACTGACAATCTGTATTTGAAAGAACACGCACACTGCCGTCTGGATTTAATACAGTAACAGATTCAATAATGTCTTTTGTCTCTTGACCAAAACATCCTGCATTCATTTTAATCGCCCCACCAAGTGACCCTGGTAAATGAGAAAAGAATTCACACCCTGTTAATGAATGTTCATGTGTATATTTAGCAATTAAAACACCAACGGTAAAAGCACCAACTTCAAACAAAGTATCATCAAGTGAATTGATAAATGAAAATGTTTTACCTAAACGAATAACAACGCCATTAAATCCAGAATCGTCAATGAGAAGGTTTGATCCTAATCCCATATAAAAAATACGTAAGTCAGCGGGACGTTGAGATAAAAAATGTTTTAAATCATCTAAATCAGCAGGTTCAAAAAATAGCTTTGCAGGTCCTCCAACTTTCAACCATGTATACGGTGCTAATGGATGATTAGCAAGAAGTTTACCACGAAGACCTGAAAACAATTCAATCATTAAAATGCACATCCTGTTTGATCATTCAAAGGTGGTAACAAAGGAGCGGATGATTTTGCATCATGTCCAATTTCATTTACACACACACCAAGACCACGTAAATTTTGAACGAGGTTAGGATATCCACGAATCGCCCATTTTGCATCTGAAATTTGGCTCTTACCATCGGCAGCACACGCAGCAAAAATAAGTCCAATTGTACCACGTAAATCGGGACCCATTACATCCGCCGCTTTAAAAGTAGATCCACCAGGAATATCAATATATGCTTTTTCACCAGTATCATAAGAATTAACAGTCACATCATCTTTACGTGTTACGTGGTGATCACTTGCCCCACCCATTTTGGCAAGTTCGCCAAGATGACCAGTACGGTTAATCCAAATTGGATCAATAATCACAGATGGTGAATTCGCAAGCATAAGCAAAGGGGCCCACACTTGATGATTATCTGTTTCATCTCCAGGGTACGGAGAAATGAGCATATGTTGTCCAGGAACGTCTGATAAAGGCTTTGCTGTAATATGTAAACCATTCGGGAGTTCCCGCACATCAGCACAGTGACGGAAACGTGCCATAAAAGGTTTCATTGTTGAAACATCACAACCTGATAATAAAACTTCGCCACCAGTCATTGCTGTTAACAAAGCATAACTCGCTGCTTCCAATCGATCTGGCATTACAATATATTTTACCCCTTTAAGCAAAGCTGGTTTAGCTAGTTGTTTTTTCACAAGACCAGTTGAATCTTCACCACTGATAAATAATTGATTACGTCCCATCATATTGAGCATATGAATTAAATCGGCAATTTCTGGTTCTTGGATGGCATTTAACATTGCAATGTTTCCATTCCCAACAGCAGCTAATAAGAAATTAATGGTAGCCCCATGTGATAAACGAGCCGTTGAAAAATAAGATAACTCATCAGTTTGTTTAAAATCTTTTGGCAATGTAAAGATAAGACGACTTTCAGTTTCATCACCTTCTTCTGCAACTTCTGTGTGTAAAACTTGTTGTAAAAGATTAATATGGAAATCAAATTTACGCGCAGCTGTTCCAAATTTACAGCCACCTGGATTCGCCACAATCAATTGATCGTATTCTTTTGTAATTGCAAAACGAGCCAATAACGCTCCCCAGAAATAATAAGAAGTACGAATACGTTTTGATGTATGCGCTGGTAAAACATTTGTTGTAATATTTTCGGCACAAATATGCATTTCTTTCGTCACAGGATTATGTTGAACATCCACACCAATATCACGCATAATTGAACCAAACCAAAGTACATCAGAAATAAATGGAACGTTACGTAAAATAACTTTTTCTTTTGTTAAAAGAGCGGCCGCCATTAAACACATAACAGAGTTCTTAGCACCAGAAATTTCAACCGTACCATTAACTGGTGTACCACCAATAATTTCAATTTTTTCAGGAACGTTAAACATAAAATAATCCTTTCTTTTAGAGTCGGTAAAATGATAACAAAATTTAAAAGGGAATCCAAGGAAAGAAATATTTTTTATACAGATTTTTTCTTTAATGATTTTAAAACAGCAATAAGTGCAGCTGGCGTAATTCCTTGAATACGAGCTGCCGCAGCTAAGGTCGCAGGTTTAGCCGCCGTTAATTTTTGAACAACTTCATTGGTCAAACTACCAACTTTTGCATAATTAAAATCATCTGGAATAATCATTTGCTCATCACGCTTAATAGAATCAATATCATGTTGCACACGTGATAAATATCCTTCGTACTTTCCTTCGATTTCAATTTGCTTTTTAATTGCATCAGGCAAAGTCGCAAGAGATGGAAAGATAGTTTCAATCATCTTAAAATCAACATTTGGAAAACCAAATAAACGATAAGCATTTTTTTGTTCTCCACCATGATTTAATTGCAGTCCTGCATCGACAAGTTTTTTATGCGAAGCAATCATTTCTTTCATACGTGCAATTGTGTCATGTAACAAAGTTTGTTTAGATTCAAATGCATCACGACGTGCGTCACGGATTAATCCAATTGCAAGACCACGCGGTGTCAAACGTTGATCAGCATTATCCGCACGTAACATTAAACGATATTCAGATCGAGCAGTAAACATACGATAAGGTTCATCCACACCAAGGGTTGTAATATCATCAATCAATACACCAATATAAGATTCAGTACGTGATAAAATAAAAGCTTCTTTTTGTTGAGCAACATGCGCCGCATTAATCCCAGCAACCACACCTTGTCCGGCTGCTTCTTCATACCCAGATGTTCCATTAATTTGCCCCGCAAAGAATAATCCTTTTACCGCATGTGATTCCAATGTCGGTTTAAGCATACGGGCATCAATCGCATCGTATTCAATCGCATATCCATATTGCAAAATCTTTGCATGCTCACATCCTTTGATACGTTTCACAACAGCATCTTGAATATCTTTTGGCAAAGATGTAGAAATTCCATTCGGATACACAACATTTGTGTTTAATCCTTCGGGTTCTAAAAAGACATTATGTTGATGATGATGAGGAAAGCGAACAACCTTATCTTCAATACTTGGGCAATAACGCGGTCCTTTACCATCAATCTGTCCATTGAACAGAGGAGAACGTGCAACGCCATCACGAATGAGTTGATGAATTTCTTCATTAGTTGATGTCATCCCACATGTAATAGTGTCTCGCCCAGCAACAGATTCGGTTAACATTGAAAAAGGTTCAGGATGTTCATCAGATGCTTGCGTATCAATTACATCCCAATTAATAGTGTCGCCATCTAATCGAGCCGGTGTTCCAGTCTTTAAACGAATAGTTTCAAATCCAAGACGAGTTAACGCAGGTGTAATTCCATAACTCGCAGCATCACCCACACGTCCACCATTTGATTGTTCTTCACCTGTGTGCATGAGACCTCTTAAAAACGTCCCAGTGGTCAAAATAACGGCTTTTGCATCAATTTGTGAATGATCTTTAGTCTCAACACCAACAATCGCACCATCGCGATCAATCAGATCTGTAACTTCATCAAAAATAAGATCTAAATTTGGATAATCAGAAAGTATCGCGAAAACAGCATCGCGATAAATTACACGATCTACCTGTGCACGAGGTCCTTGTACAGCAGCTCCCTTTGAACGATTAAGCACACGGAAATGAATACCAGCGGTATCAGCACATCCTGGCATCACACCATCCAAAGCATCAATTTCACGTACGATATGTCCTTTGCCAAGTCCACCAATCGATGGATTACATGATAGGGTCCCAATATCTTCTTTTTTAAAGGTAATCAAAGCTGTTTTCGCGCCCAGACGTGCAGAAGCAGCCGCGGCCTCAACCCCAGCATGTCCCCCACCAATAACAATGACATCGTACTGTTTTTTCATAACAAAAGGGACTGTAGAATAAAATTTAAAAAATCGCAAGAAAAAAGCCTCCGCATTTGATAAATTTCGTAGGAAATACAAAATTTTGACAAATTTAAAAAAGAGATTATAATGAGGAGTGAAATTTATATTATTATATAAAATTACACTAACTCATGAATAAATTAAAACTTATCAAAGACTTAGTTGGTTTAGTTGAGAACTTACCAATTGAGCAGGTTGAAAGAATAAATTTAATCGTAAAAGGGGCAATATCAAGGCTCTCTGAAGTATCTAAAAAAGAAAAAGCTCTGCAAGAATTGATAGAGCTAGGCAACGTCGACGAGACAATTGAAACCATTCAATTTGTAACGGAATTAAATCTTTCTGGAAAAGAATTAAAAAAAATCCCAGAAGGTTTGAAATATCTTATACATTTGAGAAAATTGGATCTCAGTAATAATCAGATTCAAAAAATAGAAAATCTCGAATGCTTGGTATTATTGCAAAGATTGGATTTGCGAAATAATCAAATTAAAAAAGTCGAAGGCTTGGAAAAATGTGTTCACCTTCAACGATTGTTTCTAAGTAATAATCTGATTGAAAAAGTAAAAGGAGGATTAGACCCTTTACTGCAATTAAGAGTTTTGTACCTGAAAGACAACTTCCTCAGTTGGTTTTCAAGGGTAATGCTAAAAATATCATTCCAATATAAAGACCTTCGGGTCTGAAAACAAAAAGGCAGTCAGAAATGGCTGCTTTTTTTATGGATTAATTGTGGATAACAAATAAAAAAAGACGCCCATAAAAGGACGTTGATTAAAAGTGGTGGGTGATGAGAGATTCGAACTCCCGACCCTCTCGGTGTAAACGAGATGCTCTAGCCAGCTGAGCTAATCACCCACTTAAGTGATAGGCAGTATAACCGCACAATTTTTTTATTGCAAGCATTTTTTATCAAAAAAGATATATTTTGTTCACACTAATAAAAAACGTCCCCAAAGGGACGCTGAAATTAATCTAATTTAGACACATGGACAGTTTCTTCACGTTCCGCATGGGGGTTTAATGAATATCCATCATTACACGTAATATCTTTAAAGCATGCACAACTAAGCGCTTGTTTGTAATATGCAATCGTTTTATCTAACCCAGTATCCAAATCAATCGTTGGAGCCCAATCCAATTTTTCTTTCGCCAATGTGATATCGGGACGACGTTGAGTCGGGTCATCACTTGGTAATGGTTTGTAAATAATTTTTGAGTCAGTATCAATTTTAGCTAAGATTTTTTCAGCCAATTCATGCATTGTAAATTCACCAGGATTCCCAAGATTAACGGGACCTAAGAAATTATCTTCGTTATTCATCATACGTACAAAGCCTTCTAACAAATCATCCACATAGCAAAATGAACGTGTCTGAGACCCATCACCATAAACAGTAATATCTTCACCACGTAACGCTTGGCAAATAAAGTTCGTAATCACACGACCATCTAATGGGTTCATGTTTGGACCATATGTATTAAAGATTCGAACAACGCGAATATCCACACCTTTGTGACGGTGATAATCAAAGAACAGAGATTCGGCACAACGTTTTCCTTCATCATAACATGCACGTATACCAATTGAATTTACATTCCCGCGGTAACTTTCCTTTTGAGGGTGTTGTAACGGTTCTCCATAACACTCAGAAGTCGAAGAAAGGAAAATACGTGCGCCATGTTCATGAGCAAGGTTTAACATATTAATCGATCCAATCACAGAAGTCTTTGTCGTATGAATAGCATAATCCCCTTGATAGAAAATAGGCGAACCAGGACAAGCTAAATGATAAATCTGATCAATCTTATCATCAAATGTAATGGGGGTTACTACATCGTGTTCAACAAAATGAAAACGCGGATGGTCCAGCAAGTCACCAAGATTTTCTTTCGCCCCAACATAACAATTATCTAAACAGATAATTTTATGACCTTCGTTAATTAAACGATGACAGAGATTAGAACCAAGGAACCCAGCTCCACCAGTGATTAAAATAGTTTTCATTTTCTTAATCCTTTTTCATAATTTTGATGTAGTCACACTATAAAACATGGTAAACAAAATCTCAAATAAAAAAACGGCCTTTATGACCGTTTTTTAAATTATTTAGAATGTTTAATCAATGCGGCTGATTTTCCAAAAATAAAGACCCCGATAATTTTTTGAGCAATTCCCATAAAAAATCCAACAACCAACATCAATCCAATTAAGATGAAAAGAGTTGTCATATTACTAATAACAGAAGGATCTGAAGCAATAAAATGTTTAATTATATCCTTATCAATAAAAAATGCAGGAAGGATAAATAAAAACATTTTAAATGAATACTTCACAACTAATCCCCAATTCTTTTTATAAAAAGGAAGGGCATTTGAAAGATCAAAAGCATTAAAGTCAAATTTTTTAACCCAGTGGTATGAAATGGAAACAAGTAAAAAAACAAACCATGTGATACTCGCTAATCCAAATATAAGTCCAATTAAATCATTTACATATTCAAAAAGAATGTATGAGATCGCGCCAATAATAAAGAAGCCTGGAATAATAATTAATAGCGAACGCCAAAGACATTTCAATTGTAATTTAACATAATCAATACGTTCAGGCATATAATCTTTCCAAGAAGTCAGCCAGTTTTTTTTGTCATTTGCCAATTGATGAGAAAGTTTTAAAAGATACCCATTTAAAATAAAAAATAAATACAAACCAATAATTAAGCCAACAACCCCTGCAAGAAGGTAAAGAACTTCATAAGAATTACCATAAAACGCAGCCGCAAAAGCAGTACCAGTTGCTAAAAGAGATAGTCCAACAATTAATGTATAAAGTGAAAATTTAAACAGGCTACGACGATCTTTGTTAAATGTAGTAAACACATCCATCACAACAACTTTGTTTGAAATTTTTTGATCCAACTTAATCAAAGCATAAAGTGATAAAGGCGCAATCAAAAGTAATAAAAAGACAATACTCATATTAAATCCTTTCAGGTTAAGTAAATAAAGATACTTAAATGTTAGTGTGTTTAAAATAAAAGTACAACAAAAAACGTCCCCGAAGGGACGCTGAGGTAATTAATTACATAAAACAGGCATGTATTTAAAATCTGTTTCATTAATTTGTTTTGTAATACGTATAGTTTCACAATGACATTGTGAAAAAACACATTTACCATATTCGTATTCATACGTAATCCAACTACGCCTTAAAGTATCCCCAATGACTAAATTAAATTCTTCAGCAAGAGTTAAAATAGAATCTGTTGGTTGAATATAAACATCTACAGACGTCTTATTCAAAGTGTAAAAAGTCACTTCTTTGTCAGTTTCCTGAGCATATAATGCAACAGAAAGAAAAAGGCTCAAAGCCAAAATAAATTTCATATGTATAAAGTTTAAGGTTAAGTCTGGCAGAATAACGTACAAATTAAAATCTGTCAAAAGAAATGTAGCATATTTCAATAATGTGCATTTTAATGCAAAGGAACAAAAAAACGAGGCCGAAGCCTCGCTTTTAAATTAACTCTTATGAGTTGGTCGAACTTTGATATGTAATTCACGCAATTGTTCTTCAGACAATTCCGCTGGCGCATTCATCATCAAGTCTTGTCCACGTCCATTTAATGGGAACGCTTCCACTTCACGAAGATTTGGTTCACCTGTTAATAACATAACTGTACGTTCCAATCCACAACCCATTCCACCGTGTGGAGGAGCGCCGTATTGGAATGCTTCATATAAAGCACCGAATTTTTGTTTAACAACGTCTTCACCGTAACCAACTTTTTCAAAAGCTTTAAGCATAACCTTAGGATTACTGTTACGGATACTTCCACCACCTAACTCAAATCCATTACAGATAAAGTCATATTGTTCAGAAAAGATTTTAAGAGGATCTTGTTCTTCAAAAGCCGCAAGTCCACCACGAGGTGCAGAAAATGGATTATGTCCAAAATCTAACTTACCTTCGTCATTCACTTCATAGAATGGGAAGTCAATCACCCAACAGAATTTAAATTCATTTGGATCAATAAGATCAAGTTCTTGACCAAGTTTGATACGAACTTTTCCAGCAAACTTTTGAGCATCATGTAGTTTATCACAAACAAAGAAAACAGAATCCCCATCATTCGCACCAGAGATTTCTTTGATCGCAGCAATACGGTCAGCATCTAAATTCTTCGCAATAGGTCCTTTTGCTTCGCCATCAGTTCCAAAGATGATATAGCCAAGTCCACCAGCACCTTCAGAGCGTGCCCAATCATTAAGCTTATCATAGAATGAACGAGGTCGATCCGCAGTTCCAGGTGTTGCAATGGCTTTTACATGAAATCCTTTTGCAACTAATCCAGCGAATAAACCAAAACCTGAATCTTTAAATGATTCTGATACATCTTTAATTAAAAGAGGATTACGAAGATCAGGACGATCAATCCCATATGTTTCCATTGCTTCTGAATATGGAATACGAGGAATATTTGAATCGATTTTACGATCTCCTTTAAATTTATCATAAACGCTGTATAAAACTTTTTCCATCGTGTTCATTACATCATCGCGTTCTACAAAAGACATTTCCACATCCAATTGATAATGAACAAGCAAACGATCTGCACGTAAATCTTCATCACGGAAACATGGTGCAATTTGGAAATATTTATCAAATCCACCAATCATCAACAACTGTTTAAATTGTTGAGGAGATTGTGGCAATGCATAAAAACCACCATGAGCATGACGAGAAGGTACCACAAAGTCGCGTGCGCCTTCTGGTGATGATGATGTTAACATAGGTGTAGAAATTTCATTAAATTCTTGTCCCCACATTTGTTGGCGAATAAAGCGTGTAATTTGATCACGCATTTTAATATTGCTTTGTAATTTTTCACGACGTAAATCGATGTAACGATGTTTAATACGTAAATCTTCTGGGAATTTTTCATCACTTGCAACCAAGATTGGTAACACATCTGATTCAGATAAGACTTCAGCTTTTGAAATTTTAATTTCAATTTTACCAGTTGGTAAGTTTTCATTAATCGCTTCCGCATCACGTAAAACAACTTCACCATCTAAACACAAAACTGTTTCTGGACGAACATGTTCAATCACTTTAAAATTAGGATCGGTGTTTTCAATAACACATTGAGTAATCCCATAATGATCACGTAAATCGATAAATACCAAATTACCATGGTCACGTTTACGGTGTACCCATCCTGAAAGTTTAACCTGTGACCCATTATCTGTGTCACGCAAAGCACCACAAGTGTGCGAACGATATTGATGCATTTTTCAATACTCCTATTTTCATTTAACAAAAATTGAGCTTAGGGGCGATCATTTAAGCGAACGCGGTGCCACCCTAATTGAAACTTGATTACAGCGATAACGGGCTTACCCGATGAGTTCTACTAAGTCATAACGACGGTTCTTCTCATTGCTCCCCGGTGTCAGCCGGATCAAAGCGGTACAGGACATTATAATATAAGAAAGTAAAAATATGCAACCTTTATTTTTAAGCAATAAAAAAACGGCCCCTTAAATAAATTTAAGGAACCGTAAGTGTGTTGTGTAAATAATTAAAAATAAAAAAATTAAACTAAAAATTTAAAATTCTACCGATAAAATCGGCAATGTTGTCGTAGCAAATCGTTGATCCGAAGAATACTCCAGTTTTGTCGCATCGGTAAGAGTTAATTCAACTGCATCAAAACTTAAAGTAAGATGAGTTTCATCACTCAACGAAAGAGCTAAAAGGAAAAGGGGGAGATATTCAAACTCCACATCATGTTTCTTTTTTAACTTTTCCGCCACCTCACTAAACGTTTGCAACAATGGAATGTCGTTTTCTAAGGCAAGGATAGCCTCTTTTGTAACATTATTTTCAATGAAGATTTTATGATCTTCAACATAGGCTTCATTATTCATGAAACGCCTAAACATTTTTAAGATTTCATCAACTTCCATAAAAGAATAATTTTGATTAATAATAGGTCTTTAAACTAATCTATCACAGATTTTAAATTTGTCAATCCTATTAAAAAAGACGGCTACCCCCAGTGGGATAACCGCCTTAAATTACATTTTCGATCGTACAATAATCGAATTGACTGATAACTCGATTTTAAACCGACTAGTATAGTTCGGTGAATTCTTCGAATAATCAGTTACACTTAATGTTTTGTCACCAGGAATACTAAAAGAAATTCCGGGGAAAGGGCTACGTAAAAAGGCAAACATGAGTAATTCTATACCCGGATGCTTAAGGATGTTTTCATACTCAGCCTTTAATAGTGTCAACAAATAATCCAGAGCTTTTAAAACCGGATCTTCTTCGGTTAAGTTCATTTTAAACGAAGGATCCAAACAATTTAAGAATTGTTTTTCAATGTCCTCAAATGAATTAGGATATGCTTCAAAAGAATCATACTGTGTGACGATTGTAGATAAAAGATTTTTAATCATAAGAATAATTTTTAGTTCAACAGCGTTGAATCTATCACAGATTTCAGATTTGTCAATATAGTGAAAAAAGCTAAAAAAAAGCCCCGCAAAGGGGACTTTTAATGTCTTTTTTTTAAGCACTTTGAATGGGTTCAGAGGCAAGATCCACATGATAAACATTGGGCTCCCCCTTTGACTTCGTTTTGTACACATACAACTTTTTCTTGATATCGGGAATAGCAAGAGAAAGAAAAGTATTCTCGGAAAGCAAATAAGCCAACAGGATAATGGGCAAGGATTTGTATACCTCCATCCAGGGATGCATAGGAATAACTTTCTGTAATAAACCTCTCAAAACGTCCATCACATGCTCATCAGGCTTAATCAGGTTGATAATATCCTGATTTAAAACAGCGTTTACATATTCTACTTCCGTCGGCGTAGACGTAGGATCCGTGATAAAATCCCTATACTGCTGTGCAATGTTAACGGTACTTATCATAATCGTATATTTAATTTTTAGTTTAACGCCCCACCACCATACCACATATTCCCAATCTGTCAAATGATATAAAAAAACGCCTCAGTCTAAGGCGTTCTTTTTTTAATCATCTCCGGATTTAAGCGCATTGATAAAGGCGGATTGTGGAATTTCCACTTTACCGAATTGACGCATCTTTTTCTTACCCTTCTTTTGCTTTTCCAGCAATTTCTTTTTACGACTGATGTCCCCACCGTAACATTTCGCAGTCACGTCTTTACGGAACGCAGCAATCGTTTCACGGGCAATCACTTTACCCCCGATCGCAGCCTGGATCGGAATTTTAAATTGGTGCTTTGGAATCAATTCTTTTAATCGTTCACAGATCTTACGCCCTTTGGCTTCGGCATGGCTACGATGCGCCATAAACGCCAACGCATCCACAGGCTCTTCATTAATCAAAATGCCAACCTTTACCAAATCTGAACGTACATATTCCGCCAATTCATAATCAAACGACGCATACCCTTGGGTATAAGATTTCAACTTATCATAAAAATCAAAAACGATTTCATTCAATGGTAATTTGTAAACCACCATCGCACGATTCCCAACATAGGTCAGATTTTCTTGCACACCACGACGTTCAGTACACAATTCCAAAACCTTACCTAAATATTCATCTGGCAACATGATTGTTGCTTTTACCATTGGTTCTTCCATGTAATCAATCAAGGTCGGATCCGGTAAATCGGCTGGGTTATGAATAACTTCCATCGTGCCGTTTTTGTAATACACTTGATAGGCCACAGAAGGCGCCGTATTAATCAAATCAAGATCAAACTCACGACTCAAACGTTCTTGGATAATTTCCATATGCAATAAACCAAGGAACCCACAACGTACCCCAAATCCAAGAGCAGCTGAATTTTCAGGCTCATGCGTAAAACTCGCATCATTTAATGACAAACGTGCCACCGCATCTTTTAATAATGGGTAATCAGAAGTATCCACAGGGAACAATGATGAGAATACCACAGGCACAGAAGGTTTAAACCCAGATAAAGGTTCAGACGCTGGTTTATTCAACAGAGTAATCGTATCCCCAATTTTACAATCAGATACGTTTTTCATCCCAGTCATGATAAAACCAATTTGCCCAGCTTTCAGTTCTTTTGTATCTTTCATAGACGGTGAGAAAATCCCAAGGCGATCAATTTTATAACTCGCCCCAGCCGCCATCATTTTAATGGTATCACCTTTTTTCAGTGTCCCATCCATTAAACGAACGAGGGTGATAATCCCTTGGTAAGTGTCATACCAACTGTCCACAAGCAATGCTTTCAACGGAGCATCTTCATCCCCAGTTGGCGCAGGTAAGCGTGTGACAATGGCTTCGAGAATTTCTTCAATACCAATCCCAGCTTTCGCACTGGCCAGAACTGCTTCACTGGCATCAATTCCGATAACGTCTTCGATTTGTTGTCTCACACGTTCAGGATCCGCCGCTGGTAAATCAACTTTATTGAGAACGGGAATAATTTCATGATTGTTTTCCATCGCCAAATATACATTAGCAAGGGTCTGAGCTTCCACACCTTGGGCAGCATCTACAACCAACAATGATCCTTCACACGCAGCAAGTGAACGCGACACTTCATAAGTGAAGTCCACATGACCAGGTGTATCCAAAAGATTCAGGGTATAAGTTTCCCCATCCTTGGCGTTATAAGTTAATTGAACTGTCTGAGCTTTGATCGTAATTCCACGTTCACGCTCAATATCCATATTGTCTAATAACTGATCCTGCATATCGCGTTGTTCTACCGCACCGCAATATTGAATCAAACGGTCCGCCAAAGTAGACTTACCGTGGTCGATATGAGCAATAATTGAAAAATTTCGTATATTCTTTTGCATAGCCGAAAATGTATCAAAGAATTTATAAAGATGCAACGAAAATCGAAACGATTGACAGGTTAAAAATAATAGCTATAATCGCGCATCGAAATTTAAAATTATACAGTATTATTATGCTATTAAAATTACAAATCCGACTGAGAAAAATGAAGTTTGAAACAAAATTTGGAATGATAATGTGTCTATTGGCGGGAACAGCCTTAGTATGTGTTATGATATTTTTGTAAAAAAAAGCGGGGTTAATCCCCGCTTTTTTTAATCAGTTAAAAAAGTAATAATTGGTCGAATAACAGCCAATACAAAAATACCAAGATAAATGAGTGGATCGACAGTTGTTAAATCAGACCAAACAGTCGCGAGAAAAAGACCAGCAGCCAACCCATAGATTTCAGTACAAGCCACATCTTTCCAATCATATTTTTTAATTTTTTTATTCATCCAATTCAATAATCCAATACTCATATTAATCTCCTTGTTTTAATAAAACTTTATAACAAACAGGCATCGCAAATACGATTGCTAAAATTAAATACCAAGCAAGATCATAAGCTAAAAGTGTTTCCGGGAATAATCGAGCAAGAAAAAGTGTTGCAAAAAAAGCAGCAAGTTTTGTAAAGGTGATATCCCAAAGATTAAATAAAGTAACCTTTTCTTTTCCCCATCTGATAAGTGCGTTAACCATTTTAAACTCCCTTATTTCTTTTTACGAAAATAAAATCCATACACTGGAAGTATAGTAGCAATTATAAAGATAATGAAATAGGTTGTTGGTTCAACTGACCAAATAGTATTTGGAAACATTAATGCCAACCAAAATGCAAATGCGAGCATAGAAATTTTCAAAGAAGAAATATCATACCAGCGCATATATTGCATACGTTTATCAAGAAATTTTAAAAAAGACTTTATCATTGGGACCTCCCTTTAAATTAAAGAATAATCTAATTATATCAGATTCGTTTTCCATTTGCAAAAGGATAGAAAAAATCCCCCATGTGGGAGATATTTAAAAGATGGTGGGAATGGGGAGAATCGAACTCCCACTTCCAAAGGAAATCAGATTTTGAGTCTGACGCGTCTACCAGTTCCGCCACATTCCCATCTTGTAATGTGAGGATCAGTATAATCCCGAATTTTATTTTTTCAAGTACTTTTTTTGAAAAAGTAAAAAAACAGAATAAGGGACGATAATTCAGGAAATACATAAATAAAAAAGAGACTGTTTTCCTAAGATATGACAAGTGAAAAAAGACATTGCTAAAGTAAAAAGAAAGAGGTGTTGAAATGCAGGTTATTATTTGTCCGTATTGCCGTCATACAGACATGGATGATGGATTATCTCTTAAACGTAATAAATGGGTTGCGTTAATTTTATCTCTCTTATTAGGCTTATTAGGAGCACATCGTTTTTACATGGGGCATCGTCGCGAAGGCATGTTCATTTTCTTTTTAAGTATTTCTTTGATCGGATTATTAATCACTGTACCATGGGTGATATGTGATTCTTTACATCTATTATTAATATCGAATAAAACCTTCAAAGAATACGCGTGTCATTGCTAAAAAAAATAGGCACCAAAGGCACCTAAAATTTTTTTAAATTAAGCTGCTGAAACAGCTGTCAGATCATTAATGATTTTCAAAAGTGATGAAACATGTGTGACATCTTTGGGAAAAACATCACTAATGTTAACATTAAAAGCTTTCTCGCAATCGACAATAATAAACATGATCCCAAGTGGTCCAAGATCTAAATCATCTTGAAAATGAGTCTCAGGAGTAATGTTCTTTTTTTGACGAGTATGTTCCCGAATAATTCGTTGAATTATTTCGAAGATGTCTGCGGGTTCATGGGGTAAGTTTTGCATCATAATAATGGTTTTAAAGTGTAAGATTATATAAATATTTATATTCTCTTTTAAAAAAGAGTCAAGAGTAAAAAAAAGCGCTCCTTTAAGGTAAGGGAGCGCTTTAAATTAGATAATTGCTTTATCAACTAAGTCGACTAGGTCAAATACAAAAATTGCATTATCAATATATTCATCGGGAATACCAATTTCAAATTCTTTTTCAATTTCCATAATAACTTCAGTGATACCAAGACTGTCCAGTTCGAGATCGTCTTTAAGATGCGAGTGAATTTCAATATCACTTGCATTAATAAAAATTTTATCCACAAGAATTGATTGTATTCTCAAGAAAATTTCCTGATTGTACTTAAGTTTTTTAATTTCTTGTTGCCTGTTGATGTAGTCGGGTGTGTCTGTCATACAATAATAATTTTAAGTTAAAAATATTTATTCAGAAATATAGACCAAAAGCCTAAAGAGTCAAGAAATAAAAAACTCCCCGAAGGGAGTTGATTATTAAGATTGGTTCATAGAATTAAAGAATTCATTATTATCTTTTGTCTTCTTCATTTTATCTAATAAGAACTTCATGGCATCAACAACACCCATTGGTTCAAGGATTTTACGAAGTACCCACATTTTTTGTAAAGTAGGACCATCCACAAGAAGATCTTCTTTACGTGTTCCAGATTTTGTAATATCAATTGCCGGGAATACACGAACATCAGATAATTTACGATCCAATACGATTTCAGAATTACCAGTTCCTTTAAATTCTTCAAAGATTACTTCATCCATACGTGATCCAGTATCGATCAACGCAGTCGCGATAATCGTTAATGATCCACCGTTTTCAACATTACGAGCCGCCCCAAAGAAACGTTTTGGACGTTGCAATGCATTGGCATCAACACCACCCGTTAACACTTTTCCTGATGAAGGAATAACAGTGTTATACGCACGACCTAAACGTGTAATAGAATCAAGTAAGATCACAACATCTTTACCAGCTTCCACAATACGTTTCGCTTTATTTAAAACCATTTCAGCAACTTGTACGTGACGTTGTGCAGGTTCATCAAACGTAGAACTCACTACTTCACCTTTAACACTACGTTGCATATCAGTCACTTCTTCTGGACGTTCGTCAATTAACAAAACAATCAATTCAATTTCAGGATGATTTTCAGTAATAGCATGCGCAATATTTTGAAGCATCATTGTTTTACCAGCTTTTGGAGGAGCCACGATCAAAGAACGTTGTCCTTTTCCTTGTGGTGAAATCAAATCAATTACACGTGAAGTAATATCTCTTAAGTCATTAGACTTATCACTTAGTTCCATATTTAAATGTTCATCTGGATAAAGAGGTGTCAAAGCATCAAACGGCACACGGTGTTTTGCTTTTTTAGGATCATCATTATTCACTTTTTCAATCTTATGACAGGCAAAATAACGTTCCCCAGATTTCGGAGGACGAACTTCCCCTTCAATATAATCTCCATTTTTAAGAGACATTTTACGAATTTGATTTGGGCTTATATAAAGATCATCTGGTCCAGCATAATAATTCATTTCACTTGCACGTAAAAACCCAAAACCATCTGGTAAAATTTCTAAAGTTCCATCGCCTGATAATGTTTCGCCGTTATCAGCAAGTTTCTTTAAAATAGCAAAACGAAGATGTTGAGTGTCATGTTGAGAAGGATTTTCGATTTCCAGCTTTTCAGCCATATCTAAAAGTTCACTAGGTTTTTTTTGTTTAAGTTCTTTAATGTGCATAAGAAGTCCTCGACTTAAGATTTATTTAATGTGATTAAAAATGAAGGATTTTTTTTAAGATACTTATATTTATATACCATTTTTCAAAAAAGTCAAATATTCTTTTCCGCTTTGACATTGAATAAAAAAAATTGTAATATTTTGTAATGAAATAAAATTTGTTTCAAGGAACGAAAAAAGCTATCCTAAAGAAAAGTTCATCAGATATCAAAAGGAAATAAAACATGATCGAAAATATCGAATTTGTAGTTTTGCTCGCAGGAAAGTCAACACGTAATTACCCACAATCAAAAGGTCTCCCGCATAAGGCGTTAATGCCATTTGGGGACAGAAAGGTAATTGATACAGTGATGGAAAATCTTGTAAATGCAGGTGCAAAATACTTTACCTTTATTGTATCAGATATGCAAACAGTTCACGCCTTTGAAAATTGTTTTACGCATGAAGGATATATTGAAACAAAATTCCAAGAAAAAGGAATGCATGAACAAGTTAAATTATTACAATCATGCTATTTACCAGCGGGGGTAAAAATTAATTACGTGATCCAAGATAAACCATTGGGAACAGGTCATGCTGTGGGGATTGCGGCAAATACAGCCGAAGGACGTTCAATCGCAATGGTTCTACCAGATGATATTGTGTTGTCTGAAAAAGGAGAAACGGTATACCAACGTGCTGTAAAAAATTATAAGGGTGGGAATGTAATTATCACACGCCCGGTAGAAGATCCTTCACGATGGGGAATTGTAGAAAACGGCCGATACGTAGAAAAACCGAAAGAATCAACATCAAATGAATCTGGAATTGCGATGATGATTTTTGATCCTGTTGTAGTGAAAAAATTACAAACAGCAGCGAATGTAGTGGAACAAGGAATTGCAGATTCAGGTCTAGTGGGTGGAGAACTAGCATGGGCGCATGCCTTAAATACTGCAATCGAAGAAGATGAAGCAAAACAAAAAATTAAAACAATTCCTCTGGGCGAAAATGATGTCTATTTGGATTGTGGACAAATCAAAGAATATGAACGTGCATCATTATATATGTTGATCAAAAATTCAATTTATAAAGAAGAACATAAAGAAAGTATAAAAAAATGGATCGCTCAATAAATTTAAAAGAATCATTAAAAGTTCTAGAATTTTTACATGATGAATTAGAAAAAAAAGGAATTTTTTGGATCTTAATATGTTCAACGGCATTACTTATGCATGGCGTAAAAGTACAACCTCATAAAGATATTGATATTTTGGTTGATCAAAAAGACGCATTGGATGTGGATGAAATTTTAGCGAAATACAGAATTCGCCCGCCTGTCTGCACCGCATCAGTAAAATTTAAATCATGTTTTGCTCAATATGAAAAAGACGGAGTGAAAATTGATGTGATGTCAAATTTTCAGTATAAAAAAGAAGATGGCACATGGACTCGTCCACGCCCAATGGATCAAGCAGAACCATATATTGTAAATGATAAAATGACAATCATGTTGGATAGTTTGGAACATGAATTGGAACAATACACAGCAATGGATCGTCCGGCGAAAGTGGAAAAGATTAAAGAGCGTTTAGCAGAACTAAAAGCAATTGAAAAAATAAAAAAACAAGAACAATTACTCGAACTGATCAAAGAAACAGTTGCAGAATAAAGAAAGTAAAAAGATGGATAATAGTATTGATAAACTCATAACATATCTTGCAAAAATGCCTGGGCTTGGAAAACGTTCAGCGACTCGTCAAGCGCTAGCCCTTTTACAAAAACGTGATCAATTATTGGCACCATTGGCGGATGTAATGCGTGAAGCATATGACAAAGTAAAAGTGTGTGAAAAATGTGGAAACTTTGACGAAATTTCTCCATGTCATATTTGTCAAAATCCAATGCGTGATCAACAAGTGGTCTGTGTCGTAAAGGATATAGCAGACTTGTGGGCAATGGAACGTATGGGATCCTTCAAAGGAACATACTTTATTCTGGGGGGATTACTTTCTGCATCCGGGGGGACAACACCGGAAAGTTTGAATATTCCTAAATTAAAAAACAGAATCAAAGAAGACGAAATCAAAGAAATCATCTTTGCGCTTCCTCTAACAATCGAAGGAAAGACAACCCAACATTATATCTCAGCAGAATTGGGTAATATGGTAAAATGTTCAGAATTGGCGCACGGGGTGCCAATTGGCGGAGAACTTGAATTTCTGGATGATGGAACATTAGCGGAAGCCTTAAAATCACGTAAAGAAGTTTAA